>NZ_JAAIJR010000100.1 GCF_010915725.1 Thiorhodococcus mannitoliphagus
CGGCGGCCGCGGGGGGGGGGGCGGCCCCCCCCCGGCGCGGGCGGGGGCGGGGGGGGCCGGGGGGGGGGGGGGGGGCCCCCCCACGAGGCTGGCTTCCTCTTCCTGGTTGCTCTGGCCTGCCTGCCACAAGGCATCGAAGCTGTCGTAACAGCGGCCCAGGTAGGCGCTGTACTGCAGGTCTCGCTCGAACGCGCCAGCCGCCTTGTCCCAGGCCTTGTCGAGATCCACGTCCTCATCCCCGATCGCGCTCGGCCCGTCGCAGTCGAGCCAGGCCATGGCGGTATTCAAGCAGACCGGCAGGGGCGACTGCATGCCCCGCCACCATGCAAGAAGCAGGCGCTCCAGCGCGGCCCGCGCCGCTTCCGCCGGCAGGGGCGCAAACGACGCCTTGCCCGAGGGAGTCAGCAGGCTGGTGGTCACAGGTTCACCGTCGAGCTGGGCCGCCAGATGCAACAGCCAGGGCCGGATGGCGTTGCGCCACTGGTACCTGCGGTTCTTGGTCAGGCCGCTGGTTTGCAGCAACACCTGACCACGACCGTCGTCGCCCTCGCGCAGCCCGACGATGCTGTCCTCCAGACTCAACAAGCCGCCGTCGGGCAACTGGACCTGGAGTTGGACCAGGAGCGGCCGCTCCAATGGGCGCGGCCATCGCGCGAGGGCGCACAGCCAAGACGCGTGAAGCTCGGGCAAGGTCTCGATGAGCCCGTCCCCCATCAGCTCGCCGAAGCTGCCCTCCAGGAGCCGGCCCTGGGCCTGGAAGCGCTGGATACCGGCGCGCAACCCTGCATCCAAGGCTTCCTCGGTCAAACCGGGCGCGAACGCCTGCGCCATCAGCTCGTCCTTGAGCTGCCAGGTGCCCAGCCCATCCAGCGCGAAGGTCTCGACATCCGCCAGACCCTCGGCGTCCTCCGGCGATGGGATACGCAGGCGCTCGTTGAAGAAGGCATCGACGGGGGACTTGAGGAAAGGCACGAGCGACTTGAAACCAATCGGCCCTTCCGGCATCCAGACCGAAAGGGCCTGTGACGGGCCTGGTTGAGTCGGCAGGTCGTGGACGCTGCGCCATTCGGCGGCATAGGTGAAGAGCTGCGGACGCTGCTCGGGCGTGAAGTAGTGGCGGCTGAAGGGTTGCAGCGGATGCTCCGTGGTCAGGGCGTCGAGCAAGGAGGCCCCCTCCTCTCCGGCCTGCCAGCCGGCGGCGATGTGATCCCGCAGCTGGCCGACGAGCACGGAAGGCGGACGCGGGCTGTTGTCGCGAATGCCGCGCCCCACCCAGCTGATCACCAGCCGCTCGCGCGCCGAGAGCAGGGCCTCCAGGAAGAGGTAGCGGTCGTCCTCGCGGCGCGAGCGGTCGCCGGGGCGGTAGTCGCCCGCCATGAGGTCGAAGTCGGGCGGACGGCGGCTGCGCGGGTAGTCGCCGTCGTTCATGCCGAGCAGCCAGACCTGGCGGAAGGGGATGGCGCGCATCGGCATTAGGGTCGCAAAGTTCACCGAACCGGCTAGGAAGCGTTGAGTGAGGGTCGGCTGGTCGAGCGCGGCGAGCAGCGCGTCCCGCAAGACGTCCAGCGGCAGGGCTTCGCCATCCAGCCCACCGCTGCGGCAATCCGCCACCCATTGCTCCAGCGCCTGCTCGACCTGGGCGATGGCCAAGCCGTCCGCGTCGCTCACTGCGCTGAAGCCGTCCGCCAGCAACTGCGAGACCAGCGCCGCCCAATCACCCGGCGTCCTGGGCGACTGCAGCGCCTGCCAATAGTGCTCGAGCATCTCCAGAAGCTGGACCAGCGGGCCGACCAAGGCGGCCTCCAGCCCGCCGATCTCGTCGTAGGGCTCGACGCCCCGCCAGGCCCCGGCACCGCCGGTCGCGAACCCGAGCAGCATGCGCCGCAGGCCGAAGCGCCAGGTGCACTGCTCCAGCCCGTCCGGGAGCCCGAGGGCGGCCCGCTGTTTGGCGTCCAGCCCCCAACGGATGTTGGCGCCGGAGATCCACCCGCGCAGCCGGGGCAGATCCGGCTCGCCGATGCCGAAGCGCTCGCGCAGGGCGGGGATGTCCAGCAGGTCGAGCAGCTCGCTGACCGCGAAGCGGGCGCGCGGCAGACCCAGCAGGGTCTCCAGTCCGATCAGCAGCGGGTTGCGCCGACGCTGGCCCTGGTCCGAGACATTGAAGGGGATATGGCGCGGATCCTCGGGGCCGAGCCGCCCAAAGACGGCTTGGATATGCGGGGCGTAGACGTCGATGTCCGGCACCATCACCAGGACATCGCGCGGCTGCAGCGGCCTTCCCTGCTTGGCCGACTGCGCGAAGGCATCCAGCAGCTGGTCGTGCAGGATCTCGACCTCGCGCTGCGGGCCATGGGCGACCAGAAAGGCGATGCTGCGGTCCTGAACGGGGTCGATGCGGGCGCCGAGCGCCTGACGCTCGTGCAGCGGGCGCAGTTCGAGGATGTCGTCCTGGAGCTGTTGCAGCAGGGTCTGGTCGCCGGGGGAGTCGAAGAGGTCGATCGACAGGTCTTGGGACTGGAAGTGACCCTCGTAGCGCTCGCGCTGATCGTGCTCGTCGAGCAGGCGGATGTAGTCGCGACCCTGCTTGCCCCAGGCCGCCAGCAGCGGGTGGCCGTGCAGGTGCCACTGGGTCTCGTCCAGCGCCTCCGGGACCTTGCGGTCCGCATGGCGGCGATAGCGCTGCCGAAACAGCTCGCGGCCCTCGATGATGTCGCCCCAGTAGTGCTGGCTGGGATTGAGGACGAAGAGCATGACTTGCGCATGGCTGGAGACCGCCTCCAGCACCTCCAGCATCTGGTGCGGGAGGGAGGAGATGCCGAAGACGATGACGCGGCGCGGAAGCTCGTAAGCCCCCTGCCCCGCCGCACCAGACTCCCCGCCGGCCAGCGTGCGCAGGAAGACCCGATGCACCTCCGCCCGACTGGCGCGATCGAGCTGGGCGGCGTCCGGCGCGGCCTCGGCGGCGACATCCGCCGTCAGGGTCCGCCACAGCAGCGGCTGCCAGCGCTGGGCATCCGGCACCGGATCGCGCTGCCCCTTGGGTCGAATGAGCACGTCCTCGCCAGACTGCCAGGCCTCCAGCCAATCGGCACGGTAGACCTGATACTGATCGAAGAGGTCGGCCAGCCGCGCGGCGAGCTGGTAGCGGCGCTTGGGCTCGTCATCGCCCGCCATGAATCCGCGCAGCGGCGCCAAACAGGCCTGGAGATCGGACGCTTGAGGGGAGAGATCACCCAAGAGCCGAAAGAGGCGCCAGGTCAGCGGCGCCTTGTCGAAGGGCGAGCTTTCCGGCAGGTCGCCGAGCACATCGCGATAGGCCTGCCAGATGAAGCGCGCCGGCAGCATGACCTGCATGGCGGCGGCGATCCCGCAGCCTCCGCCCAGGTCGTCGCCAGCCCAGTTCTCAGCCGCGGGGTTCTCACTGGGGTTCGCGGCCAGGGCCAGCTTGAGCCACTGCGCAATGCCGTTGCTCTGGACCAGGATCACCTCATCCTCCAGCGGCGCCAGCGGATAGCGCCGCATCCAGGTGACCATGAGGCTGCGCAGATCCTCCAGCCGATTGCCCTGGATGAGCATGAAGCCAGTGGGCCAATCCGCGGCCCGAGCGACCTGTCCAGTCTCCATGACGACCTCCAGCTTGATGACCTAGAGAAGGGCCTGCCGCGACAGGCCTCGGGGTATCAGTGTTCGAAACGAAAGCGGTTGAGGGCGGCCCGCCCGATGCTGTAGAGCCCGATGCCCAAGGCATCGGCCGCGAAATCCAGCAAGGAAAACTCCCGCAACGGCAGCTCGCGCTGCACCAGCTCGATCAGCATGCCATAGGCCAGCAGCCAGCCCCAGCGCGACAGCGCATAACGCCGGCCTGGCCAGCTCATGTCCGCCAGCCAAGCCATGACGAAGAAGGCGAGCAGATGGTTGCTCTTGTCGTAGGTGAAGAGCGGCGGCGTCTCGAGCGGCGCGAAGGCGAGATAGGCGACGGCGATCACGCAGACCGCGAGCGCGAGCTTGAAGACCGGACGGAGCGATTCGGCAGACATCATCCTGACGCGGAGACCATTGGAAAGCAGTGAAGATGACGCATTCTCACCGAATTGCCAGCCAGGATCATCATGCCGACCTGGCGGATGAGCAGCGTGCTGACCCACGCACTCAAACCTGACAGACGCCGCGCCCCGTCACAGGGTGCCGCCAAGAGGAAACCCAGACATGAAACAGGATCGCCCGACGACGGGATGCCAGCCCCCCTTGCGCGTGCTCTACGACGGCGGCTGTCCGCTCTGCCGGCGCGAGATCGCACTCTACCAGCGGCTGCAACCGCGCCGACCGCTGGAGTGGATCGACATCCACGCCGATCAGGGCGCCCCAGCGCGTTTCGGGATCTCGCTGGAGGAGGCCATGGCCCGCTTCCATGTGCTGGAAGGGACGCAGATCCGCACAGGCGCGGCGGCCTTTCTGCTGCTCTGGTCCGCAATGCCCGGCTGGCGCCATCTCGCCGGGATCGTCCGCGCCTTGCGGCTCCAGGGGCTGCTTGAACGCGGCTATGTCTGGTTTGCCCGGCGGCGCATTCGGCAAGGCTGCACGGAGGACAGCTGCGGCATCCCTCCCGCCGATGTCGAAGCCGGCAGCCAGTAGGATCCACAAAGTCCGCGCTCGGGCCTTGAGCTGCGATGATGGGCACGCCCATGCTACGGCTCTGGTGGGAGCGGCGCCTCGCCGCGATCGACCGGTCGCAGCGGCTCCAATCGCGCCGGGGCGGCGCTCCCGCGCATGGGCTGCGGCGCCAGCCCCAGCGCGTCCAGATAGACATCCGTGCTGGCCTCGATCTCGTAGCGCCGGGCCGCTTGCTTCAACTGCGCCGCCGGCAGGGGATCTTCCAGGGTCGCTGCCATCGCCGCGGCCAGCGCCACATCGTCGCCCACCGGAACCAAAGGGCCATAGCGGCCGCCCTCCAGGATCTCACTCGGACCGCTCGGGCAGTCCGTTGAGACGACCGGCGTGCCCACCGCCAAGGCCTCGATGAGCACGAACCCCAGCCCTTCCCAGCGCGAGGTGAAGGCGAAGAGATCCGCATGGGCCATGTAGGCGTAGGGATTGTCGACATAGCCCGGAAGCGCGACGTCCTCGGCCACCTCAAGCTCGCGCGCGAGCGCCAGCAGTCGCTCCCGCGCACCGCCTCGGCCAACGATCATCAGCCGACAGGGGCGCTCCGAGCGCAGTCGGGCAAAGGCGCGGATGAGGGTCTCGAAATCCTTGCGGCTGCACAGCTCTCCGGCGCTGAGGATGAGCGGCTTGTCGGCTTGTGCGAACCAGGGGTGGTCGGGGCGCGGCAGCTCCGCCTCCAGCAGGTCTTCGGGAATCACCGGCGGCGGCACGACGCGGATCCGCTCGCGTGCGAGTCCGGTGTAAGCCGCCAGGTCGTCCGCCACCCCTTGGCACGCCACGATCACCTGATCGGCGAAGGGATAGAGCCTCCCCATCGAATTGCGCTGCACCCAGCGCTCCAGCGCGCCCCGCGTCGCCAAGTCGATCGAGATGGTCGTGCCCGAGCGCAGCACCAGCCGCGTCGGCACGCGGGCCAAGGCGCGCGCGAAGAGGGCAACGCGGTTCACCCGGTCCTTGTCCGAGAGCATGGCAGCGGGCCGCGCGGATCGCAGATAGCGCGCGACCGCAGGCAGACAGGCCAGCGTGTGACGCGAGCCAAGATCGATGACCCGGACAGCCTCCGGGATCTCGGGCAGATTGGGGCCATGTCGGCGCACCTTGAGGAGATCCACCTGGTAGCCGCGCCGCGCCAAGGCGGGGATGAGATGCTTTGCCGCGCGGTCGACCCCGCTGTGCCCGGAGGTCGAGAAGAAGCAGGCGATACGATGGGGGTCGATCCCCATTGGATGAGGGCGTTCAGACACTGAGTTACTCGTGGAAGTCGATCTCGGCACGCTGCCAGGGCTCGTGCGTGCATGGGTCAAGGCATCCGCTGCCCGTTTTGTCGAGCGCGCCCCAGTCCGCATCCGCCGAACGACCTAAGATGCTCGCCGGAAACCTGTCCCAGGCACCGCCAGCCGAGAGACCTGCATGAAGCGCTATTCCCTGATCCTCACCGGCGAGATCCTGCCCAGCGCGCGGCGCCATGAAGCCGTCGCCGCACTGGCCGAACTCCTCAGGCTCTCGCTCCCGCAAGCGGACGCTGCACTGAACGGCAAGCCCAGGCCGCTCAAGGGCCTGCTGAGCCAGGAGCGCGCGCGGGAGGCTCAGAGCCGCTTCGAGCAGGCCGGTATCGGCTGCGAACTGCGCGAAGAGGCGGCCCAGTCGGTCGCGCCCAAGCCCGCCGCCGACGTCTTCAAATCGCCGCCGCAGCTGGACGTGGCGCCCGTCACCATGCGCTGTCCCAAATGCGACTTCGAGCAGCCGCCGGGTGATCGCTGCGTGAATTGCGGAATTGTATACGCCAAGCTGGAGCAGATGGAGCGTCGCGCAACACAAGCGCGGGCCGAGGCCGCCGCGATCCCCAAGCAAGACCGCTTCCCCTACCGACTGGTCAACCAGCTCCTGCTGCTGGTCTTCCTATCCAGTGTCGGGCTGGCCATCTGGAGCCATTGGCAGAAGGATCAGCTGCCGCCGCCGAGCCTCTATGACCTGACCGAACTCCAAGCGCCCAGGCAAGAGCCGACGGACGCCGAGCCCTTCCAGATCGAGGCCAACGACGTCATCTACACCATCGAGCCCCTCTTCGACTATGAGCTGGACGGCGTGGTGGTCAGCCTGCACGACAGCGACGCCTTCTGGGACATCTACCACTTCAAGGACTGGAAGGACTTCATCAACATCCGCGACCTCTGCGTCGTCTGGGGCGACAACGTCGCGATGGGCGTCTTCCGCGACATGCAGTACAAGAACACCACCTGGACCTGCTGGATCTCCACCAACGACCCTGTCGCCTACAAGGGTTTCGCCTGGGACCAGCTCAGCAATAACCACATGCTCTCGCACGACGAATACATCCAGAAGGCCATCAAGTCCGCCGAAATCGGCGACCAGATCCGCTTCCGCGGCAAGCTCGCACGCTACTCCCACGCCGGCGGCTTCCAGCGCGGCACCAGCACCACCCGCACCGACAGCGGCAATGGCGCCTGCGAGACCATCTACATCGAAGACTTCCAGATCACCCGCAAGTCCAACACCGGCTGGCGGCTAACCTATCGACTGTCGTCGGCCCTGGCCGTGCTGGCCTTCATTGGGCTCGCCGTCATCTTCTTCGTCGCGCCTTACCGGCATCGCGAGTAGGTCTGGCGTAGCGGCCTGCGCGGAAGGCTTCCGTCGGCGCACCGGCCATGGTCTCGCATTACCGACCGAGATTGCCCAAAATGAAGCACGTCTATCGAGTCGGAGACGCTGCAATGGGTGCCCAAGCGCAATCAGGATCGACGCCGCGGGACTACCTGGCGTGGGAGCGGCGGCAGGAGACACGCCACGAATACATCCGCGGCGAGATCTTTGAGATGACCGGCGCGAGCCGGGAGCACAATCTGATCTGCGGCAACCTCTTCGCCATGTTCCATGGCCAACTGCGCGGCCGGCCCTGCGAGGTCTACGTCAACGACATGCGGGTCAAGGTCACCGAAACCGGGATCTACGTCTACCCGGACATCGTCGCGCTCTGCGAGCCGCCGCGGTTCGAGGACAACAAGGTCGATACGCTGCTCAATCCCGGGCTGATCGTCGAGGTGCTATCCCAATCGACCGAGAGCGACGATCGGGGCGCGAAGTTCGCCCACTACCGCAACCTCCCCTCGCTGGCCCATTACCTGCTGGTCAGCCAGACCGAGTGCCGCGTCGAGCACTTCACCCGCCAGTCCGGCAACCGCTGGCTGTTGACCGAGTATCAAGCCCCGGACGACAGCATCCCCTTGACCGACATGGATTGCAGCCTGCGGCTCGCCGACATCTACGAGCGCCTGTCGCTTTCCGCTCAGCCGACCCCCGGCGAGGTCGCGGAAGGGACCACGGATCAGCCGAGATAGGCCGCCTTCCAACCGGCATAGCGCTCGACCAAGCCCTGTAGCGCCTCGGGCTCATAGTCGCGCAGCCCGCTCAGGATCAGCGTCTTGGAGCCCCGTCCGACCGGCTCGCCCTCGGCGCTGAGCGCGAAGCCCAAGCGCGCCTCCCCGCGTCGCCCCTTCACCTCCAGCGCGGTCGACTCCAGCGCCACCTCCAGCTCCGGGCAATCCAGCCGGTCGAGTTCGAACGACATCTGCTCATAGATCACCAACGGCCGGTCGGTATTGATCATCACGCCGTGTTGCTCCATCAGCGGCACCAGGATGTGCGGAAAATTCTGACCCGAGAAGGCGACGTAGCGACGCACCAGAGACTCGATCAACGCCGGATCTTTGCTGACGTCTCCGCTCGACTCGACCTCAAGGCAGGACTTGCCGTCCTCGGCCCCGACCGTCACGCCCGCGTCGCCCTCAGAAAAGGTCAGACCGGCATCCGCCCCCACCATCCCCGTGAAGCGAAAGGCCATCCGGCTCGCCACGCCGAACCTCGCTAGCACCAGCGCGAACAGCAGATCCCCAGGCACGCAGAAGCGCGGATTGGCTGCATCATGAATGGGATTGAAATCGCCCGCGACCTCCTTGGCGAAGGCACTGCCCTGCGCCGCAGAGACACGAACGGCACCACCTTCGGCCGCGTGAAAAGGATCGAGAAACATGGCTCATGGCTCCGAGGTATGGGAGGGAAGCCCGACGACCTGGCATCGGGGCGGGGAAAGACATCGACCGCGCGCGAAGTCCGGGCAGCTCAGCCTGCCCAGCCAAGGCATGGGTCAATGGAAACACCCGGATTCTAACCGCACCTGAAACCGAACGCGCCTGATCCCCCGGACACCAGATCACCCCAACGCCAAAAGCACCCGTTCTAGCGGCACAGTAGGAGCGGCGCCCCGCCGCGACCCCCGCTCGCGGCGAGGCGCCGCTCCCACCCACCGAGCGCCTGACCGAAGCTATCGCCAAGCCGCCCTTGGCGCCGAACCGCAACAGCTCATCACAAGGCTCTTTTGATCCCCTTTGGAACGGGTGGCCTCGATCATTCTTTGGTCCAGGCGCAAGACCGGTGGGAGCGGCGCCCCGCCGCGACGGTCGCGCGATCGCGGCGAGGCGCCGCTCCCACGTCGTCTTGCCTGAAGGATGCCCAATGTCGACTCAACCGACGGGGCGATCCGATGATCAACGCCGAACGGAGCGCTGATTCGAACGCTCGCAGAAATCATCTTTCTGACGGTAATCGCTGGGTCTTAATCCCCTTTAGAACGGGTCTCTGATGCGAACGGACCTGGGACGACGTCTACCTGGAGATGGAGGAGTCTTAATCCCCTTTAGAACGGGTCTCTGATTCGAACCTATCTCAGGGCTCGAAGGTGTCTACGCTTACAGCGTCTTAATCCCCTTTAGAACGGGTCTCTGATTCGAACGATGTCCAATGGTGTGTCCCAATGGGGCGCGATTAGTCTTAATCCCCTTTAGAACGGGTCTCTGATTCGAACCCCATGGGTCATCGGGTGCAGGCTGTCCAAGAAGTCTTAATCCCCTTTAGAACGGGTCTCTGATTCGAACAGCGACAGGGAAACAAGGGGGTAATCCTAGTAGTTTTAAACCGCGTTAGAACGGGTCTCTGATTCGAACCCAGATCCAGGCCCGATGGCTCCAGCTCCCGAGGTCTTAATCCCCTTTAGAACGGGTCTCTGATTCGAACAGCAGGAGGCCGCAACCGCCTCTGACATCATCGGTCTTAATCCCCTTTAGAACGGGTCTCTGATTCGAACTGCCACGTCGAAAAAAGCCTTTTCTGGTAGTGCTTTACAAGGGCACTCCCCAAGATTTTGTGGATCCGAAAACTTGACGTGCAGATGGTGCTCATACGTTGGTTTCTCGGCGGCGATCAGGCATCGCCTTGTCGGAGTTTAGCGGAATCAGGCTGGGTCGGACTAGGAACCTCCGCACAGGTACGGGTCAGGGTCGGGCAGCTCGCGTGCCAGTCACCAATTCTCAGCCGGGATACGCGGAGACATCTCCGGCGAGGAGAGTGTTCAGCGAGCCTTGGTCACATCCGGCCGGGGCTCGATCAGTGGGAGCGGCGCCCCGCGACGATCGGGCGTCGTCGCGGCGGGGCGCCGCTCCCACTGCGTCGGCGTGCCGGATTTAGAAATCGTCCATCAACAACTTCCCCCCTTTCGCAAAGGGGGGCTAGGGGGGATTTCGGGCGGCATCGCTCACATCGGGAAAGAGTTGATGGGCGCTTCCTTAGGATCAATACCCTTCGGCCTCAGGGGAACCGACGAGATCGAGGAAGGCCTGCTGCAGGTGACCTCCCTGGATGAGATCCAGCCCAATCGGCATGTGCTGTCTGCCGTAGCGGGTCACCTCGAGACGCTTCGGCAGGGGATAGACGCGGATGTCGTCATGGGTCGGATGGATGATGTCGTCCAGCCGACTCAGGAGGGCATCGATGACTCTGGGCGGACCTGGCACGAGGAAGACGGAATATTGGATCGGGATTCCCGCGGAACGCACGGTGCGGTGGACCTGCTGCAGACGCTTGGGGTCTGCGATGTCGTAGGCGAGCAAGAACAACTGCGTGGCGTTAATGGCCATGGCGGTGCCTCAGGTTTCGTGGATCAGCCAGCGGTGGAGACTTCCGGTGATTTCGCGTCCGCGTGCGGCGGCCTTGAGGGCGTGGGACTCGAAGAGCCAGATGACGTCGCGCTGGCTGGGCGGCATCACGGGCTGGCGTTTGCGCTTGGCGGCGAGATTGCGGCGCTTGAGCCAGCCGTGACGGGCGGGTTCGAGATACCAGTAGAAGATGTCGGTGAGTTCGGCGGCCAGGGGTGGCCGGCCGGCTTGGCCAAGCTCGGTGGTGCGGCCGAGTCCGAGGTCACGCAGGTGCTCTTCCATCCAGGTGTAGGCGAGCCCGCGAAGCCACTGGCGTGTCTGGCGCGCCGCGTCTTCCCCGGCGAAAGACTGGGTCTGCTGATTGATGCGCTCGCGGATCGAGGCGACGTCTGCCATCTGGGTGCCCAGTCGGAGCTTGCCGGCGGCCCAGCGCGCGGCCCGATGTCGGCTGGTCTGCATCCAGTGCTGAAGCATGCCGAGCGATTCCGGCCGCAGCAGGAAGGCGATGAGCCGGTTGCGCAGCTCGTCGCGCTCGCCAGGCCGCCCCAGCAGGCGCGCCATGACCTGCCCCTCGTCGTCCATGAAAATGACGGGGATGCCCTGGTCAGCGCAGGCCAAGAGCGCCTTCATCTCCCAGTCCACCCGCCGATTGGTGTGGATGCGCCCGATCCGCCGCAGCGGAAAGAGCTGGTCGGCATGCTCCAGCTTGGAGACACGCAGGGCGGGACCGTCCAATCCGACCCAGGTCTCTTCGCTGGGCGCGAGGTAGAGCGGACGCCCGTCCTCGGGGTCTGTTCGGGTGCTGCCGAGGGGGGCGGATAAGCTGGTTTGGCCTGACATCTGGCGTCACTCCTGTGGCTCTGGCTGAGTCCGAAAACCTTGCGGCGAGCGTGCGGGAAGGGGATCCGATGGCGCACGCACTTGGGTTTGAAGCAGGCACGGCGCCCGATCTATTCGATCTGACGGCGGCCGCCGTCCTCGGCAAATTGGGCCGCAAGCTTGCCGCTCCAGCGCCGCAGCAACCGTCGGCGCGGGCGGGCGAAGCGTTCGAAGGCGGCGAAGTAGCGCTGACGGGCGTTCTTGCCGAGCAAGCAGCCTTCGCCATCGCGCTTGAAGTCTTCGGCGCGCAGCAGGCGCTCGCGAAAGCACTCCCAGACCCATTGCTCGACGTGCGGGCGAAGCGGCTCGATGAGGTCCGAGGCCAGGGAGGCCCGCCCGAAATCCAGCTCGTGGAAGAAGCCGACCATGGGGTCCAAGCCGGCGGTTTGCAGGCTGCGAGCGGCATCGGCATGCAGCAGGCTGTAGCCAAGCGACAGGGCGGCGTTGACGGGGTCGCGCGGCGGCCGGCGGTTGCGGCCGGTGAAGTCCAGCTCGGGGGCAAAGACGTGCGTATAGCCGCGAAAGAATCCGGCCGCGGCGGCGCCTTCGACGCCGCGCACCTGATCGACCCCGAGGTCCGGTTCGGCGAGCAGACGCGCGAGCGCTTGGTCTTGCGCATCGACCGCCTTGGTGAGGGCGTGGCGCTGGTCCGGGCGGCGCGCGAGGGCGCCGCGCAGCAGGCGGCGCTGGCCGCGGATCTTGCCGATGACGATGCGTCTGGACCAGCGCTGACGGTAAGCCGGGTCGTCGTAGCGGCGGATCTGCCCGATGCGGCGGGCGGCCTCATTGTGCGTGGCGCCCAGGACGATGGCTTGGCTGCGGCCGAAACGGCCACCGAAGGCGATGACGGCGACGCCAGCGTCGGCAAGGCGTGCCAGCATGCCGCTGTCGAGCGCAACGCTGCTGCGCAAGACGATGCGCTCGAGCAGGTGGATGGGGACGCTGCCTTCGCGTCGGCCGTCGATGTAGACGGACAGCACGCGGCCCTCCAGTTTGAGGGCGGTCTCGCGGCGGTCGAGGTAGAGGCTGGTCATGATTATCCCACGTAGAACCAGGGTGGATCGGTCGGTTTGACGGCGCGCCCGCGCACCCGGATCTTGCCGCGCGGGTCGAGCCGGATGAGGACGAAGCGGTCTTCCTCAGCTTTCAGAATGCCTCTGACCTCGGCCAGCAAGCCGGCGCGCTCCGCCTCGGTGAGGAAGCACTCGAAGACCGACTTCTGGCGTCCGCTGGCG
Organism: Thiorhodococcus mannitoliphagus; assembly: GCF_010915725.1. Lineage (GTDB taxonomy): Bacteria > Pseudomonadota > Gammaproteobacteria > Chromatiales > Chromatiaceae > Thiorhodococcus > Thiorhodococcus mannitoliphagus. Next base: position 12,782 of record NZ_JAAIJR010000100.1, read on the forward strand.
TAGCTCTTGAGCACGCGCAGGGCCTCGCGGAGGCGGGTGTCGCTGGAGATGTCGTAGGCCGCGATGTGGAGGTTGCGCTCTGTCATGGCGGCAGGTTAGCGGCCTTGGCGTGCTGGGGCTGGATTGACAAGCTTGTGGGGGTGGCCGCTTGGTGGGAGGGGAGTTCTGACGGAGACGGGGGCGCTTGGGTTCGTCGCGCCGGGGCGGCGCTCCCACAGGGGGGCGCTTGGGTTCGTCGCGCCGGGGCGGCGCTCCCACAGGAGGGGCTCTGGCGGGCTAGAGCCAGGCGGCGTCCCAGTGAGGGTAGTCGCCGATGCGCTCGACCAGGCCGGCGCGTTTGGGGTTGGCGACGATGTATCGGGCGATGGTGCGCAGGTCTTCTTCCTGCCGAAGCGCGTGGTCGTGATAGCCGGGCTGCCAGATGCGCCCGCCGATCCGATGGGCGGCGACGGACTTGGCGGCGCCGACGACGTCCTTGAGCGCGCCATCACGCAGGACGAACAGCCAATGCAGGTGGTCGGGCATGACGACGAAGGCAAGGGTCTGGCTACGTTGGAGCCGGTCAGAAAGCATCAGGGACTGGATCAGGGTGCGCGCGGGCTGAAGCGCTCCGAAGATGCGCTGCCGTCGCCAGGTGGTCGTGGTGATGTGGTAAGCACGGCCGGGTTCGGAGAAGCGGCCTTTGCGGAGGTCTTGGGAGTGGGGGTTGGGCGAGGGGCTGGCGTGGTAGTCGTCCATGGTGGGGTTCTTCTTTGCGGGGCGGCTTTGGGGATGGTTTTTAGGAGCGGTTGTGGGAGCGGCGCCCCCCCCCGACGGTTGGCGCTTGGGTTAGTCGCGCCGGGGCGGCGCGCCCACCGGCGGCGCTCTCACTCAACCGAGCCAGCTCGTCAGTGCCGAGTGCAGCTCGGGGAGCCGCGGGCCGGCACAGACTTGGATGCGGAGGTCACTGGCGCGCTGCATGACGGCGGCGGGAAGCCGCTGGTAGCTGACGAGCATGCCGCGCGCCTGGAGACCGCCGAGCAGGTCGACGAGGGTATCGAGCCGGTAGAGGGCTTCGGCACCTGGCCCTTGGGTGTCCCCATCATTCCAGCGGCGTGTTTTGCACTCGACCAGGTACATGCGGTTCTCGGCCAGACAGGCGACGTCGATCTCGTTACGCACTTCGGCGCCGCGCTGGTCGAGCCGATAGAGGTTGATGCTGCGCGCCAGGTCTTGGATGGGCTGACCGGCGGCGCGCAGACCGCGTAGCAGGGTGAAGACGTGCTCTTCCAGCCAGCCGCCGTTGAGGTAGAAACGGGCCGCTTCGTCCGGAAAGCTCAGGTGATCTCCGGTGCGGGTCAGGAGCCGCGCCTCGACGCAGTGGTCGACCAGCGTGGCAAACCAGCGGTCGCGCAGATGGCGCCGCTCCAGCGCCGGGGTACGCAGGGTCTGCTCGGCTTGCTGGGCGAGCCAGTTGAGGGTCGCAACCGGCTTGGCGAGACGGGCTTGATTGGCAACCAGCCATTCGCCAAGCGTCTGGCGCGCGGCGGGCACGGCGTCCGTCATCATGGACTGGACGCGCGAGCCGTGGGCCTGGAGGAAGGCCTCGATGCGTACCCGGTTGGCGATGTCCACCGGCTCGCGGCCGGGTGGATGCATCCAGATCAGGCGGTCATGCTCGGGATGGACGTAGAAGATGGGCAGCTCATAGGCGCGGAAGGCCTCATAGGCGGCGATACTCATGGGCTTGGTGCCGCCGGTGGCATTGAGGGCGATAGCGGCCTCGCGCTGGTCGTCGCGCCGGGGCGGCGCTCCCACGCGCAGCCGATCTTGTTCGGCTTCGAGCAGTTCCAGGACGCGGAGCTGGATGTGCGCGACATCCCAGGCGTCCTGGATCGGCCAGCGCTCGACGCCGATCCCGCGCGCCTTGAGCACGGCCTCCAGCCAATCGGCGCGCTGGCGCATGTCGGGTGAGACCAGCAGGATGACGCGCCGGGGCGCGATGCTGGGATCGAGCGCCGGGGTCAGATTCGGCGTGGCTTGGTTCGAGACGAGGTAGAGATGGGTGTGCTCTGGCATGGGTTTGGCGCAGGGTCAGGAGTGGGAATAGTGCAGGTGGGCGCGGCGCCCCGCCGCGACGGTTGGCGCTTGGGTTCGTCGCGCCGGAGCGGCGCTCCCACCTTTCATGATTGATGATTTCGCCAGAGTGGACGCTGCGGGAGCTGAGGGGCCAGGGTCTTGAGCCCAACCGCCTTACTTTGAGCGTCGAGGAGGGGAATCAGGGCCGATTGCACCCAGGCGCGGAAGGTCTCCCAGTCACCGCTGGCAATGGGTTGATCCCCATGGGCCAGGATGGAGTAGTTGCGGATCTTGAGCAGGTCGAGCAGATGGCTGCTCTCCGTCTCCCAGAAGGTGGCAACGTCGCCGCCCAGGTGATGCGCGGCAAGCGCCCAGGCATTGCGCAGACCGGCCTGGTACTTGCCGTCAGGGCCGGGACTGATGTTTAGACTCTCGGGGATCTGAGCCGGATCCAAGTTGGAGGTGTCGATCTCGTGCGTGCTCAGCAGCCACTGGGCGGTCCACTCCAGCAGCCGGTAGAGTCGGGCGACGGCGTCGTCGTAGCGGCACTGGTCGGCGCGCCGCTGGGCATTGAGCCAGAGATCCCAGAGTCGCGCGGGCCAGCGCTTGGCGTCACCCTCGGCTGTCATGACTTTAAGGGCGGCCAAGTAAGCGCCGCAGGCGCGGCCGAGACGGGGGCTGTAGACCTGAAGCTGCGCCAATGCGGCAGCGTGGTCGAAGCGGTCCCAGGCGTCGAATGCCTGGCTGAGGTCCTTGGCGATCTGCAGCTCGGCGCGCAGATTCGGGTCGCGCGGCTTGCGCAGGCGCGCGAGGCCATCCGCCGCCTCGCCATAGCCGAAACGCTGCCAGGCATCCAGAAGCGGCGTCATGGCGCGACGCAGCCGGATGCCCTCGGCGCTGACGGCCAGCGGACCCTCGCTGCCGTCGCGGACCCGCACCAGATCCGAGCGCGCGCCCGTGATCAGTTGCAGCTCCACGCCCTCGGCATCCAGGCTGGCCATGACCAGGGCGGCGGTCATGGTCTTGGTGCCGCCGGTGTAGTCGGCGATGCAGGCGGCCTCCGGGAAGCCTTTGCGCAGATCGGCAATGGCCTGCGTCATGATGGCAACGGCGTGATCGAGATCGTCCGAAGGTACCAATGTGTCCTCGTAGGCGTCCTCGGACAGTCCTAGATGCGTGGGGATGTTTGGGAGATATCGGGCATACGCGTCTCGGCCGATCTTCACGGGCGTCCCTTTCCCGCGAATCATGAGCTGAGAGCCGGGCTTTCCGGTCGCGGGGTCTTCACCCGTACAGAAGAAAAGCACGAAGGCGGGCTCGAGATCGCGGATAGCCGTCAGGATGGGCTCGGGTGAGCCGCCGACGGTGCAGATGAGAATCGGCTTGGGCATGGCTGTGCTCCATCACTGTTGAGCCGCCGAGGGTTGGCGGTCAGGGTCTCAGAAAGGCAGCTCGACGCGCGCTGGAAAGCCGGGTATCAACCGACTGTGCTCGATCACGCCGGACGGCTCGAAGAAGAGCATGTCTCCGCCTCCCTGGCAGAGCCAGAATTCGCTCGCGCCGCGTGCGAAGTAGAGCTGTTTCTTCTCGTCCATTTCGGCGCGGCTGTTCGATTCCGAGAGCACCTCGACAACGATCTCGGGCGCCTCCGGATAGGGGTTGGCGGTACCGTGACGGTGCAGGAAATCCCGGCTCGCCCAGGCCACGTCCGCAACCTTGACCCCGCCTGAGGTCGCAATACTGCATTCGATGACCGCGTAGCCGTCGCAGCCGAGCGTGCGCATCAAGCCCTGGATCTCGCTCTGAAGCCAGGAGTGACGGTTCGATGCCGGTGTCATCACGATATGCCCCCAACGGTCGGTCTCCAGCTTGAAAGGCAAGTCCTTGAGCGCCGGGTGAGAGCAGACTTCTTGCCAGTTCATGGGTGATCTCGCTTCCTGATTCCTGCGGGTGCGCCGTGCGCGCCGGTCCTCTTGAAAGTACAAGAGCGAAAGTGTAAGCGCCAGGCGCAAGCCTGCGCCGCGATCGCTGATGCGATGGCTGAAGCGCAGCCGGTCCGCCGATCCGAGCATGCGGCCGCGTCAGGGGTTGCCTTTCAGCCGCCGCAACGCCTCGCGGAGGATCCGCGCGTCCGCCTGATCCTTGGGCCGCACGCCTTGCTTGGTCTTCAAGAGCCCCTCGAGGTCCAGAACCGGCACAGGCTCCCGATCCAGGTCGAGCCAGACGATATGCTGCGCCAGCTCCTCGAAGCCGATCCCGGCGACCGATGGCAGCACGTCGACCGTGAAAACGTCGTTGATCCGGATCGCGTGCAGGTAGTCGCCTTCAAAGGGATCTTCCTCACCCGCGAGCGCCCGGCTCGCACCGTCCGGCAGATCGGCCAGGGCAGCGATCCAGCGGGCAGCGTTCTCTGGATCTGGCGCGACGGCGATATCGATGACCTCGGTCATACGCACGTAGCCATTGGCCGCCAAGGCATAGCCACCGACCAGCACATAGCGGACACCCTCCCGGTTGAGCAGACGAACGGTTTCGAGGACGTCTTCCCAGGTCGCCGGTCGCGTGTACTCGGCCGACTGATCGGCCGGGATCGGCGACGGCGCCCGCGACGGCTCAACGCCGAGCAGTCGCCGCAACCAGCTCAGCCTGCCACCTTTCCCAATCGGCATTGGCTTCCTCCTGTGTGCGGTAGCGGAACACGCCCTTGGGAACGCGAGTGCGGGTCTGGGCCATGGCCTCGCGCCAGGCGATCTCTTCCGGCGTCGGCGGGGCGACAACGCCGATGGGGCGCTGGGTGCGGCGGCCGATGGTGCGGCGGATGGTCATCCGGCTGAGCCTCCTGGGTGATTCGTCGCGACTCGGGTGCCGCATGCGTCAGCAGTTGCCTGGAAACCTCTGGGTTCCCGTGGCACCACTCCCAGCGTGGACGCGCATTCGTGGGGGCGCCGCCCCGGCGCGACGAACCCCGCGCCCCTCGTCGCGGCGAGGCGCCGCTCCCACGGCTGCCGCCCCTCGTCGCGGCGAGGCGCCGCTCCCACCGACTGTCGTGCGCCAGGTTTGCTCACAAGCAACTTTTCAGCACTCATGCGCCGGACTTCGCTCTGATGCGATTGACCAGCTCTTGGCGTTCCCGCTTCTTCTTGGAAGCCGGCCAGCCGATGAAGCCGTAGATCTCGAGCGCGAGGTCGGCCAGCTCGACGCAGTCCTGACCTTGCCAGCCCGCTTCCGCTTCCTTGAGCGCCTCTGCTAAACAACCCGCCAGCTCGCCGCCCTTGTCCTTGCGATTGGCGGCGCGGTCGCGCGCGAACAGTTCGCGCAGGGACTCGAGCTTGCGTGCCTCATCCGTCATCTGGGCCAGTCGCTCGGCGCGTTCCGCTTCCGCACGCTCGGCATCCAGTCGCTCCTGTTCCGCCTTGGCGGCGCGGGCGCGGGCGGCTGCCAGATCGGCGACCAGGCCCTCGCGGCGCGCGGCGACATCGGCGCGCCAGGCGTCGAAGTCGTCAATGGGTTGCGGGAAGGTGATGGTCGCTGGCTCCTCGTCCGCGCCATGGATCTCCAGCAGCAGCCAACCGAACGGCAGGAGGCCGCGCTGTGCCAGGCGCTCGTCGGCGGCGAGCCAGAGGGTCTTGGCATGGTTGAGGTATTCCGGCTTCTCGCCTTTGCCTTTCATGATCTTGATGTCCCGGACTCCATTCAGCGTGACGGATTCCGCCCCGCTGTGTCGGCCGACTCGGAGCAGGAAGGCGCGGTTCTCGAACAGCGTTTGGGACAGCGGGCCACTGAGCAGGGTGCCGATCGCGTCCTCCCATTGGTCGTCGAGAAAGCCGCGCTCGCGCAAGCGCTTGCGCTCGCGTTCGAGGGCGGGGAGGTAGAAGCGATTGCAGGCGGCGGCGATGCTCTGCGCATCGAAGCGCAGGTTGGCGTCCGGCCAGTGATTCGACGCGACCCCGCCGGTTGCCTGGATGGATAGCTGGGCGCGGAAGCCGCGCGCTTGCAGCGGCGACAGACATTCCAGCAGTTGGTAGAGGCCGCGCTGCTCGGCCTGAGAGTCGACCAGCTTGCCGCCGACCCGCACCTCAGTCTTCTTGCGGTTCACGGCGAAACGGACCTGGGTGACGGTGGCCTCCGGGTCGTTCGCCATGGCGTCGCTGATTCGGATCAGACGCATCGGATCCAGCTCGAATTTGCCGGGCCGATACTGAAAGAGGCGCTGCTGGAGCTTCAGGTTGGCACCGCGGTCGCCCTTGAGGCCGGGCGGCAGAGCGCGGCCGTCGTTCTCACGGTCCAGCAAGGCAGTACGAATGGCGCCCTTGATACCGCTCCCCGGCAGAATGGGCGCGCCCGAGCAGGGGTTGAATGCCGTTCGCTCGATCTCGAGCCGGTTCTGGACCTCCCGCCCGCGCTCCTCGCGCTGAACGACCTTGCCGACGCGCTCCTTATAGAACGCCTCAACGCTGGGATTGACCCGCACGCAGCGCCGCGAGACGGCGATCAAGCGCTCGCGGTTGCCGTGAAAGAAGGTCTGCACCTGACGCAGCATGTCCTGCGTCGGCCGGCCTTCGAGGATCCGGCCGAGCTTGGCCCGCTCCTGATCCGGGAGGGCCTGGAGCGCGGCGATGCCATCGAATTCGTGGAGGGCGCCGTCGTCGATGACATAGCCGGTGGGCTCATAGTCCTGCCCGCTGCCGAGATGGACCGGCGACAGCGGCGTGATGCTGAGGCCCCAGTGACGATCGATGCTCATGCGGCGACCTCCCTGACGGCGGTGAGGTGAAGGCCGATCCAGGGCGTGTAGGCCTGTTGGACCGTGCCTTCGTAGCCTTGCGCCCGGCTGAGACTGGCGTCGCCGCCGAGCCCCTGGCCGATGAAGGGCTGCTCCGGAAGACGATCTGGCGACAGGACGGCGCCCGTCTGAGCGAGCAGGACCGGGGCCTTGAAAGGGCGGCCTGTGTGGACGGCCTGGTCCCCATGGCGACCGAAGCGGGTGAAGACGTCGTAATGGCTGACATCGGCGCGGAAGCCGAGACCTTGGGGCGCGACGGGCGCGAGCGTGAAACAGGCATTGGCGTCGGACTGCAGCGGCAATGGCCGCGGCTCGGGCTCGCCGACCAGCTCGAACTTGCCCAGCCCGATGCTGGCGTCGCGGCCATAGCCGATGCGACCCATGTCCTCGATCAACTGACGGGCCTCGGCGAGGGTCAGGCGTGTCTGGTCGATGAGCAGATAGAGATCGAGCAGCAGATGCGGGGCGAACCAGAGCTGTTCCTGGGTGTAGGGCGCGAAGGCCGCGCCGCCGGTGGTCCCGGTCAGGCGATCGATGCTGTTGTGCGGCTGGGCGTGGGTCTCGGTGAGCGAATGTGCGCTATCAGCCGTGTCGGACAGGCTCGCGATCAGGTCGCGGTCGGAACGGCAGTGCAGAACTCCTGACTTGGCGCCAAATTCAATGCGACTGGATCGCCTCAAACACGAGGCGCAGCTCGGTACCGGGGTA
>NZ_JAAIJR010000101.1 GCF_010915725.1 Thiorhodococcus mannitoliphagus
AACGGTTCTGCCTGGCGCCAAAAATCATCGGACATCTCTTGAAAGGCCATGGCATCCTCGATACGCGTGATTGTCGTACCTAAGATACTATCTTATTTGGCATTTTAGTTATTAAGCATTTTCTGTTCCGGATATCCTCTAAGGGCGTTTCTTTTCGATCGGCAGAGGCGGGGGCTTTCACGCGACAGGCGTGCGAGCTTGGAGAAGCGCCTTCCGCTCCCCCCCCCCTTCATTGCCGAGCCATCTATTTGGTGCGCCGCCACGGTGTCACCTTAGAAAGTGACCATCAACAACTTCCCCCCTTTCGCAAAGGGGGGCTAGGGGGGATTTCGGGCGGGATCGCTCGCATCGGGAAACAATTGATGGGCGCTTTCTTAGTTCCTGCGCGACCCATGCAGCGTATCGGACCGAAGCAAGAGACTTCGTCAGGCATGCATTTGGCGCGCAGAAAATCTCACAACTCAATTGGGGGAACATGAATGGCTGAAAACCGCCTCCTGCACGCCTTGCTGGCGTGCAGCCTGAGCGTCTTTGTGGGCGTTGGCTCCTGGTCTTTTGCTGCCGAAGGCAAGCCCGGCGGGGCTGAGGACGCCGCGACTGTCGCGGACGTTTCTGTCCCAATCGAAGAGCTTGCCCTGCTGCTCAAGCCGATGACCAAGGATGAGCTGCTCGCCGAGGCCGAGGCGTGGCAAGCCGTGGTGCGGGAGAAGGCGGAGGAGATCGCCCATGCGGAGATCGCCGTCGTACGCCAGAACAACGAGATCAAGGCGGCCGAGGCCATTCAGAGCCAGGCGGAAGCGGCTCAGGCAGAGCTGAAGAAGGTCCGGGAGAAGGCCGAAGAGGCCAAGGCATCGGGTGACGCGACACAGATTCAGGAGGCCGAGGAGGCGGCCATGGAGGCGCGGGTCAAAGTCGATGATCTCGGCGAGTCGGTGGATGCAGCGGTGGCCGCAGCCCAGAAGAGCGTCGAAGCAAAGGAGACGCTCGCGGCGAATACTCAAGCGAGCCTCGACGGCGCGTCGGCGGCAGCCGCGCAAGCGAACCTCGCCCTGGATCGGGTGAGGCGTGCGGCGGCGGAGGTCGAGCCGGAGCGTCAGGCGTCGGTCCAGAAGGCCGCAACCGAGGCGAAGCAGGCCACCGAGGAGGCGAAACAAGCGACCGCTGAAGCCGAGTCCAAGGCGAGCAAGGCCGTCGAAATCATCACAGCGGGTGATGGTCCGACCGAGGCGCAGCTGGAAACGGCCACCTCGGCAATACAAGCCGCACAGGACGTCAAAAAGGACGAGAAGGTCGAACTCCTGGAGCAGCTCAATGCGTTGCGCGAAGCGCGCACCCTGGCGATCGACCGCCTCAAGACGGTGCTGGATGAACTCGAGTCCAAGACCGACAAGGCCGATAGCGAGACGCTGGCGAAGGTCCAGGACTACCGCCTCTACATCCGCTCCGTCAGCGGCATCCGTCTGAATGTGAAGGACACCACCTCGGCTTGGGTCGCCGTCAAGGGCTGGTTCACCTCTGCGGAAGGCGGACTGCGCTGGGCAACCAATATTGGCATGTTCATTGGCATCCTCTTCGCTACTTGGCTGCTCTCCAAGATCCTTAGCCGTGCCATGCACCGTGCCCTGCGTGTCCTCGGCAATGCCTCGCAGCTGCTCGAAGACTTCCTGGTCAGCAGCGTGCGCTGGGTCGTTATGCTCGTCGGCATCATCATGGCACTTGCCGCCCTCGAGGTGAGTATCGGACCTCTGCTGGCTGTCGTCGGCGCGGCCGGCTTCGTGATTGCCTTCGCCCTGCAGGATTCGCTGAGCAACTTCGCCAGTGGTCTCATGATCCTCTTCTTCCGACCCTTCGACGTCGGTCACATCGTCGATGCCGGCGGCGTGTCGGGCAAGGTGACCGCCTTGAATCTGGTCTCGACCACGATCAAGACGTTCGACAACAAGAGCATGCTGGTGCCGAACAACAAGATCTGGAACGACGTCATCATCAATGCGACCGCAGCGCGCACGCGACGCGTCGACATGGAGTTCGGCATCGGCTATCGCGACGACATCGACCGCGCCCAGGCACTCCTGGAAGAGATCGTCGCGGCGCACCCCAAGGTGCTGCGGGATCCGGAGCCCACCATCCGCATGAACACCCTGGGCGACTCCGCGGTCAGCTTCATCTGCCGCCCTTGGGCCAGCACGGCGGATTACTGGGACGTCTACTGGGACATTACCAAGGCGGTCAAACAGAAGTTCGACGCCGAGGGCATCAACATCCCCTTCCCGCAGCGCGATGTGCATCTCTACATTCAGGACGGCGCCAAGGACGACGAGACCGCTGGGGCGCTTCGGTGGCTGGCACGCGCTCCCGCCGCGGGCTCATCCAAGCAGATACCCGCAGAGGATGACGGCGACGATCGCTCCGAAGGTTGATCCCGCAGCTGTGCTTTAGCAAAACGGTAACCGATAGGAGTGTCACTGGCCGTATGGCGTTGTCGGTAGCACCATGCGCATCTTGGCAGCCGCCTGATCCAGACTCCTTTGATCGAGAGCTATCATTCGAGATGCGTCGATCGGAGGTCTATGATGGTGCTGCACCAGTGAGAGGGTGATCGCTATGGGACTCGCACAAGGCGACGAGGCTAGACACAGTTAGTGCGTCGCCGCGCAAGTTCCGAGACGGGTGCCTCGCGACTTCTAACCCGCAGCACTAGGGGGAATATCTGAACTGGCCGGACGACGTTCGCCATGAACTCATCGACGGCGTCGCTGATCTGATGGCGCCGACACCGACGCTCCACGATCGGATGATGACCATCTATCGACCGGAGGGCGACGCATTCGGCAAGCCCGAGGTCCGCGACCTCTCACAAACAACGCCTGTCGGTATCCTCTCAGGCGTGTCCATCGATTGGGAGGCGTTACTGACAGCTGTCTCCCTTCGCTTGGGCCGCTTCAAGGCCGCAGGCGTCTGGTCTTACCCATGGATATGCCGCTTCGCCGTCCGCCGGTCGAGTCCGGTCACTCGGGCAACCGCCTCATAGGTTCCCAGCTTCTCGTAGAGCTGGCGGCAATAGCCGGCAAGCAGCTCGGCGGCGTCAAGGCTTCCCGCCTCGGCACTGAGGATCCACGCATCTGCAGCCGATTCATGCCCCCCCGGTAGGGCGTCCGGGACATAGCATCCGTTGAGGATGATGCGGCGCAAGGCCTGCTCTAGTTCCCGGACATTGCCTGGCCAAGGGTAGTTTGCCGGAAGCTCCGAGAGCGCTTCCATGATGCCTGCCTGCAGTGCGTCGGCGGCCTCGCCGACCATGCGGCCGAGTAGGGCGGCGACCAACTCTTCCAACTCGTCCGGGCTGTCGGCCAAACGCTCGCGCAAGGTGGGCACGCAGATGATGTTGCCCGAAAGCCGGTAGAAGAAGTCGCGCCGAAATCCGCTCCCGCTCATCAGCTCTTGCAGCGACCGGTTGGTCGCCGCCACGATGCGGCCCTCGAAGCGCTGTGGTTTGTGGCTGCCGACCGGTGTGAAGGTGCGCTCCTGAAGCACCCGCAGCAGCTTGGTCTGGACCGGCAGCGAGACGTCGCCGATTTCGTCGAGAAAGAGCGTCCCGTAGGAATCGCAGCGCGCGAAGAGTCCATCGTGATTGTCTACCGCGCCGGTGAAGGCCCCCTTGCGATGGCCGAACAGCTCAGATTCGATCAGCCCCTCGGACAGCTCGGAGAGATTCGTCGCGATGAAGGTCTCCTCGATCCCGCGTGCGAAGCGATGGCCTGGCCCCTCCAGCGGGATGGCGCCGGATCTGCCGATGGCCGCCGCCGCTGAGCCCTTGCCCGTGCCGGTCTCGCCGAGCAGCAAGGTCGAGAAGTCCTGCATGCGCCCCCAAAGCAACTGGGTATAGCTGCGCAGATCCGTGGTGAAGGCGCTGTTCCAAAGGGACCGTCGCAGTGTGCGCATGGGCTCGCTGCGGCCCACCAAGGCGCGCTCGATGAAGTCATAGGCGCGGCGCAGTTGATAGTAGAGCGCCACCCAGCGGCGCGATTCCTGTGGATCGAAGCCGTAGTCGCGCAGCCGATTCAGCAGATCGGGGATCCAGCTCAGATCCGCAGCAGAGGTTCTCCCGCGCCTTTGGTGCTCGATCAGCCCGTCGACCAGCCTGTAGTGGTGCTGATAGCCGTGGAAGAGGAAGACCTGGCGCATCAATGTCTGATCCTCAGCGCAGAACTGATCGAGCCGCTCCAGCCCGCGTTGCCGCAATGCCTCCAGCCGCGTCTCTAGGGCCGGCATCAGCTTGTCGTATAGATCCGCTTGAGAAACCGTGCTGGGCGCGGCTCGACCGAGCAGCCGACTCAGCCGCTCCTGATCCGTGCCAAAGGGATTGGCGTAGACAGTCTCGGTCAGCAGAGCGAAGAAACTGCGGTCTTCGGGGCTGAGATGGCGCATGGTCGGCATGGCAGCGGCGCGAAACCTCATGGTCGATCAGTGTATTCTGAGGAAGGGGTGGCGAAGCGAGCGCGAAGTCCACCAGTTCCCTCGTCAGTCTCTATTAGGCTGGGCCGAGGGATGAGGCGCAACAGCAGGCTCGCATGATTGCGGAAAGCGCGCTCGGGCACTTTGCCTTTCCCGAGCGCTGCCTTGCCCGAGCGCTGCCTTGCCCGAGCGCTTTAATGGTCAACCTTTATGCTCAAAGTGCTGGTGCCAGCGTAGCAAGCCCGCCTTGATCTCCGCTCCATGACGCTCGACGACGGAGCCGGCGAGGATCGTCGAGATCCCGAGCAGGACCAGTGCGCTCCAGCCCCCGATGGTAAAGGTGGAGAGTGCGTCCTGCGCGGCGAATCCGAGTCCAGCCAAGGCCGTGATCAGTCCCATCACGAAGATGAATCTGCCTTTGGACGCGTAGCCGTAGGCGAGGGTCGCGATGCCGATCGCCAGGCTCGTCAGCGCGTTGCCGAAACCTCCGAAGGCGGTCAGGTTCAGCAGCATCGCCAAGGTTGCGACCAGTGCCGCCGCGCCCCGGTAGTGACCCTGCCAGCGACTGCCCAGGGTCGAAAGGTCCACCAGTAGCCCGGCGAAGACGCCTGCGGTCAAAGGGACCTTGACCACGTCCGGGATGGCGCGCGCATCGATCACGCTATGGAAGGCGAGGAAGGTAGTCACCGCAGCGGTCAGCACGGCTAACAGCTCCAATGCACTGCGCCAGCGCGCGTCGTTTCCGGCTGCCACGATGGCAAGCCGCAGCCCTAGGTAAGCGATGATGCTCAGGGTCGTGAAGAAGAGCGCGTCCGGCGCATAGAGCCAGAGGCTGCGTCCGCCGAGGACGAGCAGTGGCAGCAAGAGAACAGCGCGGGCGAAGAGGCCTTCGGGTGTCGCGAGCGAGGGATCCCGGCGGCGTACCCGAATGATCAGGGTGCCGATGGTGAGGCCCAGGCCGATCAGCATCGCGGAGATGGCCGCGTCAGCACGCGTGGGCACCAAGAGTGCCGCGTTGGCGAGCAGATAGAGCGCCGTCAGCGGCCAGGCCGAGCGCCTTGCCATGATGAGAAAGCCGACCCAGGTCGCCAGCGCCAGCCCGAGCACGCTGCCGGCCGTGACCAAGAGCGCCGAGCCGGCGGTCATTTGCGCGACGCTCGCGGTCCAGAAGGAAGCCGAGGCATCCATTGCCAAGGGGGCGTCCCAGGTCAGCTGCTCATAGCTGAGCCCGCCCAGATAGGCGAAGTTGACCGGTACGGCGGCCAGCGCGAGCGCGATGAAGAGCCGCGCACCCTTGGCCTCGTGCAGCAGGTGGCCGCTCGCGAATCCGGCGAGCGTGAGGATGGCTGTATGTGCAAGCAGAAGGAGAGAGCGCGTCAGGTCGTCGCCCTCACGCCAGCCTTGAAAGAGATACATCACAAAGGCCGCGACGATGACCAATCCGCCGAGTCCGCGCAGCAGGAGCGATAGGCTCAAGGTCTTGCCCTTGGTTGGGCGGGGCGGTCCCATCTGCCTGTCCGGCTTCTCGTCGGACGGGTTGGCAGGCGGCGTTGAAAAGTCGAGCGCCGCTGGGTCGATGCTGAGATCCAGCGCTTCAATGGTGGCCTGGCTGCTCATCGCACACCTCCGGACTTCTCTTCAGGGTCACGTCTCAGCGCCTCTAGCTCGGCCCTGAGTGACGCACGCTCCTCGTCAGCCGCGAATTCGGCCTCGAAGGGGTCGTTGTCGCAGATACTGTCCGTCGTCAGCTCCGCCTCGGTGAGCCGGATCTCCCAGCGCTCGAAGGTATCATTCAGATCGAGCAGGGTGCCGCTGTCCGTCTCGCGAATGCGCGCGCTCGCATCCGCCGTCGCCTCGCGGCTGCGCATCAGCGCACGCCGGTGCTCCAGGGTCTCGACACGCTGACGCAGACCGTCGATCTCGCGGCCGAGATGGCGCTCCACCTCGGCATGACGCCGGTAGGTTTCCGCGAGCGACTCGGCCTGACTGCCCGCTCGCTTCGCGCGACTCAGGCACGCCAGGGCCTTTTCCTCGCCCTCGCCCTCGCCCTTAGCGTCACAGCGCAGCGCGCGCTCACGCCACGTCCGCTCATCCGCCCGCAGCCCATCCAGCTTCCGCCGCAACCGCTCGCCGTCCTGCCGCATCCGCGCATGCCGGACCTTCGCCTTGGCATAGAGCCGGCGACTCTCCCGAATCCCGGCCTCGACGACCGCGTCGTGGTTCTCGATCTCACCGATCATCTGCTCCAGTTGGCTGGAGACCGTAAGGGTGACACGCTTGAAGAATGACATCTGATGCTCCTGTACTGTCCGTTTCGTGTTGGGCATCTGATATCAATCAAAGAGTGTGCCGCCGTTAGAAATTTATTAAAAAATATTAAAAATCATAGATTTAAATCTCAATCAGAGCCTGATGTTGTCGAGGTTAAAGAGCTTTTGTATACGTAGAATGTATGTCTATGTGCATGAAATGCATTTTCTTGAGGTCGGCAGTTTCCGCAGTGCTCATTGGCCAACCGACCTCCGAGCCCGCGCTATCGTCGGGTGCGTTCGAAACGAACCTTGTTGACGCCGATGGTGGCTTGGTATGACAAGGAGGGCAGGGCGCAGGCGTGTGATGCGGGTACTTAGGTGATTTCCGATCGCCGAAGAGACCGCCTTGATCCCTCTGCTAGGTCTCTGGCTGTTGCTGCGTCAGGCGTTCCGCTGACTCGTCGAGAGAGCGAACGCATGAAAATCCGAGTCTTTTGATCTAGCGCAGCAAAACGACAACCTGGCCAAGCTGTCTGATTGAACTTTTTCAATGCGATCGCGCAGAATCCGTCACCACTAAGGTGCGGGATCGGTTGATTCTGGAGTTTCGCGGTTTTGCGAATGCCTCGTCCGGCAGTGACTTGGGGCATGGAGGGCGGTGGAGTGTGCGCCCAGATGGGCAGACCTCTCGCTCTCTGCCAGGCGTGATACGCACGAATAATACCTAGATGACCGAGGAAACCGGAGGAGCCACGATGCCAAGACGCATCGCCAACATCGGAATCGTCAGCCTCTTGGCGGCGCTTCTCGGCGCGATCATCGTTCCCGTCGCCGCTGCCACCGCGACGGAGCCCGACGAAGGGCTGATGATCGATCATTTCGATCCTGAGACTGGCAAGCGGATCATCCCCAATGAACGCTGCCTGACTTGTCACGGCGACAAACAGCATCAGACTGATGTGCGCGACGATGGCACCCCGGTGGAGATCTTCGTCCACAGCGAGGAGATCGAGGCTAGCGTTCACGGCTCTCAAAAGTGCACTAGCTGCCACGTCACCATTGACCGCGTCCCCCATCGCAAGGCACCGGCGGTCATCGTCGGCTGCATTGAGTGCCATCGGGAGACCTGGGAGCAGCACAAGGACGATCCGGACGACGAATATGCCCGTCTGGAGGTCGTTAATGAGCAGATCGACAGTTACATGAAGTCGGTCCACGCGCAGCCCAACACCCTGGACCAGTCGCGCACCAACGCCACCTGCTACGACTGCCACGAGGGCCACAATGTCGGTGAGTTGGGCAGCATCCAGCGCGCCGAGCACCGCCTAAAGAACCCCGAAATCTGCGGCCGCTGCCATGAGAAGGAGTTGCAGGACTATAGCACCTCCGATCACGGCAAGGCGGTGATGGAGGAGGGTGACAGCGAGGCGGCGGTGTGCTCCGATTGCCACACCACGCATGAGATCGCCTCACCCGAAACCGACAAGGCCAAGCTGCAGATCACCCAAAACTGCGGCGACTGCCATGAGGAGGCCCAGCGCACCTACTTCAAGTCCTATCACGGCCAGGTCCACCGCCTCGGTTACACCGATGCCGCCAAGTGTCACGACTGCCACGGCGGGCACTTGGTGAAGAGCGAGGACGATCCGACCTCGGAGATTCACGCCTCCAATCGTCTGGAGAACTGCCGCAACTGCCATGAGGATGCCAATGAGAACTTCCTGAGCTTCTGGCCCCACGGCGACGCCCACGATCGGGAGCACTATCCGGGGCTATGGGCCTTCAGGGTGTTCATGGAGATTCTGATCTTCTCCGTCATGGGCTTCTTCTGGATCCACGTGCTCTTGTGGCTCTACCGCGAAGTGATGGACCGTGTTCAGGGCAAGGGCTTCGTCGAAGACTTGAGCCAGCCCGACCTGGTCTACTTCCGCCGCTTCCCCCTGGTCTGGCGCTGGATCCATTTCCTCTTCGCCATCGCCACCATGACCCTGATCCTGACGGGTACGACGCTGCTGTTCTCCCATACCGCTTGGGCCAAGGCGGTGGTGGAATTCCTCGGCGGCATCCGCATGGAGGGCATCATCCACCGCACCGCGGCCATCATCTGGCTCAGTATCTTTTTCATCCACTTGGCGATTGCGATCAGCAACATCTGGCGCAAGCGCAAGACGTTCGAGTGGTTCGGCAGCACCTCCCTGGTCCCGAACATGAAGGATCTGCGGGATCTGAGGGACATGTTCAAATGGTTCCTCGGCCGCGGTCCGCGCCCCGAGTTCGGCCACTGGACCTACTGGCAGAAGTTCGACTATTGGGCGCCCTTCTGGGGTGCCACGGTGATCGGTGCCTCCGGTCTTATTCTCTTCATGCCGGACAAGACCTCCCTCATCCTGCCGGGCTGGACCTTCAATATCGCCAACCTGGTGCATGCCGAAGAGGCGCTGTTAGCGGCGATCTTCCTGAACTCGGTGCACTTCTTCAACGTGCACTTCCGGCCAGAGCGCTTCCCGATGAGCACGGCCATCTTCACCGGTGTCATCCCTATCGACGAGTTCAAACACGACCACCGTCTCGAATACGAGCGGCTGATGGAATCCGGTGAGTTGGAGAAGCATCTGGTCCAGCGTCCTTCGCGGCGCGTCTCTCTGGCGGCCTCATTCATCACCACCGTGCTGATCATGGCTGGCCTGACCCTGCTGACACTGGTGCTGTTCGGCCTGATCACATTACCGAGCTAACGGGGATGGAGAACATGAAGAGCCACAAGACCATCCACAGGAGCCTTCGCAATCTCCTTGTTGCCATGCTCGCCGTTCTGCCCGCCGCGGTCTCGGCGGGACCATCCGGCCAGGCGATGTCCTTCACCTGCGCAGGCTGCCACGGCACCGATGGTTCCAGCGTTGGACCCTCGATGCCAGCCATCGCCGGCATGGACCCCGAGGTCTTCGTGGACGCCATGAAGGCGTACCGCGAGGACGAGCGCAACGCCAGCATCATGAACCGCATCGCCAAGGCCTACAGCGATGAGCAACTCAAGGAGATGGGTTGGTTCTTCGCCAGTCAGCGCCTGCGTCTGTTTCCACAGCCATACGATCCGGTCTTGGCCGAGCAAGGCGCCCGGCTGCACGACGAATACTGCGAGAAATGTCATGAGAAGGGCGGTCGGCCCGGCGATGCCGGTACCCTTGCCGGTCAGTGGATGCCCTATCTGCACTACAGCATGGAGGATTTCCTTGACGGCAAGCGCAAATGGCCGCGCAAGATGAAGCGCAAGGTCGACGCCGCGATCGAGGAGGCGGGGGATAAGGCCATCCCAGCCCTGGTCAATTACTACGGCAGCCAGCAGTAGCGCGGCGACGGAGAAGAGATCATCGTGACAAACCTGAAACGCAGAACCTTCATCCAAGCCGCCGGCGCTGCCGCCGCGCTGGGGACACTGGGCTTCCCGTCTTTGGTGTTGGGCGCGGCGCGCCGCGTGGTTGTGGTGGGTGGCGGCGTGGGCGGCTGCACTGTGGCCAAGTACCTACGTAAGCTCGACCCGAAGATCGCCGTAACCCTGATCGAGTCCAAGCCGGCCTACACCTCCTGCTTCATGAGCAACGAGGTCCTGAGCGGCGAACGGACGCTCCAATCGCTGACCTTCGGCTACGACGGCCTGCGTGGCTATGGCATCGATGTGCTTCAAGATACGGTCGTCGGCATCGACCCGGAGACAAGACAGGTCCAGACCGCTGGAGGCCGCGCGTTCGGCTACGACGCCTGCGTCGTCTCTCCCGGCGTCGGCTTCAAGTGGGATGCTATCGAAGGCTACGACGAACAGATTGCGAACCAAAGCATTCCCCATGCCTGGTACGCCGGGCCGCAGACCCAACTGCTCCGCAACCAGATCAAGGCCATGCCCGAAGGCGGGCACGTGATCATCGTTGCTCCGCCCAATCCCTTCAAATGCCCACCCGGCCCCTATGAACGTGCCTCGCAGATTGCCATGTACTGCAAGCACCACAAGCCGAAGGCCAAGATCACCATCCTCGATGCGAAGGACGCCTTCTCCAAGCAAGGTCTCTACATTGAAGGCTGGACCAAGCTCTACGGCTACGGCACCGACAACAGCATGATCCAGTGGGTCAGCGCCGCGGCAGGTGGCGCGGTGGAAGCGCTTGATCCGAGCACGCGCACCCTGAGCGGATTGGTCGAGGACTTCCAGGGCGACGTGGTCAATATCATCCCGCCGCAGAAGGCGGGCGCCATCGCCTTTGGCGCCGATCTGGTGGATGGTGACTGGTGCCCGGTGGACAAACGCACCTTCGAATCCAGCCGTCACAAGGGCATCTATGTGCTCGGCGACGCCTCCAGCGCAGCCACGATGCCGAAGTCTGCCTACGCGGCCAACTCCCAGGCCAAGGTTGCCGCCGCAGCCATTGTCGCTGGTTTCCAAGGCAAGACGCCGGATGACCCAACCTTCGTCAACACCTGCTACAGCGTCGTCGGCGAAGACTTCGGCATCTCCGTGGCCGCCGTCTACCGCTTGAATGCCGAGACCAACACCATCGAGTCGATCCCCGGCTCCGGCGGCGTCTCACCCGCGAATGCGAGTCCGGAGATCCGCAAGCGGGAGGTCAGCTATGCCCATAGTTGGTTCAAGAATGTCATTAACGACATGATGGAGTAGGAGCCGGCCTGGCGCTTCTGGGGGCTCTGCGTCCATGTCGGCAAGATTGAGACCCTATAGGCCCGCCGATAAGAGCCTGGGCGATCCTTTCACAAAGAATTCTCCGGAAATCGGCTCTTGGACTTCGGACTCGTGCTGCAAGCCGCTCGAGGCAATCAGCCGCTGCTTGGCTTGTCCCGGCCGTGCATGAACCACGCGAGCAGCGCGCGGAGATCCTCATCCGAGAGGGGGTTCTCAAGACCGGTCTGCGGTACGCCGCGGACTCCGCCGATCAGTCGAGCGAGGAATTCCCTCGCGGGCATTGTCCGCGCATCCTGAAAGAGGTCACGGGCAGGATTCCGGCGTCTGGTGTCCGGGGCGATGTGGCAGGCCCGGCATGTGCTTTCATAGAGTTCACGTCCGCGGGCGAGTCGGGCCGGGATCGTGGTGACGGGCAGGAAGCTGCGCGTGTCGAGGGGAAAACGTTTCACGAGTCGCCCCAGGATGACCGCAGATCCGGCCAGATCTCCGGCGGCAAAGCACAGGCGAAGCCGTGCGATCTCCTCGCTCAGCTCGGGGTCGTGGCGCTTGCTCGCCTGAAGGGCCTCACGCCCGAGGAGGCCGATGAAGCCCAAGGCGCTGGCGACCCGGTCGCTGAGACCACGGCGATGTGTCTCCGGCAGCCCACTTTGCCGAAGGAGGCGGACATCTCCGGCCAGCACGGCAAGCTCCACGGCAAAGCGGCGGTTTTGCTCATCCTGAGCACAATGCCCGGTGCGCGGTCCGGCGATCAATAGGAGACTCATGACCGCGGCGATCGCGCCAACCCGCATCTCCTTGAATGCGTGTCTCAATCGGGGGCTCTCTCGCCCCCAGCAAGCGGGCGAGACTAAGGGAATGATGATGGCGACCCCTGCGCTCATGCGCGGGAGTGGCGAGAGTGGCCATGATCCTTACTGCAGTTTGATCTTCTGTTCCAAGGGTGCGGATTCGTCCTGGGTCCATTCGACCAGTGATCCGTCATAGACCTTCGCGTCCTTGTTGCCGAGCAGCTCATGGGATGCGAACCAGCCCAGGGATGCCCAGTGGCCCGTGTTGCAGAAATTGATCTGATCGCCTTGCGTGGGGACCTCGGCCAACGCGTAGAGCTGCTTCAGGGTTGCCACATCACGGAAGCTGCCGCCGTTGTTCTCCGTGAGCCAGTTCTCCGGCAGGTTCTCGGCGCCAGGGATGGTGCCGTTGCGTGCGGCCTTCGGGTGCCGATTGATGCCGACATATTGGTCGTGGGGACGGTTGTCGACGATGACGGTGCCCTTTTCGATGGCCGCCTTGACGTCGTCCTTGTCGACGATCATCTCCTCGCGCACCTCTGCGGTGAAGGTCTGGGCCTCGGGCTGCTCATTGCCCTTGGCGAGTGGGTTCTTCTCGTCCTTGGTATAGGCGGCGAGTCCGCCATTGAGGATCGAGACGTTGTCGTGGCCGAGGACCTTGAAGGTCCAGTACATGCGCGTGGCGCTGCCCATGTCGAGGGCGTTTTTCCCAGCCGGGGCGATGACGACATGGGTGTCCTTACCGATGCCAAGCCCGCCGATGAGCTTCTCGAGTTTGTCCACAGGTGCGAGTTGGCCGGGTACGCCGTTCTTGTCCTTGGCCCGCCAGCCATCTTTCAGGTAATCGGTGTAGACGGCACAGGGGATATGACCACGCAGATAGTCCGTTCGCGAGCCGCCGTCTAGGCCATTGCGGATGTCGAGCACCCGCACGTCCTCGTTGCAGGAATTGGCCTTGATCCATTCGACATCGACCAGCGGCTGGCTCTCGGCCAGGACCAGCGGGCTGGCTCCGAGGAGCAGCGCGAAGAGGCCGCGGCCAACCAGTCGCCGCATCGATCGACGGTTATCTTCAGTGTTGCAGTGCTTCATCGGTCATCCTCCTCAGTTGGTGCTTCTTGTTTGATCGCCTTATCGGAGCTTTTCAGGTAGCTGACTCGCCAAGTCAGATGACGAAGACCCGCTCCGCGGCCATGAGTTCATCGAGGGCCTGGTCCCAGTCCGCATCGGTCAGGTTGGGGCGGCTGGTGTCGTAGATGAAGACATAATCGCTGACCTCGAAACGCGACAGGCTATCCTCGATCGTCTCGGCATCGTCAAATAACCCGGTCTTCAAGATTGCGATGTTCATAGGAATGGCCTGCGGCGAATTTCTATTGTGACTCAGATGCTGATGACCGCATCGGCCTCGATCAGGGCCAGGGACAGTGCATGGGAGCCGATGTGAGGCAGATCCTGATCGGGCACCGTGGTCTCGGGCTCGATGTCGCAGAGCTCCAGGGTCTCGGCCTGCTCGATGTTTTCCGGGGTTTCGGCGACCGGGCCAGTCATGAAAACCAACCGCACCTGATGGCCGAAAATCGTCAGTCCGCCGGCGACACGCATCGCTTCGGTATGATCGCGACGCCCCAGGACCAGCACTTGCTTCTGCCCGCTCATGGATCTCCTCCGATTGTCGGTTCAGCGCCGCGGCGCATGCTGCGCGGCTAGAGTCCGATGACCTTCGCGGCCCGGCCCACTAGGGCGCTGTTGTTCGTCTGACTGCCCAGCGCGACGGGGCACGGCGTCTCGCCCTCGAAGCGCGCCCAGGAATGTTCGCAGGCGATCGGCTTGTCGGCGCAGCGAATTGCATGAACGATGGCTGGATCTCCGAGGATGCGCACGCCGTCGTTGGTAAAGAAGCAAGACCAACGCAGGCCTCGACGCCTGCAGGCGCCGGCCAAGGGCAGCAGCACGCGGCCGGAGTCGGGCGTCGAGACGATCAGGAGCAGATCGAGAGGGTCTTCTTGCATCAGGATGTTCTCTTTCCCAGTCGGTAGCCGAAACCGCCTGCTGCGGCCAGGGCTGCTAGTGTGAGCAGGGCCGGTGTGGGCACGCGTTGGTGCCCGGCAGACCTGGGTGCCAGCGGCACGGCGGGTTGCGCGCGAGGCTCAGGGTAGCTAACCGCGTCGGCGGGCAGTTGGCCATCGTCGGCCCACTCGCGCCAGCCACCGAGGTAAAGCCTGGCGTCCAAGCCGAAACCGGCCCGCAGCAAGGTCAGATAGGCGAGCCCGGTCAGCGGGTCATGTGCATAGGCAACCAGGGGTTGCTCGCCGTGGATCGCAGCTTCGCCGCGGGCGAATGCGGCGCGTAACCGAGCGGCCGGCGCCAACTCGGCCCCCGGCAGATGTCCGCCTCGGCGGGCACGGATCTGAGCCCCCCAATATTCGTCGGCGGTTCGACCGTCCAGCAGACGGACGATGTCGCCATCGGCAAGGGCCTCGGCGAGTTCGTTGCGCAGCAGGATGCGGTCCTCGAGCCAGTGCCCGGCGTGGATGGGGTCGCGCAGGATGCCCCGTCCTCGTCCCACTCCCTTCTCGAAGAGACCCACGTCGAGCAGCCTATCTAACCGGCCGTAGAGCACCGACACCTCTGACTGACCGGCCAGATAGAGGAGCGCCGCGACGGCATCCCGGCGAACCGGGTCGTTGCCCAGCACCAGCACAGACTCGTCGCCACGCAGTCCGGCGGTGCCGAGCACCCAGGCGATGTCGCGGAAGCTTGCGAGTCGCCGGTGCGGACCGAAGAAGGCCTCCGGTGGCAGGCAGACGGCGCCAGACGCGGAACTGGCGATACAATCGGCCTCGGGACGCGTGTCGATGAGCCGCAGGTCCGTGCCCGCTGCGACTGGATTGCGGACATACCTCAGGCCGGCATCAGGCATCCCCGCCGACAGCGGCGCGGATAGCGTTGCCAGCACCGACATGGCTGCTAGGCCGAGCAACAATCCCACTCCGGCGCAAGGCGTTCGCATGGATCGATTCGGTTCGGAACTCAGCAGCCGCCGAACTGCTGTCGCTTCGGGGCCGGTGCGCCGTCCTTCGGCGCCTCGGGCGGGTTCTCGATGTAATAACCCATTAACTCGGTGACCGGGAGCAGCCCGAAGTCTGGGCCGACGTCCACGTCGGGCAAGCTCTCCATCGGCTGAGGCGTCCGGGCCATCTCCAGCGTCTCCCCGTCGACGACGGCAAAGGGGTAGATGACAGCGGCGAGACCGAGACTAACGGCCAGGCTGCCGGTGCAGAACAGCCAAATCTGTGATGTGTTCATGGTCAAAAGGGGTCCTGCGTAAAGCTCACGAACATGGCGTAAAACGCGACCAGAAAGGCAGCCAACAGCGACCAGGTCTCGAGGTCGAGATTCATGGCGTCTCTCCTCGGTAATGACGGATCAGGGTGCCCATATCGACGGGCTCATTGGTCATCGGATTCTCGACCTCGGGGGTGAAATAGGGCACGCCATCGCGGTCACTCCGCAAATAAGCCGGTTGGGCAATAAAAATGTAGGCAATGCCGAGCACCGTCATCAGCGTGACAAGAATGGAGAAGCCCGCCATCTGAAGCTCGCCTTTGCTCATTAGTCTAGTCCTTAGTCACCAACACGCTCCAATAATGCCCGGACTTCACAGTCCCCAGGTGGCGGGCATGGAGATCCGGCATCATGGGTGGAATGGCTTCCATTGACGTCGGGTTGTCGATGCGCACCTCAATCACTTCGCCTGGGGCTGCATGGCTGACAGCCTTCTTCGTCATCAATTGTGGTCGAGGGCAGGAGTCACCGATGCAATCGACGAGTTGAACCGGCGTCCAACTGGTGCCATCGTCAAGCGTGATGCTTGTCAGTGCCTCGGTGGTCGTCGCGGCGCTCTTCTTTTTTGATCCAAACAGGCCCATGGCGGTGTTTCTCCTCTGGAGGATTTGCGAACCGAGTGGCTCTAATGCTTGTTTTTGTCAGTCGGCAACCGTGCGCTGCTCTGCCGCAGCCGTCATTCGGGCACTCGCGGCCTGCTCGGTTCGTTGCTCCTTGTGGCGGATGGCGCGAAAGATGCCGAGTAGCACCGCGAACTGAACCAAGCCAAAGAGGATCGCTGGAATACCGAACTTCTCCTGCAGCGTTGCGGCGTTGGTATAGCCGAGTTGCAGGCCGCTCAGATTGGGCTCACCAGTCATGGTGCCGGGAGCCGGCGGCCAATAGCTGAACGACCACAGCAATGAGAATAGGAACATCCCGATAAAGGTGAACAAGAGCGCCCAGATGGCGCCGACATTCCCTTCTCCGGCCTTGACCCAAGTCGACACGGTGCAGGCCCCGGCCAGCACCATGCCAATGCCAAATAGGAAGAGGCCCATGACTTGGTTGAGACCGACATCGAAGTGCAAAGGATTGCCTTCGCCAAAGGTGAGGAAGGTCGTGAAACCTAGGGTCAAGATCATCATCGCAACGAGCAGGGCCTTGGTGTTGCGATAGGTCTTGAACAGCATCGCATCGCGCAGTGCCGCGGTGTTGCAGAACCGCGAGCGCTGCACCAAAAGACCGACGATGGAGCCGAAGAAAAAGGCGACGATGCACTGCCCGATCGGAGACATGCTCAACCCTCAAGAATCTTCTTGTAGATCAGCGAGCCAACCCAGGCGCCCGCAATGATTCCGCTCATGGCCAAATAGCCGCCGAGGTTCATCTCCGGCGTCAGGCCGAAGAAGGTGCTGACGTTACAGACGAATGCGAGGCGGATACCGATTCCCATCAGCAGGCCGCCGATCGTGATCATGACCCATTCGGACAGGTGACGCGGAAAGCGCCAATAGAACTCCTTGCTCAGCACGGCGCCCACGATGGCCCCGAATAGCATGCCCAGGCTGATATAGATCTTCCAATAGGTCGGGTCAGGCTCGAAGACCAGATTCCAAAAGGGAATCCGGGCCAGATCATCACCCAATACCTGCTGAGCAATCAGACCGGTCATCATGGTCTCTCCGCCGCCAACAGTCCAAGCGCCAACGGTGAGGAACATAAAGATGTCGAGCACTGCGATCATCGACAGCGCGAGGATTGGATCCCAGGTCTTTTTGAACAGTTCCATCGGGGCTCCTGCAGCTCGTTATCGGAGTCACTTGAAAAAATCATCGACAAAGATGAATGATTAACTTCAAAAAGGCACAAAACGAAAGCGGTATGCCATTGCGAGCCAGGCAATGCTTCGATTGCGGATGAGGGTATCGCAGGAACGGTTGAACATACAAGGGGGCGGTCGATGCGGACAGGGCAATCGCATCAGAGTATTAAAATATGCTTTTAATGGCGTATAAGGATGTAGTAATGGCAAGCGCCGGCGCCGGCGCCGGCTGTTTCATTAACCGACAAAACACGAACCCTGGCACCGCAGCTGCCGAGCGTCGACGGCCATCACTGAGAGGAGCAAGGCCATGACCACCGTCCACGCCTGTGCCGCTGCCAGCGTAAACAGCCAGCTTGAGCCCTTCGACGTCGCCGATATCTATGGTAGAGGAGGTGCTGCGCCACCGGGGTGCCCCGGCGGTGGCCGGCAACACTCAGCCTTGGTTGCCCATCGAAAAGATCGTCGGCATGCGTCTCATCACCACACGCTTAGTTGCTCGTGCCCAAATAGCGCTCCAGCAGCGGCTGCCATTCCTCGCCGCGGATGATATCAAGCAGTGCCTCGTTCACCGCTTCGCGGGCCATGCTGCCCTGTGGTAGAGCAATGCCGTAGTCCTGGCGTTGCAACACGAAAGGGAGAACGCGCAGGTCGTGGGGATAGTTGGCGGTGACCAGGTGGCGCAGGATAGGTGCGTCGTAGACCACCGCATCGACCTCGTTGTCGGCCAGTCGCGTCAGGGCCTCGGGGAGGGAGTCAAACGTCTGATAGCGTAACTTCCGTGCGTCCAGAAAGGCGGCGCTCGTGCTATCCGTGATGGTCGCCACGCGAGCGCCGTAGAGGTCTTCGACACGCTGGATGGAATGATCCAATTGGCCCACCGTGAGCGCCGTTGCGATGGCGGCGGTGAAGCTCGAGACCATAATGATGCCGGCGAACATCCAGACCATGCCGATGAAACGCCCCAAGGGGCTGGCCGGGGCCTTGTCGCCATAACCCACGGTGGTCATGGTCACCGCCGACCACCAGAGTCCGGAGCCGATGCCGCGCACTGGGTCGGACGGAAAGTGCCGATTGCCGCGACGCTCGGCAAGCCAGATCAGCACGCCCACCGCGGTCAGCAGCGCCAGCAACCCGAAGGCGACGTTGAGGAATTGCGCGGAAAACATGCGACGCAGCGTCGCCAAAAGGCCGCCGCTCGGACGTTGGTGCACGGCGATACCGAGCCCCGAGGTGTGGAAGGGATGTGAAAAATCCATCACCCGTTCGCGTGTGCTGGTGATGGTCAGCGCCGCGACAGCGGCATCGACGCGCCCATCGCTGATGGCATCGAGCATCTCGGTGAGGCCCATCTCGGTGAAGCGATAGTCCTCGGTACCCCGTCGTGCAGCGATCTGTCGCCAGAGGTCGATTGCGATGCCGCTCCAGCTGCCATCGTCGGCTTGGATGGCGAAGGGTGGCACGTGGCGCGTAGCGATGATCAGCGGCCGGTCCTTGTTGGCGGGTAAGTCCGCGGAGGGCGGTTCGGCTCCTGGAAGCTTGCTGGCCCCATCCGCAGTCGTGGGCGCCGCACCAAGCAGCAATGGCACCATCAGCATGGCAGCAAGCGCCTGTGTCAGCCGGCCTCGCATGCTGGTGTCACGCAGCCTGCGCTTGTCTGCGTTGTCCCGGCGCCGCGCGCGCGCAGGTGTGCGCTCCGCGACCCAAGCGCCCGACCATCGGCACTGGGGCGTGGACCCTGATGATGCTGGTGCAGACCGCGAACCCTGTCCGCGGATTGGATATTGCCGACGGAATGCACCGCGAATAATGGGAAACTGAGTCAACGACATGGCGAAGTAGCGGGGAGTCAAGGAGGTTGCACAGAACATTGATGCCGATCGGCATCCAAGTTCAGATGACCTGATCTCGACCATCTGACTGTTCGCATCCTAGCAACAAAAAGACTCGACGAATCACTCAGAAGGGAATCATCGCGCCGATTTTGCAGACGCCGGGTGAACTCCGGGACTGAAGGTTTCTCCGGTAGCGCATCCTGCGGGTGCATCCGCGAGCGTCTTCCTCATTCGAAAGGGTCTGAGCCAGCGTCATAAACCCCCTGCCATTGTTTCCCAGGGAGTCACGCGGATCACTAAGGTGATTTCCGAATAACAGTTTACCCGGTTAAGATGGGATTTACTCAACAGACTGACCCTATCGAGTCCGACCATGT
>NZ_JAAIJR010000102.1 GCF_010915725.1 Thiorhodococcus mannitoliphagus
TACCCCGGTACCGAGCTGCGCCTCGTGTTTGAGGCGATCCAGTCGCATTGAATTTGGCGCCAAGTCAGGAGTTCTGCATTGGAGGCGCCGCTCTGGACCTTTGCGACTACCGAGACTTTCCGGGATGGGGCCTTGCGAGCGGTCAACCTGGGCGAGGACGCCGATACCACCGGAGCCATCTATGGACAGCTCGCCGGGGCCTACTATGGCGGAGAGGCCATCCCCGCGAACTGGCGGGCCTGTCACGCCCGCGCCGAGGAGATTGATGCGATGGCCGATCGATTCCGCGCGCTTTCCGATCGCCTCATTGATTGAGCCCGGACGCTGCCGGCGGTTATGGCGCGTTTGAAGCCTTTGTCGCCGTCGGGTTTCCCCGTAGCCGCAATCGGTCATCCCTGGTCTGGGCTCTGATGTGGCGACGGCCCGGATTCGGCCTACATCCGTTACTCGAGAAACTCACGTTTGCGTCTCTTGGATGCGGGGAGTTGTCACTCGACCTGCTTGGCGCGGTGACTCCTACGCCCCATCAGCGGTCAGTGAGTTCGGGCAAGGCGGCGGCCTGGAGAGGTCCGGATGTGAGCCTTCAACAACGACATGTGGGTGTCCGTTATCGTAGCAGAAGCGGTCCGCCAAATCCGGCGCAAAGCCTCCGCCTTCTCGGCTCGGATCCAGACTAGTACAACGGCGCGCAAGTCTTGATAACGGAGATAGCCGACTGCGTAGACAGGCCATCCTGGCCTGGCCTGTCCGGTTAGGGCTGGAAGCCCTGACGACGCAGGCCGGTTGCCGAAACTTAGGCGCCGCTGTACTAGGTCAGGCAGGCACTGAAAATTGCACCACGCCCATCTCGTCGACCTTGCCGACGAGCGCGGGGCCGTCAACACCAACATCGGGCTCGACGCGTTGAAGTGCCGCTGCGACATCAGCGCGCGAGCCCTTTCCGCCTATGACCTGGAGGACTTTTCGATGGGCATCCGAGGGGATTGCCGCCGCAGCCTCCGGTGGCTTCTTCGGCTGCCGCCACGCCGGCACCCTGATTCAAAGTGGACCACGATGCGAGAACTGAACCTTGGTCAGCACGTCCTCAGGACCGTTCCGGCTCGCCTTCGTCAGCCCGGTGCAGGCAAGCCAGGAACAACTTGTAGCCGAGCACCAGTACCACGACGCCGACGAACAGGCCGATGATGCCGGCGCTCAGGATCCCCCGAGGGCGCCGATAAAGATCACCACCATAGGCAATCGGCACCTGGACGCCACGCCCGAGCAGGATCGGCTTGAGAATGTTGTCGAGGCTGCCAACGAACAGACTCCAGATCAGGAACAGCACGAAGGTGAGCGTGCTGGCGGTCGAGAAGACATCGATCAGGATTGGGATCGTCAGCGCTCATCCGATTCAGCGCGCGACGGTAATCGCCGATTATGCCCCAGGTGCGCTTGACGAGGCTTGCTCGTTTTCCAGCGCCTTCTGAGTGATCTCCTTGTGGAGCGCGATGGAGCGCATGTAGAGCTTCTGCAGGTCGGGGCGCTTGTCCACGAAGCGCCTGATGCTCTCGGCGTCCTGCATCACCTGCTTGAGGTGATCGATGTCGCTGTTGTCGAGCCGCTCGCCACGATCAACCTTGGCCTTGATGTCGAGTGCCCGTGGCAGGCGGGACTTCTCGAACCGCTCAAGGATGGCGACGATCACGCCGTCTTGGTGGGAGACTTCGGTCATGGATAATGCCCTCCGGGGCTAAGTGGTGATCGGATCAGTGGCGCTTGTTCGGGATCTCCGGATCCTCGACACCTAGTGCAGACCGAGAAGGTCAGCATGGCCAGCAGGTCGCGTGGTTCGCTCATCCAGGGCGGGGATGTCGAAGAGAACGAGCTTGCCGCAGAACAGCAGGTCGAATGCTGGAAGGCAAGAAATCTGCCATGCACCGCGAGGGTGCTGACCCGTTTCGGTCATCAATCGCTTGAGGCGTTTAGTATCATCCCACCACTGGGCGCCTGAACGGCTCCGGTACAGTCATCCGAAAAATCGTGGTTTCTACGCCGTCTCGGAGCCGGGACGCCGGAGACCCAGTCGTTTCATGCGTGACTCAAGGGTGGTCGGCTTGAGGCCAAGCCGTGCAGCAGCCCCGCCGGTCCCGCGGATGCGCCAGCCCGTCTGCTCCAGGACCCGGAGGATATGGGTCCGCTCGTGGTCTTCGAGTGTGCCAACGGACGCCGTCGCCGGTGCGAGCGCCGGTGGGCGACCGAGAGAAAGGTGCAGCGTTGGACCGCGCGTCAGAATCATCGCCCGCTCGATCAGGTTGCGCAACTCACGCACGTTTCCCGGCCAGGGATCGTTGAGCAGCGCCACCATGGACTCGTCGTCGATGTGCTCGATCGGCTTGCCCATCGACTCGCTGAACGCCTTGACGAATTCCCAGGCGAGCAGCGGGATGTCCTCCGGACGCTCGCGCAGTGCCGGTACCTGGATCGGAAAGACGTTCAGCCGGTAGTAGAGATCCTCGCGGAAGGCGCCTTGCCGGACGGCTTGGGGCAGATCGCGATTCGTGGCGGCGATCAGGCGGACCTCGACCTGGATCGTCTGGGTGCCGCCGACCCGCTCGAAGCGGCCGTCCTGGAGCACGCGCAGCAGCTTGGTCTGCAGCTCCAGCGGCAGCTCCCCGACCTCGTCGAGGAAGAGGGTCGAGCCGTCCGCTAGCTCGAAGCGCCCCTTCTGACGGGCGAGCGCGCCGGTGTAGGCGCCCTTCTCGCGCCCGAACAGCTCGGCCTCGATCAGTGACGCCGGCAGAGCGGCGCAGTTGACCTTGATCATGGGCCGGTGCCTGCGATCGCTCAGGCCATGAATAGCGTCAGCCAGGACCTCCTTGCCGGTGCCGGTCTCGCCGAGCAACAGGACCGTGGCCAGGGTTGGGGCGACCTGGGCAAGTTCTTCGAGCACCTGGTTGAAGCGGGGCGAGCGGCTCGCCAGCGTCCGCGGCGAGCGCCAGCAGCCGGACTGGCGCAGATAGGCGTTCTCCGCCTCCACCGACTCCTTCAGTCGGGTGATCTCGGCGAGCGCGGCGGCCAGCTCGGCCTCGCGACGACTCCGGGCCAGTGCTTGGGCGAACACCTCGCCGATAATTTTGAGCCGGACGATGAGATCCTCCGGCCAGGCGCGAGTGCGCTGGAAGGCACTGAAGGCGATGGCGCCCATGACCCGACCACCGATCCTCAGTGGAATGCCAAGGTTCGAGCGCAGGCCACTGCGCTGGCAGTACGCGACCTCCGCCGTAGCCTCCGCAGGGAAACCCTCGGGGATCGCGGGGAGCACGACGAGGTGGCCGGCCCGAAGCCGGTCGAAATACCAGGGCAGCGGCGGCCCCAGGCCGCGCGGGGTGGGGTCGATGCCGTCACGGGCAACCGAGCAGAGGATCTCGATCGGTCCCGCGTCGTGGATGAATTCGCCGAAGGAGCAGCGGTCGAAGCCGAGAAAGTCGATGAGACGGGCGAGCGCGCCTGCAATCTCATCGATCACGCGCTCGGCGGGGAGATCGGCGAAGAGGGCGGACAGATCGCCCAGCAGGCGCTCGAAGGCCAGACGCTCGTCGAACGAGACGTCGGTGGCGTCGCTCTGGGATCCGCCCCTCGCGTCGACCCGCGGATGACTCACTGAATTGACTCCACCCGTTCCGACATCCGTCATTCTCTTCAATCGGCCTCCGGGATGACCTTGAACGGATAGTCGGGCTCCTGATACCCATGGGGCTTTTGCCGCTTGGGGAGCGTGATCCGCTCGTGGGGCAGTTCCTCGTAGGGGATCTGGCTCAGGAGATGGCGGATGATGTTGAGCCGCGCGCGCTTCTTGTCGTCCGAGCGCGCCACATGCCAGGGCGCGAAGTCGGTATCCGTGGCCGCGAACATGGCGTCGCGCGCCCGTGAGTAGTCGTACCAGCGGCTGTAGGACTGAAGATCCATCGGCGAGAGCTTCCAGAGCTTGCGTCCATCCTCGGTGCGCGCCTCCAGGCGCCGGGTCTGCTCCTCGGGACTGACCTCCAGCCAGTATTTGATGAGAATGATGCCGGAGTCGATCATCGCCCGCTCGACCATGGGGGTCATCTCAAGGAAACGCTCGGTCTGCGCCTCGGTGCAGAAGCCCATGACCCGCTCGACCCCGGCGCGGTTGTACCAACTGCGATCGAAGATGACGACCTCCCCGGCCGCCGGGAAGTGGCGCATGTAGCGCTGGATATACATCTGGCTCTGCTCGCGCTCGGTCGGTGCCGGCAGGGCGACGACCCGGAAGACTCGCGGACTCACGCGTTCGGTGATCGCCTTGATGGTGCCGCCCTTGCCGGCGCCGTCGCGCCCCTCGAAGACGATGCAGACCTTGAGCCCCTGG
This sequence comes from Thiorhodococcus mannitoliphagus, assembly GCF_010915725.1. Taxonomy (GTDB): domain Bacteria; phylum Pseudomonadota; class Gammaproteobacteria; order Chromatiales; family Chromatiaceae; genus Thiorhodococcus; species Thiorhodococcus mannitoliphagus. The sequence goes on from NZ_JAAIJR010000102.1 coordinate 4,373, forward strand.
TGGCGCACCCACTCCTGGAGCTTGACCAGCTCGACATGGAGTTTCGCCAGCGCTTGCGCATAGGTTTTCGCCTTCATCCTGGAGGGTGCCTGGGCCTCCTGATCATTCGTCTCGCGATGCTTTTTCTTCGCCTGCTTGCTCATGGCCCAGTCTCCCCTTGGTTGGTGGTGGCCGCTGGCGAGGGCTGCTCGCCGATGGTCGATCAGAACAGATACCGCTGGGCGGCAGTCACCCAGTCTTCACGCGCCGGCAGCTCAGTGGGCGCGATGCACAACGGCAACATGACAGCCCGCCGGCCACGGGCATTGCGTAGCTCCCAGAGCTGAATCGGGCGTGCCGCCGGATCCCGCGCCTCGCGCTGGATGTTCATCGGATCGAGGTAGAGCGTGATCGGCTCGGCCCAGAGCTGACGCTCCGCCTCACTCAACAGGTCGGTGACGATCCGCAGATGGGCATGCAGAACCGCCTGATCCGTCCCCAGGGCGCTCAATTGCGCCGTGAGCGTCTCCACCTCGGCCTGCAGCGCGGCCGGATCCGGGTGATCCGCCTGGGTCGGCTCGAAGCTCCAGCCCCCGCGCTCCAGCGCGCTCAGCTTGCGCCGCAGCAGGTCACGCTGGCGCGTGAGGTCGGCCCGCTCGACCCGTACCTCGACGATCCGCGTCAACGCCAGGGTCAGCAAATGGTCAAAGGCACGGCGTTTCAATTGGCGGCGAGCCTCTGTCTCGCTCGCGGTCGGGTCCAGCAGCCGGTGCGCCGTGAAGCTCACCGCAACCTGTGGCACGTCGCGTCGGACCTGGTCACCCACCAAATCCATGCCGAGGATCTGGCGCTCGACCCGCTCGGCCAGCAACAGGGCGGTGACCTGCTCAGTCCCGCGCCCTTCGGGGCTCGCCAGGAAATCCAAGAGTGCCGTATCGCGCCCAAGGAGATCGAGCATGTCTCCGGCGGAGGAGAAGACCGCCGCCAGGCGCGGCTCGGAGCCGTGGTCGCGCGCCCCAGCCGTCAGTGGCGCTGGGATGGCATCGACCAGCGCGACCACCTGATCGATCGCGTGGATCACGGGCTGGCGCAGCCGCTTGCGGTATCCCGACAGCAGCCGCAGGCGCGCATCCGTGCCGTCCACGGCGCGCTCGGTCGCCAGGTCGATGAGCGACTCAGGATAGCGTCCAGGCGTCTCGCCACCACCGAAGATGGACTGGAAAAGCCTCATAAGGTCACCTCCGATTCAACCGCGTACACTATCGATCGACGCTGCCGGTGTCTCGTCCCGCCTGTTCGGCATTCGGGTCCGGGCGCTGTACCCGCGAGGCTGATCGGCGCTGGCGTTCAGCTCACTCAGCGGGCATTGAGCGCGTCGTCCGACCAGTAGCGCGATCCGGTCAGCTTGGCCGCGATCTTCCAACCCCGACCGGTCAGCACGAACACGGCCTTGCCTTCGTTGAACCGCAGCGCGAGCTGATCCTTTTGTTGACCGGCCATGGTGCCGACCTCGGCGGTGGCATCCAGGCCCTCGGTGACGAAGGTCTGATACGCGGCGCCGTCCTCGAACAGGATCACCAGCTGCGAGGCGAAGCCGCCAAGCCCAACGCTCAGTCCAGCGCCGGTCGTCGCCATCTTCATATAGACGCGCGCGCCGGTTCGGGCATTGACCGCCACCCCGCGCCCATAGCCCGCGACCACGTAGAAACTTGCCTCGCGTTTGTCGAACACCGCGTAGCCGGCGCTGCGATCGAACAAGGCACGGCTGCCCGGCTCGTCCGCGAACAGCCGCGCCAGCGTCGTCTTCGCCATCGCGTCGAGCTTGGCACGGGTCGCCTCCGGCGTTGCCTCGTCACTCAGACTCTTTTGGGTCGAGTCGACCGTCTCCTTGACGCTGTCGGTCGCCTGGCCCGCCACCTTCCCGGCCGCATTCACCGCGCCTTTCGTCGTCTCGCCAACGGTCCGGGCGGCCTTGGCCGCGCCCTCCTTCAGGGCGTCAAACGCGGTCTGGGCGTTGCCAACGACGGGCATGCTGACCAGGAACACGACAAGGAGTGAGTGGATTTTCATCATGTTTCAGACTCATGTGATTGAACAAGCGCTGCGACGACTGGCGTGTGGCGAGAACGTTGGCTAGCCGTGTCAGTGCCCGCCGAAGACCAGGGTCTGGATCGGCAGGAGCAGCGCCTGGATGCGCAGGATCATCGCATGCACGAGGCCGACCGTATCGATGGCGTGAAGACCGAACCGCTGCAGGGCACCGAGATTCGGCGACTGTAGCGCCTCGTAGTTGCTGGTGTAGGCGTTGGCGATACAACTGCCGCCCTGGGGCAGGTCGTCGAGCTGACCGGGATAGAGCGGCTCCATGATGACGATGATGGAGCCGGGCTTGGCGAACTGTTGCACATCGATCAGGGTGTCGGTCGAGCGCACCTGGCCCGAGGCGATCACATTCTGGACCTCGGTCACGACCATCGGCACGATCCGCCATGGCATGGCGATGCAGGTCACCTCGCCGATCATGCCGACCTTCATCACCTGCGCCTCGATCTGCCCGAAGCCGGCCATGAGGCCCGTCGCACGGCGTTCCGGCACCAGGATGCCGGCGGGTCGGAGCATTGGGTTGACGATGTCGCCCGGGCGCAGCGCGAACTGCTGCACGACGCCGTCGGTCCCGGCCACGACCAGGGTCTTCTCGAGTTCGACCTCGGCCTCGTGCAGCGCTGCTTCGGCGCTCGCCTTCTCCGCCGGGAGCTTGAACTCGATCTCCGAGACGATGGCCTCGCGGCTCGCCAGGGCCGCATCCAGCGCGCCTTGCTGGGTGTCGACCTGAACGCGCATCCGCTCGACCTCGCGCTCCGCGATCGCACCGGCACTCTTGCGGTTCGCTTCGGCGCGGGCCTCATACTCGTCCCTGGCCAGCTGAAGCGCGCCGCGCGCCTGGACGATGCGACCCTCCGCTTCCGCGAGCCGAGACTTAGCCACGACCATGGCTGCCTCGACCTCGGCGATGCGCCGGCGGGCCGTGGCGATGTCCGCTTCCTGCTCGGTGCTGTCGAGCCGGAACAGTGGCTGCCCCTCCACGACCCGCTGGTTCAGCTCGACGAAGGTCTCGGCCACCCGACCGTTGATCTGCGGCAGCACGGTCACGGTGCGGAACACCGAGGTGGCGGACTTGGTCGAAGGGTGAAAGTAGAAGATGGTCGTGATCAGGGCCAAGGTCAGGATCAGGCACAGGGTGATCCCCCAACGCAGCTCGAACCAGACCGTGAACAGCGTGATCTCGCGTCCGATCCGCTTGCCCTGCCGGTAACGGCGATACAGGTAGTCCGGCAGGACGGTGAGCATCGAGCAGAGGAGCAGCTCCAACATCGCTCAGGTCTCCTGTTGCACGACGGGTGAATCATGGGGCGGATCATCGACCGGTCTGGGCGTTTCCGGCGTGGGCGCGAGCGCGGGCGCCGAAACCGCGGGCTCCGCGCTAGTGGCGAGTCGCTCCAGCGAGCGGGCCATCGAGACCAGCGGCGTCGAGAAGTCCGGCAAGGGCACGAAGGCGAGCAGCAGCCCGGCGACCCAGAACAGGTGGTTGTGCGTGAACAACGCCAGCAGCGCCAGCACCGCGACGAGCTCGAACTGCACCTTCTGGCCGCGATGCGCCATCTGCTCGGGCAATGCGTGGATCTTGAAGTAGAAGATGCCGATGCCGATCACGGCGAACAGCACGAAGATGGCCATCACGATGAAGAGCACGTCGGTTTCGCCCGGCGCCGTGATGAAGGGGGGCAAGTGATGCGTCGCGACCGGGTGTAGCGGGTCCGTCATCTGAAAATGTCCTACTCGATGTTATGTTTAAAGTTCAGTTGCTCGGTGGCGAGACGCGGCCTGTCACCGGTACCACGCGGCACGCTCGCGGCTCGGCCGCCATACGGGCCAAGCGCGCCGCGGCGCTCGCCATGTGCCCGAACAGGGATTGATAAAAGGCGCAGTGGGGGTCTTTCTCGAACAGCGTGCCATGCACCGAGAAAGCTCGTACCGGACAGCCGCCGTGGCACAGGGCCAGGTAATCGCAGGCGATGCACTCACGCGCGACCAACGCCATGGGGCGCTGGTGGAAGCGCTCGAGCACCTGACTCTTCGCGAGTAGGGCGCCGAGCGTGTCGCAGTCGAAGATGTTGCCGAACCAATAGTCGGGGTAGCTCGCAACCCAGCAATCGCATTGGGCGACGTTGCCGCGGGCATCGATACAGAGGATGTGGTTGGCGCAATCGTCGGTCCAGATGCAGGGAAGCAGCGCCGGGGCGCTGCTAAAGTAATTCAGCAATTCGTCGAATGGACCGACGCGGACCCCGCTGTGATAGCCGCGTTCCAACCAGACGTCGGCCAGTTCGGTGAAAAAGCGGGCAAGTGCCTCGCTGTCATGCGGCAACTGCCGTTTGGCTGGATTGGACTCGCCACCAGGGAAGGGGGTGTTGACCTGGAAACTACGGATGTCGAGCGTCTCGACGAAGTGGCTATAGAAGCGCTCCGCGCCCATCTCCAGGGTGGCCGCGTTTGGCACCGCGATAACCTGGACCTCAATCCCGGCAGTGCGTGCCAAACGCACCTTGTGGGTCCAGACTGTGTTGTAGTCGGTCGCGTCTTTTCCGAGCCTGCGGCGGTAGAGGTTTGGATAATCCAGCGAGGTGCTGACCCGATTGCCGAACATCGTGCGGATCACGTCGTTCCACCTCGGGCTGTAGCCGATCATGTTGGTCTGCAGATAGTGGTTCACGGCCAACCCGCGCGCGGCGGCGGCGCGACCGATCAGATCCTCGGCCCGGGCGAACCAGGACGGCGGCAGCGTCATGACCTCGCCACCCTGCCAGTGAATCGTGAGTCCTCCGATGTCCCTGGCGACCAGATGATCGAGCACCTTGTCGATCAGCACTTGCAGACGTTCCAGCGACAGCCGGTCGTTGGTCTTGTCCTCGAAGCAATACTCGCAGTCGGCATTGCACTGGAGCGTCGGGAGCAGGATCAATGAAAATACCCGGGTGCCCATGCGTCACCCCCGCGCCGCGGCATGGGCGTCGAGACCCGCGCGCAGCTCGGTGGCGGCGGCCTGGATGTCGCTGAACAACCGTTTCACATCGGCGCAGGCATAGTCGATCCGGGGCCATTTGAAATAGCCGCCGCAGCACGACAGCCAGGCGCAGTCGCGACACTCAGCACCCGTGTCGACCAGGGTGTCGCGAAAGACCGTCACTGACGCGGGTCCCTGGTCGGACATCGTCTGTCCCTGATCGTCGATGACGCAAAGTTCCGCCGGGTCTTGCTCTAGCAGCGACCAGAGCGCGACGGGGGCGTCATCGAGAAACGCCAGCAGCAGGCTGTGAAAGGGCTCCACCGGCTGGGCGACGGTGGGATTGTGCAGATACGCCTCCAGTGCTTGGCGGATCTCCGTGAGCATTTCCGGTGTCGGTTGCTGCCCGTTCAGGCGCACCGCGAACCCAAGCGAGAGCGCGAGCTTCACCGCACGGGCCAGACCGGGTCGAAACGGAATGCTCACCCGAACTGGATGACGGGCCAAGAGTCCTGTGCACCGGTAGAGCCACGGAAGCTCCGCCACCGGATCGACCATGACCAGGTCCAGGGCCAATCCCTCGCCCCAGTCCATGAGTGGCGCCATGTCTCCTGTCAGGCCCATCAACTGGATGAAGGCCAGGCCATCTGGCACCTCCGGCCCGAGCAGGGTTGGCGGTTCGGCGGGATCGGCTGTCCTCAGGATGACCGGACGGTCCGGGAAGGTCTGAAACAGGGCCGCGGGGAGACTGAAGAGGGTTCTCTCCAGGCGGTCCGGCGGGGTGGGTATCTGATCCGACATGCTTGCCTGACTCATCGCGTCGCACGGGCGCGTCGTGGAGGACCAACCCCGGCGGTCGACACCGCCGGGGTTGGCCCGATCGCGCTGACTAATCAGCGCCGGTTGACCCAACTGCCACCGCCGCCGCCGCGGCCGTTGATCCAACCGCCGCCGCCGACGCGGCCATTGACCCAGCCGCCACCACCGCCGCGGCGGTTGACCCAGGCGCCAGCCTGGACCTCCGACTCGCGGGCGGCAAGGCCGCCGAAGATCGCCGCGCCGATCACGACCTTCGACCAGCGTCCCAGGCCGATCAGGAAGTCCCGACGACCCTGTTGTTCCTCGTCAAGGGTCGGCGACATGAGGTCGGGATCCGTCACGGTTTTCTCGCTCATCGGTTTGTCGTTCATCGATTTGTCGCTCATGGATTGATCGCTCATCGTGATCCTCCCAAATCGCCTAGGGCGCGGTTGGATTGGAGAAATGCATGGCCTGCAGCTTCCAGGCGCCATCCAGCTTCCGCAGCACCGCCGAGACGTTCAGGGCATAGGTGCGCGCCACGCCCTTGAGTGAGTCCTGGTACTCGCAGGTGGCGTTGATCCAGCCGATATCGCCACTGGCATCGCTGAGAACCCAGGGACAATCGCGCTTGATGGTGCCGGGGTCGAAGTCCGCGAAGAAATGTTGATAGGCGTCGGCGATCTGTTCACCGCCAACCCATCTCTCACCAGGGGTGGTGCCCATGACCACGGTTTTGTCTCCGGGGACATAGAGTGCCATCAAGCCTTTCAAGTCGTGGCCGTTGAGTGCCTGTTCGTGGGCTGAAAACAGCTCACGCACCTCGGCCGCCGGCTCGGGTGCGGCGAGCGCGGACGCGCAGACCAGGGTCAGTGCGGTCCCAATGAACAGTGATCTTGCAGTCATGCCTCGTACCTCTGGTTGAAGAGCGCGGGTGTCGCTCGACATCCGCGGGAAGCCCGCTGAACCCCCGGCCGCGAGTCCCGGCGGCGCGAGGGTTCAGCGGAGCGATCGGCAAAGCATTCATCATCCTACAGATTGGATCCGGGAAAACTACCGTGCTGGTGCCACGCCACGCAATACCGTCAGGCGCTGGGCGGTCAGTGCCACTCCTGCGCAGGGAAACGCCAGGTCACAGGTCCCGTCTGGACGAGTTGGCGTCCCGGCTCGCCCAGTTGCTTGCCGTTGCGCACCAACTGGATCCGATCCGAGACCCGGCGTCGGCTATTGGAACTTCACCTCGCCGCTGATCAACCGGATGTAAGAGGCGCTGACGCTGTCGCCAGGGGCCACCGAGTCGAGCACCGCCGGATCCTTGACCTTGAACGTCATCGTTCTTTCCGGTCCCTTGATCGTCACGGTGGACTTGGCCTTGTTGACGCCCTGGACGACACCCGTGACCGTCACGGAGTGGACCATCATGCCGGACGGTTTTTCGCCCGGATCCCGGACCACCTCGGAGCCTGTCGTCACGCCCACCGAGCCTGCGTCCGCGCCCTTATGCAGATCGACCAGGAGGAAATCAGTCTGGGTGATGGCCAGGTGGTTCCCGATCTTGATCTCATCGAGACGCTTCACCTCCTCGGGGACGTGCAGTACCTCGAAGCGTCCCTCGGGCGTCTGGACGGTCAGCATGCGCTGCTCTTGATTGACAATCACCACCGTGCCGCTGATTTCGGTGGTGTCTGTGGCACCCGCGACCGGAAACGTCTCGGCGTGAATGACGGGCATTACGCCCAGAGTGCCCAAGGTCACGGCAGTGGCAAGGGCGATCGATCGTGGCATGGTTGGCATGGGGAAAATCCTCAAAGGTGGAGTTTCTGTCATCTGGCGGCGATGCGCCGACAGTGTTTGATGGCAATGCCTCAATCTGGAAATGCGTTTCATCGTTGCGTCTCCCTTAAGGGGTCACCGGAGCTGAATCGATCGTGACAATCGTGATGGGGTAGTCATCCTTGGTCGGAATGAAGGTAAAGACTACATCCGCGGGGCGCGTCGTCGTATCCCAGGTCAGGTTCGCCATGAATTGCGGCTCTCCAGGCTCGTTCTTGGTCGTGATGACATAGCGCAGCGGCAGGGGAGCATCGCCTTGGGCAATCCAGATCTGCCAATCGACGTCCCGTTGGCGGAAGGCATAGTGATCGACCAACTGTCCAGCGATCCGGCTCGTGCCGACCCACATGCCCTCCCGGATCGCCTTGGAGTCATCCTCCTCATCGCCCCAGTAGAAGAGATCCACGAGCGGAAACTCGATGCCGAACTTGGACTGGACCTCGACCAGGAACTCGCGGATGGTGGGCGGGGCCGGGACCGTGGAGTAGTAGCGGGTCTCTGGCGCCACCAGGGTGAAGGTCTTGCCGTCGTAGTAGATCTCACGGGCCTTGCGGTCGGTCTCGACGTCAGCCCGCAGCCGGTCGGGGCGGTGCACCTGGAGTTCGACCGTCTTGGTGAGCTGGATCTTTTGACCGGAGTCCAGCACCTCGTCGATCACGTCATCGACCCGCACGCTGAAGGACTCGAGTGTGCGCAAATAGGCTCCCATGCGCTTGAGCGCCTGCATGGCCGCCGGGTCAATCACGGGCATCCCGGGCAGGTGGATGGGATCTGGCAGCGGCGGCTCGGCTAGCGCTGAGCTCACCACGGCGAGACTCGCCAGCAGCAGAACCGCCAGGGACTGGGCGAACATTTTCATGCTGTGGTCCTTTTCAGGTTTCAGTGTCAGATACGTGATCAGATCGCGGGTCCCTCGCATCGGCGGCTTACTTCGCCAGCTTGAGGGTCAGATAGCGCACGCCACCGGCGATCTCGAGCCCCTTGCTTTTTTCCAGCGTCAAGGGCTGCAGGGTCAGGTTCTCTTTTCCGGCACCGACCAGCGCCCCGGCGCCGCCGCCGACACCCAGCGACACCGAACCCTTGCCGCCTACGAACTTTCCGGCCAGGGCGCCCGCTCCGGGGGTCGTGTTCTGGGATGCCGCGAGGACGGTGTAGAGACGTTTTGCGGCGTGCATACTCGGTTCCTCATGTGACGTGGGTGAATAAACAATGCGCGTGCATCGAGCGGCGCGTCGCCTCGGGCTAATCAACGCCTCCCTGGGCAGCGGCCTAGGCGTGGAAATGCTCGACCGCCGTCCGCGGATTGAAGAACAGTCGCTCGCGACCAAGCGTCTCACCCAGCGTGGAGCGCTGGACCATGCCAAGCGCCTCCGGGTTGAGCGCGACCAGCCAGAGCTGGATGCCGCGCTCGCGCAGCCGTTCCTCGCCCTCGGTGAGCATCTTGAGCGCCGAGTACTCGATGTCGATCACGGCGCTGAAATCCATCACGACGACGCGGGGCTCGGCGGCGTCGATCAGCGGCCAGAGCTGCTCGCCGATCCGCTGGGCGTTGGCGAAGAAGATGCGTCCCTCGGGGCGCACCATCAGCAGACCGGGGACGGTCTCGTCCTCGGGGTGCTCGTCGGATCTTGGGCGAAAGACATCGGTGCCCGGCTTACGCCCGAGGACATAAAGCCGCGGGTGGGCCGCCTGATAGGAAATGGCGACCAGAGACGCGATGATCGCCACGACGATCCCCTTGAGCGTCCCGAGCAGGACCACCCCCGCGAAGGCCGCCAAGGCCCAGAGAAATTCCATGCGTCGGATGCGCAGGATGGCGACGAACTCCGCCGGCTGGATCAGCCCGATCGAGTAGACGATGACCACGGCGGCCAGGGTCGCCATGGGCATCAGGCCCATCAGCGGGGCGAGCAGCATCAGGGTCGCCACGGCAGCGGCAGCGGTCACCAAACCAGCCACCTGAGTCCGGGCACCGGCGAGCCGATTCACCGCCGTCTGTGACGTCCCGCCGCCGCCGGGCATGGCGCCGAACAGACCGCCGACGAGATTGCCGAGGCCGGTCGCCAGCAACTCCCTGTTCGGCTGGGGACGCGGCTCGCCGCGCCCCGCGAAGGCCCGCGCCGATGCGATGGACTCGGTGAAGCTCATGAGTGCAATGCCGAGCGCGCCGGGCCAGAGCTGCGCGATCAGATCCAGGTTGGGCAGCGCAAAGGACGGCAGCCCCTGAGGGATGTGGCCCACCGTCGCCACGCCCTGGCTCTGCAGTGCGAATAGCCAGGAAGCGGCGATCCCCAGCGCGACGGCGACCAATGGCGCCGGGGCACGCGGGGCCAGGCGTTCGATCCCCACCAGGACGACCAGCATCGTCACGCCGACCGCGAGCGTGGGGAACGAGGTCTCGGGCAGGTGCTGGACAAGCGCGAGCAGGTTCTGCACAAAACCGCCCTTGTCGAAATGGATACCCAGCAGCTTCGGCACCTGATCCAGGACGATGACCAACCCGACCCCGGCCTTGAAGCCGGTCAGCACTGGCTCGGAGATGAAGCTGGCGACGACCCCCAGGCGCAGAATCGAGGCCAGGATCAGCATGACCCCGACCAGGACCGCGAGGGTCGCCGAGGCCGTCAGCAGCGCCGTCGGATCCCCGCCCGGCACCACCAGCGCGAGCTGAGCGCCGGTGAGGATCGCTAGGGTGGTGGTGGTGCTGACGCTGAGCGGTCGCGAGGTGCCCAGCAGGGCGTAGATCACCATGGGGACGAAGGCGGTGTAGAGCCCCACCTCGACCGGCAGCCCGGCGATGGTGGCATAGGCCATGGCCTTGGGCACGACCACCGCCGCCGTGGTCAGACCGGCGACGAGATCCAGGCGCAGCCAGCCCTTTTGGTAACCACGAAGCCAGTCGAGCATGGGGGAGATACTCATCGTGGATTCACTCCTATCACTCCCCGATCTCATTGGCGACGCCCTCCGGGAGCAGGAAGGGCATGGCGAAGGTGAGTGGCGTCATCATGAGCGCGCCACCACCCGGGCGGTGGATGTCCGCCTGTTCGTAGATCAGATCGCAGAGCGCGTCCGCCCGATCCGCGTCCACAACGATCATGACCACGCGCACCAGCGTGGGTTCGGGGAGCTTGCCACGCCGCGCGCTGGTCTCTTGCAGGATCGAATGACCACGACAATAGACGCTGTTCGCTCGGATGATGCCCTGCTGGTCGCGTAGCCAACCCAGCAGACGCCGCTCGGTGCCATCGTCGGGCAGGATGCAGGAGATGAGCTTGGCGGCGCGGCCCGGTACTGGCGCTTCCGGCGTGGGCGCGCTCATGGCGTCCGCCCTTGGCTCGACACCCGCTCCAGGACCTCGCGCGGAATGTAGGTCGCCAGCTTCTCGACGGGGGTGATATAGGCCATTCCAGCGCCGGGCACATTGAGCTCGGCGGCGCGGTAGATCGCCTCGAAGACCGCGTCCTGGTAGTCGCTGGCGACCAGGATGCTGACAACATCCTTCTCCGCCTCGATCGCGATACCCAGCAGCCCCAGCCGCTCGCGCGGTCCGATGCCCCGGGCGTGGTAGACCAGCGCACCGGTCGCGCCCATCGCCTGGGCGGCTTTGATGACCCGGTCGCCGCGCCCGGCCGTCACGATGCAGGTGATCAGCGCCACGTCGGTCAGATAGGTGATCTTGTCGTCTTTCATAGCAGTGACTGGACCTCTTGCGCGTGATGAGCGACGGGTTCTCCATCAGCCGCCCGCTGCTGTAATCCGGCCTGCATGCGCGCCCAGAGCCCCGTCAGCAGGACACTGATGATTGGGCCGATGGAAGCGAGGCAGAGAATCCCGAAGCCCTCGACGGCCTGGGTCGCGTTACCGAAACCGAGCCCCATGGCGAGCACCAGCGGCACCGTGATCGGCCCCGTGGTGACGCCGGCACTGTCCCAGGCCACGTTCACGAACTCCTCCGAGGACACCAGGGTCAGCGCCGCCGCGAGCAGATAGGGCGGGACGATGATCCAGACCAGCGGCAGATCGAAGATGAGCTTGGTCAGGCCCAGCGCAATCCCGCAGGCGACCCCGAACGATACCGCCAGGATGAGTGTCCGCTTCTTGAAAAAGCCGTTGGTGAGCTGCTCGGCGGTGACGCCCAGCGCGTTCAGCGCCGGCTCGGCGATGGTGGCCCCAAAGCCGAGAACCCAGGCGAAGACCAGGGCCAGGGTGAGTCCAACGCCATAGAGATAGAGTGGCGAGCCAGTCGCCGCCGGAACCTCCATGAAAGCAGCCGGAACCAACGATCCGGCGCTCGCGCCGAGCGCGGACAGCCCGTAGGTGAGTCCGAGATTGAACAGACACATGCCGATCACCGTCAAGGCGATCCCGAGCCACATCTCGCTCGGGCGCGGCATATCCTCCTTCAGTACCAGCTTCAGGATGATGAACAGGAAAAGCACCAGCGGCAGGATCGCGCGCAGCCCCAGGATGACCTCGACCCAGGGGCTGCGCTGGTACCAGGCGAGTACGGCGGTGTCCTCGCCAAGCGACGCCGCGGCGGCGATGATCTCGGCGGGCGTGACGGTGCCGGCGACATAAAAGGCCAGCAGCAGCACGCCGATGATGGGAAAGAGCGAGGCGAGCGTCACGATGCCGAACCCGGACAGACCGGAATCGCCCCGGCCGGCGGCGGCCGCGATCCCGATCCCGAGCGACAGAACCAGCGGAACCGTGACCGGTCCGGTGGTGACGGCCCCGGCATCCCAGGCGAGCCCCAGGACCTTGGCCAGCTCGGGGTCGCTCGCACCGTAGAGGGTGAGTCCGAGCACCGGAACCAGCGAGGCATAGATCAGGGGCTTGAGGCTCCAGCCGTAGAGAAAACGCAGGGTTCCGAGCACGGCGGCGAGACCGACACTGGAGCCGATGACGAGCACGAGCGCGCCCGACCACGGGTTGAGCAGCGCCCAGAGATAGGGCGCCCGTTCGGGCGACAGGTTCTGCCCCGCGGCCTGGAGTGCGCCGATGGCCGGCTCCGCGAAGGTCACGCCGATGCCGAGCAGCAGCGTGATCAGGAGCACCAGCGGCAGCGGCGACTTGCGCGGCAGACTGTGCCCGATCAGCTCGCCGAACGGCATCAGGCCCAGCTTCAGCCCCTCCATGAAGCACATCAGACCGAGGATCACCGCGAACAGGCCGCCGGTAATCAGCCAGGAGTCGGTGAGCAATTGACGGAGGATGAGGATCTGAAAGAGTGCGAGATAGAGCGCCAGGGGCACCACGGCCTTGACCTGGTCCAGGAACCGCACGGAGACGTAAGGGCGCAGCAGCGCCAAAATCTCGTCCGGATGCAGCCGGATGGGACCGGTGGCTGGTGCCGGCACGGGACGACCGCGTGCGTCCCGACCCGCCGGGAGCAGGATGGCGCTGTAGCTCATCTCGCGCCGCCCGGCCCCGATGGCGCGGAGATAGTCGGCGTATCGCACCGGTGCGTTCGTCACCGTCATGGTTTGTCCTCGGCGGCATGAGTCGGAAAATCCTGGAGCAGACCGCGGGCACGCCGCGCGGCCTCGATCACCTCGATCCCCGCGCGGCGCGCCACTTCATCGAAGCGGATCAGCGGCGGCTGCTGCGAGAGCTCCATCGCCGCGATTAGCGTCTTGCAGGCATCGGACGCCAGATAGCGGTCCAGCTCGGGTTGCGACGCCCATTCCCCGACCAGCATGAAGGCATCCGGATGCTCGTTATCGGTATAGAGCCGGCAGCCGAGACAACCTGGTGCAACCCGTGTCGGCTCAAGCAGCCCGCCGACGCCTTTGAGGAAGTCGTCGCGGCCGGATGGCGAAACCAGGATACTCAATGAGAATAGGATCATGGGGGCTCCCGCGTGCGACCGTCTGTCAGACCCGTACAGCAAGAATGTCGCCAACTCCTAAAGGGGAGGTATGAGGATCTGCCCTTCCTCTAGTGAATCAAGCGCTTAGCGAAGGCTGTCTGTCCGTGCCGCAGCTACGACCTCGGAGCGGGCATCTGATATATCGGATTTTCCACGGAGCATCGGATGAGTCATCGTGCGCCGACCCATGTCGAGCGCGCGACGAACCGCAAACCCAGGTCGTTATGATCGCCCGGCGCGTCGACTGAGCGAGCGGAAGCATTGGTCCAACGAGGGGGCACTGGCTTCTCTTTGCCCATTGCTGACGTTCGGAGCGAATTCACGTTTTGACTTCCCTCTACCGCGGGTAGGGATGGCAAAGAGTGGCTCGGCTTTCCGCTAACAGGATCGTCCGGTCACTCGCGATCTCTTCGGCTCTGACCGGTTGTGGGACAGAACGACCAGACGGGAACAGATGCCGAGCGTCCGCTTACGGGGGGGCTGGCGGAGCAAGGTGTGCACCCTAGGGTACTCCAAGAGCACAATTGGTGGTTGGTGACACGGCGTGATCTCGCTTCTTGTCAGCATAAGGCTGGCTCCAAACGAAGTGGCCTACACCTTCTTTGATTTCTCCTGTTGTCGGTCCTTGTCCGACGCCTCAAACAGATCCTCCGAGCCGCCGTCATGGCCTGCGCGCAACTGGGGCGTTGTGACACGGGCGCGCCGCATGAGATCGGCCTCCTCCCCTGCGCGGCCCGACAACTCGACATAGCCGCGCTGCCGACGGCGCTTGGCAATCGCTTCGACCAGGTCCTCCCCTGCTGCTTCACTCGTTACGGCCAGGATGCGCATCCCTCCCCGCCGTGATCCGAGCCCACCCCAGCTGAGCACGAGTGTCCAGTCACCGAGTAGGTCTTGGACGAAATCGACTTGGTAGTAACGGGACTTCTCCGGATGGACCCAGCGTCTCTGCATCATTTCTGCTGTCCCCGTGTGGTCGATACAATGGGGCTTTATCCCTACCGATCAGATGAGCAACCGCATGATGACCCGATCTGAGCTGATCGCGCGGCTCGCCGGCAGCCAAGAGCACCTGCCTGGGCCCGATGTTGAGTCGGCCGTCAAAGCCATCCTGGAGCGCATGACCGAGGCCCTGGCCAGCGGCGAGCGCATTGAGATTCGGGGGTTTGGCAGCTTCTCCCTGCACTACCGCCCTCCCCGCCTTGGGCGCAACCCGAAAAGCGGTGAAACCGTCGCCTTGCCCGGGCGCTACGCGCCGCACTTCAAGCCGGGGAAAGCGCTCCGAGAAGGCGTGGATCTGGAGACGATTGCCGGCCTGCCATTGATGGAGTCTGCATAGCCATCGAACGAAACACCATCGCTCTCGTGATCCCGGGCTCGCCACGCGTCCGGGCGGCGCGGCCGTCGGAGAAGGACAGGCGCTTTCAGGCCCACACCCTGGGGAGCGCGCTCCAGCGGGTCGTCGAGACCGGCGAAGTCATCCGCGCCTGACGCT
>NZ_JAAIJR010000103.1 GCF_010915725.1 Thiorhodococcus mannitoliphagus
GCTTGAAGGTCGGCTTGGCCTTCTCCCCCTTGAGCACCGCGATCGCATCGCGCAACTGCTGGATGGTTTCCGCTTGCCGGTGGGTCGTCTCGGCCAGCGTTTCGATCAGCTCCAGCAACTGCTCAATGAGCGGGGTACGCTCTGCGTCGGGGATGTCTGGGAGGGTGATCGGAGCGGACATGCCGGAGGCGATTCAAAGGTCAGGATTCGGGGCTGAGACAATACTCTAACGGATCTCCTCAGCCAAGGCTGCCACGACTTATTGAGAAGTTACGTCCGCCCACCCGCGCAGGTATCGAGGGCGACTGAAGTCGCCCCCCCATGAGTCTCCAGACAGCGCCTTAAGCTGGTAGCTCTTTCTAGCCGTCAGTCGACCGGCACATAGTAGATCCACGCATCCTGGTCGACCTTGAGGTCGATCAGGCTCCCATTGCGCACGTCCAGATGCACATAGATGGGCTCGCCGGCGGGAACCATGATCCCGTAGCCCGAGGGAAAGGTCATGCTGGTCGTGGTGATATTGGAGCCGATATAGGTGCTTCCGGATGCCGCGCCATAGTCGAACAGCCCGGGGCCGGCGTACTTTGCCCGAAAGATGCAGCCCGCGGAGTCATCGCCCGCGCATTGGTACATCTCGGGGCGGGTGCTCACCTCGACGTCCGTATAGAGATCGATGTCCGCCTGCTCCGCGACCGACACACCCAGGACAGCGATGGGGATCTTGGGTGTCCAGGAGCCGGCCCGATCTTTGTGACAGGTCTCGCCGCGCTTGCAGAGGCCAGTGGTTGCCTTGATCACGACGGTCTTGAGGGGTTTGATGTCACCCGCATCCACGGGCGATAGAAGGGCAATCCCGATAAAGAGCACAGGAATTGCGGCGAGCGCGGGCAAGCGTGAGTTCGAGATCATCGGCGGTCCTTAGGTAGTCGAGACGGAAAGCGGCGCAGCGCCGAGCTTTACCTGGAGAACATGAGAGCCTGGGCCTGCGGGCAGGGTCACCCTGACATGGCCGTCGATCAGGGGAGCTGGCGCACCATCGAGCTGCGCGGAGCGCACGCCAGCACGGCCCTCCCCCGCATTCTCGACCTGAATCTCGCACTGGGTTAGTCCATCCGGTAAACGATATCGGACACGAAAACCTGGCCAGCTCGCAGGGATGCAGGGTCGCACGACCAAGGTCCGGCCGCCTTCGACCTGAATCCCGAGCACGGATTCGAGTGCCACCCGATACCACCAACCGGCCGAGCCCGTGTACCAGCTCCAGCCTCCGCGGCCGACGTGCGGCGGCGCCCCATAGACATCTGCCGCGACGACATAGGGCTCGAGCCGATAGCGCCAGACATCGGCCGGCGTCTTGGTGTGGCTCACCGGGCTCAGCATCGCCAACAGGGGTGCGGCGCGCTCGCTCCGACCCAGTTCGGCGAGCGCCTTCACGGCCCAACACGCGGCATGGGTGTACTGACCGCCGTTCTCGCGCACACCGGCGACGTAGCCCTTGATGTAGCCTGGGTCTTTGGGCGTGTCGACGAACGGGGGTGCGAGGAGCCGGATCAGGCCCTCGGACTCGCTGACCAGGTGCCGCTCCATGGCGTCGACGGCCTGCTCGGCGCGCTCGCGCGGGACGGCACCGGAAATCACGGACCAGGACTGCGCGAGGGCGTCGATGCGGCACTCGGCATCGGCCGCCGCGCCGAGCGGTGTGCCGTCATCGTAATAGGCGCGTCGATACCAGTCGCCATCCCAGCCGCCCGTCTCCAAGGCCTGGCCCAGCTCCGCTTGATAAGCGCGATAACGCTCGACGCGTACCGGGTCGCCGCGATCCGCGCACAGCGGCAGAAAGTCGCTGATGATGCGGTGCAGGAAGAAGCCCATCCAGACGCTCTCCCCCCTCCCCTCGCGACCGACGCGGTTCATGCCGTCGTTCCAGTCGCCGGTCCCCATCAGCGGCAAGCCATGCGCGCCTCGGGTCAGTGACCGATCGATGGCGCGGCAGCAGTGGTCGTAGAGGTCCGCGCTCGTGCCGCTCGGCTCGGGCTTGAGGTAATCCTCGTCCTGGCCGGGTGGCAGCTCGGCAGCCGTCAGATAGGGAATCTGCTCGTCGAGAATGGCGCTGTCGCCCGTGACCCGCACATAGTGCGCGGTCAGATAAGGGAGCCACAGCAGGTCATCGGAGAAGCGCGTCCGTAATCCTCGCTCCATGGGCTGCGGATGCCACCAGTGCAGGACGTCGCCCTCGGCGAACTGGTGCGCCGCGTGCAGCAAGATCTGATCGCGGGTGATCGCGGGGCGAATGACGGCGAAGGCCGATGCATCCTGAATCTGGTCGCGGTAGCCGTAGGCGCCGCCCGATTGATAGAAGGCGGAGCGCGCCCAGATGCGGCAGCCGAGGCTTTGATACAGCAGCCAGCCATTGAGCATGAGATCGATGGCCGGCTCTGGGGTCTCGACCTGGACGCCTGAGACCAGCGCGTCCCAATAGGCGCGAACCTCATCCAAGGCCGCGCCGATCGCGGCAGTCTCCTGGTAGCGCCCCAAGAGCCCGGTGAGCGTCTGTTCGTCCATCACCTCACCGAGCAGGAAATCGCAGACGAGCGTCGCACCTGGGGCAATCACGACATCGAGCTGCTGCGCAAAGCAGGGATCCAGACCGGCTCCGGCACGCGCGTCCAGCCTTGCGCCCTGAGTCAAGGCCGCCGGCGCCGTCGGATCGCGATGACGGCCGATGAAGCCAAGCCGATCGCAGGTGAAGCTGCGCCGCTCGACTTGGGCGCCGGAAATGACGGCGGTCGCAAAGGCAATGCCGCCCGCAAAGTCTGCGGCTGCGGGATTGACGGCGCGGAGCAGTGCGCGCTCGGGCTCGATGGCAGTCAGGATCTGGCTGTCGCTCAACGGCTGGCTGGCCATGACCAGTCGCTGATAGCCGAAGAGTGCGAGCCGTCTTGCTGTCGCGCCAAGGTTTCTGAGGCGCAGCCGAAGGATCCGCAGCGGATCTTCGCGCGGGACGAAGACCCTGGTCTCCTGCTCCAGGTCGGCATGACTTGTCTCGAAGCGCGTATCGCCGAGGCCATGCTCGACGCGATAGTCGCTCGCTGCGGGACAGGGTCCCGGCATGGGCGACCAGAATGCGCCCGTCGCCTCGTCGCGGATATAGAGCGCCTCGCCGTGCGGATCACTGACAGGGTCGTTCGACCAGGGGGTGAGACGATTGGCCTGGCTGTTGCGCGACCAGGTGTAACCCGCGCCGGATTCACTCACCAGGCAGCCAAAGCGCGGATTGGCGATGACATTGATCCAGGGCTGGGGCGGCCGTCGATGCCCGTCCGCCTGATGAGACACCAGGATCTGGTAGGTACGTCCATCCCCTGAGAAGCCTCCATAGCCGTTGAAGTGCTTCAGCCCTTCGGGGGCGTCGACCGAGAGGTCGCTCGCGCCATCCTCGGAGACGACGGCTGACGTCTCCCGCGTCGGCGGGACGATCGGCTCGTCGGCCAAGAGCGCCAGGGCCGCCGCGCGGTCGGCCGCGGCCCCCGTCACCCAGGTCAGCTCGGTGTCGGCACCTGGCGCCAGAACGACGATGGTGCGCAAGGCCAAGACGGGATCCAGCACATTCCCCAAGCTGCCAGACAGCGGCCGGTCACCCTGCATCGCAGCAGGGCTGGCGGTCGAGCGTCCGCGCCCGAGAAAGGCCGCGCGGTCCGTCTCCCACTCCAGGACTTCGCCGCCGAGCAAGGCGTGCAACATCCAGGGCCAGGACTCGTCGGCACCGCGTGGGCGTCTTCGCGCGAGCAGCGCGCCGGTCGCGGGGTCGCGCTCGGTCTGCACGAAGAGTTTCGCAAAGGCGGGATGTGCCGCGCCCGCATCGGCATGAAAGAGCACGACTTCCAGATAGCTGGTGAGTTCGATGCGTCGTGGTCGACCAGAGGCGTTCGTCAGCTTCAGCCGGCGGCGCTCCAGATCCTTGGCGGAATCCAGGCTCAGCTCCATGCGTGCCGAGATACCCTGGTCCTCGCGCTCCAGCACGAAGCGATCATCGATCAGCGCGGTACGGTACAGCGAGGGCACCACCCGCGTCGGCTGGTAGCCCAGGGACCAGAAATCCCCGCTATCGAGATCCCTGAGATAGAGCAGGCTCCCGAGATCGTCTTGGATCGGATCCTTGCGCCAGCGCGTCAGTGCCAGCCCTTGCCAACGGGTCTGACCCGCACCCGAGTCCGTGACCACCACCTCCAGTCGGTCGTTGCTCAGCCGATGAAGCTCAGCCGGGGGTGCGGACGGACGGGTGAGATCCTGAGTGTTCATTGGCGCTGACTCCAAGCCTGAATGCAATGGCGATCAGCCGAGCAGACTGACCTCTGCGGGGAGTGTCGCCACCTGAGCCTCGCGCGCGTTGAAATCGCGGCTTGGCTCGCCATTGATCTGCACGCTGACCAGAGGCCCCGGCACTGGCGGTGCGACGCGAATGCCGCCGGGCGGGAGCTTGAGGTCGCCCGAGATGCTGGCGCAGAAGGCCCCCGCCTGGGTGCGCTTGAATCTGAGGTCGATGCTGCCGTAGATCGTCGGCAGGCCACGGACCGAGATCTCGCCCGCGTCGACCCAATCGGCCGGGATCCCCGCCGCCACCACCAGAGATTGATCGGCCTCGCGCTCGTAGACCAAGAGATCACGGAAGACCAAAGCATACTCGGCGCCGATCCAGGCATGGGGCAGATCCCCTTGATGGCCCGGGGCGCGTGGATCTCGCCAACCAATCTCCGGCCATTGGTGCCAGGCCGGCGGCCGCCGCTCGTCCAGGTAGAAGCGCAAGAGTTCATGTGCCTCATCGCGTCGACCCAAGCGCACCAGCGCACCCACGATGCGAATCTCATAGGGCGTGTAGTTGGTCCAGGGCACGGCATTCGGGCCGTGCATCTCCCTGAAGCGCTGCATGAAGAGGTCGAAGCTGTGATGCATGGCCGTGCTCGGCAGCCGATGGCTCTCATCGATCAGGGTCAGCGCATTGGCCGTCGCGGTCGGATCTGGGTCCGCCCACTCCACGGACCCGGGCAGAAAGTCGATGCCACGCTCATCCATGGTCCGGTCGATGGAGACGTATAGGGTCGCGCGAAAGTCGTCCCTGAAATTGGCAAACCGCTCCGCGCTCGCCGCATCGCCGACGACCTGCGCCAGCTCCGCCGCATCCTTGAGACCGCGCAGCGCCCAGAAGTCGTCCCAATAGGAATGGACTGGATGGGCCAAATAACCTTCATGGCTCACTGATTCCGGCAGCAGACCATAGCGGGCGCGATACTCCCTGGTCTGATACTGTGCTGTCAGCCGATCAGTGCGCAGCTGCTCCAGATAGCCCACCGCCTTGCGGACCGCCGGCCAGAGTTCCTCGACCAGGGAGCCATCGCCGGAGAAGCGATAATAGTCGGCCACCGCAAAGATGAGCTGGCCGTGACTGTCATGCTCGGGCAGCCAGTCCACACCCTCATGGTCGACACAGCAAGGGACATTGCCGTCCGCTGCCTGGAAGCCCGCATACCAGCGGATGAAGTCACCGGCCTCGCGCACGCAGCCGAACCTGAGCAAGGCCGCGGCCATCACGGCACCATCACGGATCCAGGACCGCGTGTAGCGGCGCGGCCCCGGCTGCAGCGCCGGGCCATCCCGGTTGATCAGGATGTGGCCGATCGCCGCCTTGCAGCAATCGGCGGCGTCCTGGGCGCACTCGGGCAGCTGGAGATCGACGGCTCCCAGGGTCCGCTCCCACTGCGCGAGGGCCGCCGTCAGCAGCGCCTCGCCATCGAAGTCAGCGCCGCCAAGCGCTTGGAGATCGGCGTCCTCGCGCCCGGCCAGTGGCGCGGCGAGCCAAACATCCCGCGCCTCGCCAGGCTCGACCGTGAGTTCGAAGCGCAAGGCCCCGCTCGCAAAGCCGAACATGTCCAAGAGATCTTGCGACGGCGGCAGGGTGTCGCGCGCCACATAGTCGGCGATGGAGCCCTCATCGAAAGTCGCCGCGCCGAAGCCGGAGGGCTGGGTCAGGGCAGCAAGGGCTGGCCGGCCATTGACCTGCACGCAACCGTCTCGGTAAGCCAGGATGCGAATCCGCCGCACGCCGCCGATATCCTTGTAGCCTTGCCAAGGCGGAGAGACCTGGAAAGGACGCACCACGGCATAGAGGCCGACCTGCGTCGGCATCGAGCGATGGTTCTCGATTCTGTAGCGCAGATAGACCCAGCCCTGACCAGGTTCGCCATAGGCGAAGGCGGTGACACTCAGGGCCAGTCCCGCGGACATCCAAGTGGTTTCGGGGATGGGCAAGGGCGGCTGGAGCAGCGCCTGCTGCACCGTGCAATCCGCCCAGGTCATGAGTTCGCCATGGACCGTCAGCATGGGCTCGATGGCGTAGCCGGCCCGCGCCACTTCCAGCATGCCCTCCTCGTTCAGGAGCGCCGGAACCCTGCCGTTCGGAATATCGACGGGGGTCCAATAGGTCTGCTCGCGATACAGCCAGCGCGGATAGCGACCCCGAGGTCCATCTTCCGCGACACGCTCGAAAAAGTCGTCGAACGAGCGTGCAAAGCCCTCCGGCTGGAGCTTGAAGGCGACCAGCCCGGGCACCTCGTCGCCCTCGCGGCCACCGAGCGTCAGCCGCAGCCGCCGCGAGCAACCGCTCGGCAAGTAGAGATAAGTGCGCACCCCAAAGGACCTGGGCGCGTCATAGACGCACTTCCAGGACTCATCATCCCCACTCGCCAGGATCTTGAACTGGCGTGGCCCCGCGGACGTCCAATCCAAGATCAACCCGCTGTAGTCGCAGGCCTCTTGGAAGTCCAGCTCGACCCAGGCCGGCAGCTGATCCGCGCGCCAGCAGCGAGCGGACTGAGCGTCCAGGATGCCATCCGGCGGACCATCGGTGCCCCGACTCGACGCTCGTACCAAGGGCGCCTGAGACGGCGTTCGGTCCTCTAGGCGCAGATCGGACAGCCAGAGGCTGCCGCGACCGCCGGGGCCGGCCGCAACCGCGATCTCGATGGCACCGATCTCATCCGGCACACCGCCTCCGGCGGGCCCCCAGCCAAAGTCGATCTGGCGGCTGCCGATCCGCAGTGACCGCCAATCGGCGCTGAAATCGAAGGCCTCGTCGCGATAGCGCCAGACGTTCTCGCCACTGGCGTCCACCAGCTTGAACTCGAAGGCATTGGCGGGCGCCTGGGCGCGCACCGACATCACGAAGGCGAAGCTGTCAGGCATCGAGAGCTGCACGAGCTTGCGCGCAACGACGAAGCCGCCGCCCTCATCGAAGTCGAAGTCCAATCGCATCGCCGGACCCTCTGGGCCGCTGTCTGGGACCAAGTGCGCCTCGGCCTGTCCGGAAGCCACGGTCGACCAGCTCGCGAGGTCGGAGAAATCATCCAGATTTAGAGATTGCATGCTGGTTGGTCCTCAACAATAAGGCTCGAGATAGAGAGGACGAGCCCACTCAAGAAGCCGCTGCGAATGGGACTCGGCGACGCCAGGGGCTAAGCTATACTGCCAACGGCCTCAAGTCACTCGACGTGACCGGCTTGACACAAGCCCCCCCATACACTGACACGGCGACCGCTTCGATGCGCATCATTTGGTCCCTGGTAAAGGCCCTCAAGGTCCCCATCACCCCAGCCATCTGGGAGCGCTTCATCCGCATGATGCGTGAGCTGGGAGGCTCCGAGGTCGGCGGCAAGGCCAAGCTCCTGTTCGTGCTGCTGATCCTCTTTCTTTTCGCGATCAACGGATTGAACGTCCTGAACAGCTACGTCAATCGGGACTTCATGACCGCGATCGAGCATCAGAACATGCAGGGCTTCATCTATTACGCCTTCTTGTTCATTTTCGTGATGGCCATCTCAACCGTGGTGGCCGTGATCTACCGCTATACGGAAGAGACCCTGGGTCTGCTATGGCGCAAATGGCTGACCGAGCGCGCCATCGAGCGCTATCTCGACAAGCGCATCTATTTTCAGCTGCATTCCAAGGACCAGCTACCCAACCCCGACCAACGTATCTCGGAGGATATCCGCGCCCTCACGGCCACGACGCTATCCTTCACCCTGATGTTCCTGAATGCCAGCTTCACCGTAGTCGCCTTCTCCGGTGTGCTCTGGAGCATCAGTCCTCTCTTGTTCGTCGTGGCGGTGGCCTATTCCATCCTCGGATCCCTGCTGACGATCTACCTCGGCAAGCCGCTGGTCAAGCTCAATTACGACCAACTCGACCGCGAGGCCAACTTCCGCTCGCGCCTGGTTCACGTGCGTGAGAACGCCGAGTCCGTCGCGCTGCTGCGACGCGAGGAACGGCTCCAAGTGCGACTCAGAGCCCGGCTGGATCAGCTTACATCCAACTTCAAGCGCATCATCGAGGTCAATCGGAACCTCGGCTTCTTCACCAGCGGCTACAACTATCTCATCCAGATCATCCCAGCCCTCTTCGTCGCGCCGCTGTTCATCCAAGGACAGGCGGATTTCGGTGTCATCACCCAGTCCGCGGTGGCCTTCGGGCACCTGCTCGGCGCCTTTTCCCTGATCGTGACCCAGTTCCAGTCCATCTCCAACTACGCGGCAGTGGTCGCACGGCTCAATGCGCTGCGCGATGCCATGACCCAAGACCGCCCGGAACATGCGCCCGAGGTGGAGCTTTGCGAGGGTTGCGGCAGCGTCGCCTACGAGCAGCTGACCCTCTATAACCCACGCGACGGCCAGGTCTTGATCAAAGACCTCAGCCTCTCGATCCCATCCGGAGTCTGCCTGCTGGCTCGTGCCCCGAGCGAGGCCGCCGAGAAGGCGCTGTTCAGGGCAACGGCCGACCTCTGGCATCACGGCGAAGGCCGCATTCTGCACCCCGGACACGACGCCATCTTCTTCCTGCCGGAGCGTCCCTATGTCCCGCCGGGCACCTTGCGGGAGATCTTGCTGCGACAGGCACAAGAAAAATGGCTACCAGACTGGCAGATCCTCGCCAATCTCAAGCTGCTGAATCTCGAGCAAGCACTGACCAAGGCCGGCGGGCTGGACAGCGAGCACAACTGGGCTGACCTGCTCTCCCTGAGCGAGCAGCAGCGTCTGAGCTTCGCGCGCGTGCTGCTGGCAGCGCCCCAGTTCGTCTTCCTCGATCACCCCAGCCGCAGCCTCAGCGAATGCCCGCTCGGCGAGCTGCTGAACCTGCTGCGTCAGCAAGGCATCACCTATCTGACACTCGGCGACCTGGCGGACGAGCCCAGATTCTACGATCGCCTCCTCGAAATTTCGGCCGACGGCTCCTGGCGCGTGCGCCCACCGACGTTGGACGAAGTCGGCAAGGTCCGCAAGTGAGCACCGACCACGCCTTTCCGCCCGGATTCCTCTGGGGCGCCGCGACCTCCGCCTATCAGATCGAGGGCGACCCGCTGGCGGATGGCGCCGGCCCCAGCATCTGGCACAGGTTCAGCCACACCCCAGGGCGCGTGGCCGGCAACGCAACCGGCGACTTGGCCTGCGATCACTACCATCGCGCTCAGGAAGACGTCGCGCTCATGGCCAACCTCGGCCTCAATGCCTATCGCTTCAGCATCGCCTGGGGGCGCGTGCTGCCGGATGGACGCGGCCGGGTCAATCAGAGGGGGCTGGACTTCTACCAGCGTTTGGTCGACAGGTTGCTGGAGCAGGACATCCAGCCAATGATCACGCTCTATCACTGGGACCTGCCAACGGCGCTCCATGACCGCGGCGGCTGGCTGAATCCAGAGAGCCCAGCCTGGTTTGCCGACTACGCGCAGGTCCTGTTCCGGGCACTCGACGACCGCGTCGCCGCCTGGGTGACCATCAACGAGCCCTGGGTCGCCGCCGTGCTCGGGCACCTGGAGGGCGTCCATGCACCAGGTCATGCTGATGCCTTCGAGGCCGCGCGCGTCACCCATCACCTCCTCCTCGCCCATGCCGAGGCGTGCGCGGTCTATCGTGCGATCGGGGCGCACCAGATCGGCATCGCACTCAACCTAGAGCCCCAGTATCCGGCCTCGGATTCAGCAGCGGACCGGGCCGCGGCCGACCGGCGCGACGCCTTCATCAACCGCTGGCTCCTGGACCCGCTCTTCTTCGGCCGCTACCCGGAAGCGATGCCAGCCATCTTCGGCCCCGCCTGGCCGGACTTTCCGAGCGCCGATCTCGAGCGTATTC
The DNA here is from genome assembly GCF_010915725.1 of Thiorhodococcus mannitoliphagus. Classification (GTDB taxonomy): domain Bacteria; phylum Pseudomonadota; class Gammaproteobacteria; order Chromatiales; family Chromatiaceae; genus Thiorhodococcus; species Thiorhodococcus mannitoliphagus. The sequence goes on from NZ_JAAIJR010000103.1 coordinate 10,173, forward strand.
GCAGACCGGCAGACTTCATCGGGGTCAACTATTACTCGCGCGGCTGGGTCCAAGCGGACCCATCGGCCTGGCCCCTCGGCGCCACCCGGATCCAGCGAACCGATGCGCCAAGCACGGCCATGGGCTGGGAGGTCTACCCCAACGGACTGACGGAGACCCTGCTGCGGCTCAAGACGCAGTACGGCAATCCGCCCGCCTACATCACCGAGAACGGCGCCGCCTTCGAGGATCCCGCGCCCGTCGAGGATCGCGTCGAAGACGCCCATCGCGTCGCCTACCTGCGTGACCACATCACCGCTGCGGGCGCAGCCCTACAGGAGGGCGTCAACCTGCGCGGCTACTTCCTCTGGTCGCTGCTCGACAACTTCGAGTGGGCCGAGGGCTACACCAAGCGCTTCGGTCTCTATCGCGTCGACCCAGAGGAACAGCGACGCATCCCCAAGGCCAGCGCCGACTTCTATCGCAAGGTCATCGCCTCGAACGGGGTTGGAATGGTTGGCCGGAATCGAGCGAAGGGACGGCATTGACGCTGAGCAGACTGCTAGCGAGGCTTCGCCTCAGACCGACGCGTCATGCCATCGGGATCGCTATCGTCGGTTCGATCCCGATACCGATACCGATACCGATACCGACGGCCTTGGATGGTCGGACGCTTCATCGAAATTTGACTCATCTGCAAGCATTTGCGCCCTCAAGGATCCTAGGGTGGACGAGCGAGCGCGAAGTCCAGCGAATCCCGCGCCCTTGTTGGGCCCTTCGGCTCCGCTCGGAGCACGCTTGTCCGCTCGGAGACCGCCCTTTGCGAAAGGGGGGAAGTTGTTGATGGACGCTTTCTTCGTCGCCCTTGGCACTGGCGAGAGGGCGAATGAATTCGCCCCCACAGCTCGGGCGATTGCAATCTTCAGACAGCCTCTCAGCCGCCGGGACCGGGAAGATCGGTCCCCGACCACAGCCTCGTGTGCAACAGATGGAGTCCCTCGCGATGCGCCAGCAGGGCGCGCTTCTCTCTGATGCTCAGCGAATCCGCGCCATCGTCCTGCAGTTGAAATATCAGCCCTTCCAAGACGTGACGCCCGCGCCGACTCGAAGGCTTGTCGTGCAGCAGGGAGTCATGCAAGGCATAGATGCAGGGCTCCACCATGGCCGCCGTCCAAGGCGGCTGAGTCCCGGCGCCGCAGACGCCCTGGGGTAAGGCGTCACCCAGTTGCTCGTCCAATTGCTTGAGCACGGGGGGCTCTTCGGTCTCGGCGGGGGTCAGAAAGAGTCCGGCCCGCTTGGCGTGCAGCCCCAGCGAGGTGCGGCTGGTCAGGATGGAAACCGGTATGGAAAGGGCCAGCCCGACAAGCACGGGCGTGAACCACCAGAAGAAGTCCGGAACATAGACATAGGCGACATAGCCTGTCACGACGGCAATCAGCGTATGGATGCCGTGCGCACCCATGGCCTCCAGGATGCCGGTCTGATGATCGCCGCGCTGCTGCGTCGGCCAGCCAACCGCAGTCCGCAGCAGGATGGCCGCCACGAACTTGCTCTGAAAGAGCATCAAGACAGGGGCCAGGAGCACCGAGAGCAGACTCTCGATGAGCACGCTCAGACTGGCCCCGCGCAGCCCACCGAAGCGTCTTGCCTCTTGCGGATCCGCGGCCAAAAGCAGCAAGGCCAGGATCTTCGGCAAGAAGAGAATGATCAGCGTCACCCAGAGCACCGTGGTCATCTCGACCACATAGGATTCCGGCCAGATCGGCAGCGCGTTGTGGCCGAAGAAGTAGACCGGCGACTGGAGGCTCTTGAAATAGGCCTCGGCACCTGTCGCGACGAGAAACAGCAGCCATAGCGGCGAGGCCGCGTAAGACATGACACCCATGGCGAAGTGGATGCGGCTCAAAGGCTTGAAGCCATGCGCCAGAACCAGCCTGGCGTGCTGCAGATTGCCCTGACACCAGCGTCGGTCGCGCTTGGCATAGTCGATCAGCGTCGGCGGGATCTCCTCGTAGCTGCCGCCCAAGTCGTACGCCAACTGCACCTTCCAGCCCGCGCGCGCCAGTAAGGCGGCCTCGACGAAATCGTGACTCAGGATCTCGCCACCGAAGGGCTCCTTGCCGGGCAGCTGGGGCAGACCGCAGTGATCGGCGAAGGGGCGGACCCGCAGGATGGCATTGTGGCCCCAGAAGTTGGCCGTATCCTGCTGCCAAAACGCCAACCCGGCGGCGAACATGCGCCCATAGAGGCTCCCCGCGAACTGCAGCATGCGCGCGAAGAAGGAGGAGCGATTGACCGGAATCGGCGGCACCTGCAGCAGCGCCAGTTGCGGATCGGCCTCCATGCGGCGGACCATCTCGACGAGCGTCTCGCCGCTCATGATGCTGTCCGCGTCCAGGACGATCATGTAGCGATAACGGCCGCCCCAATCGCGACAGAAATCCGCAACATTGCCGCTCTTGCGCGCCCGGTTCTCGTCGCGATTGCGATAGAAGAGGCGCGCGGGCTCACCGAGATCCTCTGCCCAGCGACGCCACAGCATCTCTTCCTGGATCCAGGTATCCGGATCCCGGGTATCGCTCAGGATGAAGACCTCGAAACCCGCTTGCTGCCCCGTCTCCTCAAGCGATGCGTACATGGCCCGCAGCCCGGCGAAGACGCGCTCGGGGTCTTCGTTGTAGACCGGCATGACCAGGGCCGTCTTGAATCCGCTCTGGTCCAGGGGTTGCGGCGAGGTCTCGGCGCCGGGCGCCTTGATCTCGACCTGCTGCCTTCGCCGCATGAGCCGCACGAATCCGATCGCCGCCGTCCAAAAGGATGCGCTGATCCAGAGCATGAGGATGGCATACAAGACCAGCAGCAAGAACTCGAGCGTCGAGATGCCATCGTCCTGGATCGCCGCCGAGAGCAGCGACATGGTGAAGAGTGTCGTGACGACGACCAGGGTGAAGTAAAGGGGGCGGTGAAAGCGCTGCGCGGGCAGCGGGGCAAGCCAGAGGGAGGCCATGGGCGCTAACCTGAAGACGCGCGCTTTCCGCGCAGACCGAGCAAACGGCCGATCTTGGCGATCAGACGCAAACCGAGGCGATAGCAGCAGAGTTCGATTCGGCTGGGCTCCATCTGCAGCGGCGCAGGCTCGGGCACTGCCGTGACGCGCGCGGCACGAATGCGCTCAGCCAGAGGCTCGCCGCTCAGTCCCGCCCAGCGGGCGGTCCAACCGGGAACATCGCCACCGAGGACAGCCGCGCGGGCCGCCGAGAGTGCATCAGGATCAGCGTTCAACCCCAGCTCAGACAGCAACCACTGGTCGAGCAGCGCGTGCACCTCCTCCACCGCAGCCTCGAGCGGCTCGCCGAGCCGACCGAGTGCCGCCCGCAGCTCCATGCGCTTCATGGCCTGTTCGAGCAGTGCCTGACTCTCTGATTCGCGGCTGACGCCGAGCGCGCGCAAATAACCTCTGGCGCGGCGCTCGGCAGCCCGCCGATCGAAGGCGGAATGCCCGCTCGCAGCCCCAGGTAGATCGATCGCAGCGAGCGACGCGGCTACTCCCTCACCCATCTGAAGCTCCAGGTTTCGCTCAGGACGTCATGCCCGTGCCGCAGGAATGCCCTCAGATCCGCTGGCTCCTTACCCTCGGGCTCCAACTCAAAGAAGAGTCGCCATCCCTGGGTCTCCGGATTCGGCTGTGCGATGGGCTTGGACAGCTCGCCCGTCGTGCTGGTGACCATGGCCTCGATCTCGGTCTCCGGATCGAGCTGCGCGAGCGACTCGCCAATGAAGTCCATCACGAACTTGCGGCGACTGGGATCCAGGATATCCGTGCCCGAGGCGCCGATACGGGTCGCCTTCACGCGCCCCCCCATGAGGCCAGACTCGAGGTCTTTACCGAACCTGAGACGGTACTCGAGCCTCCAGGTATCGCCCGCTTCTGGCTGCCGCTCGGGCATCCAGTAGGCGACGATGTTGTCGTAACGCTCCGCATTGCTGGGGATCTCGACCAGCTCGACGACGCCCTTGCCCCAATCACCAACCGGCTCGATCAGCGCGCTCGGGCGGTTGTGGTAGTGCGCTTCCAGGTCTTGGTAGTTGCGAAAATCCCGATCCCGCTGCAACAAGCCGAATGCCTTGGGATTCTCCGCGGCAAAGTCACTGACATGCAGTCGCAGCGGATTGACCAGCGGACGCCAGATGCGCTCACCCGTTCCGTTCTCCACCAGCAGACCGTCGGAGTCATGCACCTCGGGCCGGAAGTCGTCCACGAAGCGATCGGAGTTCTCCCCATGGAAGAACATGCTCGTCAACGGCGCGATACCCAGCTTCTGCACGGATTGACGCATGAAGATGTGCGCCTTGACATCGATAACCGTCTCGATGCCAGGCCGGATCAAAAAGCTGTAGGCACCGGATGCGCTCTCACTGTCCAACAAGGCATAGAGCCTGATGTCCACGGCATCCTGGGCCGGCTTGCGCACCCAAAACTCGCGAAACACGGGAAACTCTTCCTTGGTCGGCAGGCCAGTGTCGATGGCAAGCCCGCGCGCCGTGATGCCATAGTTCGCGCCCTTGGAAACGGCGCGGAAGTAGCTCGCCCCTAGGAAGACGGCGACCTCGTCGAAGACCGCATCCTGATTGATGGGATAGAGCAGACGCAGCCCCGCGAAGCCGAGATCAGACGGCATTTCATCTGGGACTTCATTCTTGCCGTAGTCGAAAAGGTCGTGTCGGAACGGCAGCGGTTGCGCGACCCCGTCCTCGATGACGTTGATGGTCACACGGTCCTTGAAGAGAAAGCCTCTCGGGAAGAGCTGCATCTGGAAGGGCAGCCCGTCCTCTCGCCAGAGGCTCTCGTCGCGGTCGAAGCGGATATCCCGGTAGTGGTCGTAGTCGAGATCCGCCAGATAGGCCGGCAGCTCCGGACGGTCAGGCTCGAAGTCCTTGTTCGCCAAGGCTTCCGCGCGCCCGACAACAGCGGCAAAGGTGAAGTCGCCCGGCGCACCCTCGATCGGCGCGGGCTCGACGACGCCAGGGTTCTCCGCAGCCGAAACAGGGAAAGCAGGGCCGATGGCGACTCCAAACGACAGAATTCCAAGCAGCCGAGTGATCTTCATGATGTTCTCGCTGATTCATTGAGACCGTGAGAATGCGCGATGGCCGGTCCATCCCTCCATGCAGATCTTGCGAACTGCCGCAGGCGATCGAATCAGTTGAGAAACCCAATCTGGGACGGACACTCGAACCGCCCAGATTTTAACCCCAAACCCTTGGAAATGACGCGGAGATTTCAGCTCATCGCGCGTATTTCACACTACATCCATAGGGTCGCGTGACCGCACGGGCCGGCTCCTCGCCCTTCAGCACCGCCCGCAGCGCGTCCCCAAACCAGGGCTCTGCGGCAGACACATCCTCGACCCGCGCCGAGGCGATACTGTCGATCCCACCCATGTAGGCCAAGACCCCATCCTTGTCGACGACATACATGTGCGGGGTCGTCTTTGCGCCGTAGAGTCGACCCAGGGTGCCCTCTTCGTCGAGCAGCACCGCGGCCGGAGCCCCATCACGCTCGGCGATCAAGCGGTTTGCCTCCTCCGCGCTCACATGGCCCTCCTCGCCCGGCGCGGAGGAGATGACGACCAGCCACTCCGCGCCCGCCTCGGCGGCCTCTCGCTGCAAGGCCTGCATGTTGCCGGAGTCGTAGTGCTTGCGCGTGTAAGGACACTCGAAGTTGGCCCATTCGAGCACCACCACCTTGCCCTTCATCTCTGCCAGGCTGCGCGGCTGTCCCTTGGTGTCCGTCATCTCGAAACCCGGCGCCGGCTGTCCCACCTTGGCACCCTCCACGGCGGCCAGCGCTGCGCCGGCCCCCAGCAGACCGGTCAGCAGGACCAGGGCAGACCAAAGCCGATGCCTCGGCTGATGGACCGGAGCGGCGGTGCGGAGCGATTCGGAATGAAGGCGTGATTTCATTGCAAGCATGGGCTCTCTCCTCGACTGCAGTTGATGATCTTGTCTGCCCCGCCGCCCCCTTCAAGGGCGGCAAGGACGATGTCAGGGGTCAGCAGCGTCGGCAAGATGACGGCCTCACCGCCACCAGCCGGATAATAGGCATAAAAGGGCACACCCTCCCGCGCGAAGGAGGCGAGATAGGCGCTGATCTCCGCGTCCCTATGGGTCCAGTCGCCCTTGAGGTAGCGAACCCCCTTGGCTGTCATCGCCTGACGGACCCCGGCGTCGGAGAGCGATGTTCGCTCATTGAGCAAGCAGGTGATGCACCAAGCGGCCGTCATGTTGACGAAGACCGGCTCGCCGGCTGCCCTCAACTCGCTCAGCAGTTGCCCACTGAAGGGCTGGCTGTCTTCGGCGGGCTGCAGGCGCTGCGGATCCGCGGATTCACCGCTGGCTTGATGAGTCTGCAGCAGCGGCAGCAGCGCGAGCGCGAGCACCACGGAGAGGAGCGCTGCGGCACGGGCGACCGCCTGCACCCGGCTCGATCCTCGCCCGCGACCCAGGAGCCAAACCGCAAAAGCCACCAGCAGCGCGCCGCCGAGCCCGATCGCGACACCGGCATCCCCGACCTGCTTGCCCAGCACCCAGACGAGCCAGGCCCCCGTGGCGAACATCGGGAAGGCCAGGAACTCGCGCAGGCGCACCATCCAAAGGCCCGGACGCGGCAGCCAGCCCGCAACGCCGGGGAAGGCAGCGAGGAGCGCGAAGGGCAGCGCAAGACCCAACCCCATCCCGAAGAACAGCACCAGGGCAAAGGGCGCGGGCGCGGCCAAGGCCGCGCCCATGGCCGTGCCCAAAAAGGGCGCGCTGCAGGGCGTGGCCAGCACAACCGCAAGCAAGCCGGAGAAGAAGCTGCCGAGGTGGCCGGGCTTCTGGGCAAGCCCCTGGCCCGCGCCCGTCACCGCAGCACCGAACTCATAGAGACCGGCAAGATTCAGCCCAATCGCAACCATGAGCCAGCTCATGAGGGCAACGAAGACCGGCGCTTGGAATTGGAAGCCCCAGCCCAGCGCGGCCCCGCCCGCCTTCAAGGCCAGGAGCAGCAAAGCCAGGGCCAGGAAGGCCAGGAGCACCCCCGCCGTATAGAAGACGGCAGACCATCGCACGGCCATCAAACCCTGTCCGGATAGACCACTCAGCGAGGCGGCCTTGATCGCAAGGACAGGGAAGACGCAAGGCATGAGATTGAGGATGAGCCCGCCAAGCAGCGCGAACAGAATCGCCCGCCAGGGACTGACCCACGGGATCGCGGCTGTCGCAACGGGCGCCGAGCCGGCACCTTCCATGGCCTCCGCAGCCCCAGAGACCGCATACCATCGGGTGCTGCCCTCGGCATCAGTCGCGGCGATCACCCCAGAGACCGCATCGCCCGGATCGACGTCCGGACCGCGCTCCACCTCCAGTACCAGACGCCCGTCACGCGCTTGAAGCGACTGAGGCGCGGAATGCTCGATCACCCCCCATCGGTCAGGCAGGAAGACCAGCTCACCGACATCGGCAGGACCTGCCTCAGCCGTCAACTCCAGCTCGAGCGCGGCGTCACCAAGCCGCAAGCGCGTCGTCCAGGGCGCTAGCGTCGGGACACGGCGCAGCGCGCGCTCGAGGGCGCCCGCCTCCTCTCCGACGGCGGGCGTGCCGCGCGCCGAGACCGGCAGCTCAAGGCGAAAGCGGCCAGTCTCCGGGATACACCCCTTCTCGCAGACGACCCAGTCGGCATCGGCCTCGACAACCAAGGCATCGCCCGACGCCAGCGTCTCTGGAATGCGCAGCAGAATCGGGAAGACAATCTCGCGCTCGTAGCCGTAGCTCACCAAGGGGCCAGTCCAGATCCGCTCCGGCCCCGGCCAGATGATGTCTCCCGCCACGACGCCCTCGGGCAGCGAAAGCCGGACCCTCGGCGGGCTGCCGGCATCCCCTGGATTACGCCAATAGGTGTGCCAATGCGGCGCGAGCTTCTGGCGCAGCCCGATGTAGAACGACTGACCTGGCGCCACGCTATCGTGGTCCGCGATCAAGCTGACCTGAGTCCGCGGCGTGACGACCTCATTGCTCTCGGCCGCGACCAGCGCGCCGCACCAGATCACTAGCAAGGCAAAGAGGGCTCCCCCGCAGCGTGCTGGAGCGAGCAGAGAGAGACGCGGAAAGGAGATCATCGCGAAAGCACCGGTTGATCCTGGATCGGACGCGCGCCCAAGGCGCCGACCGAACACGGCAAGTCTCCATATATCAGAGCAGCATCCAGGCATTGCAACCGACTCAGAAGCTGCCTGAAAACCGACATCCCCCTTTCGACAAAGCCTCAAAGGCGCAGGCGTCCATCAGGCTCGGATCGCGAGCGATCGGGGGGAGCGCAACAGTGACTCCAGTCTCTCGCGCTGGAAGACGATGGCGGCGAGGAGCGCGTTCCGCATGGCTCGTACCGGATCGTCATCGCGTCCGTGTCCGCGCATGGACTCGAGGGATTGCACCACGCGCTCGTCGGTGAGATGACGGATCATCAAGCTGAGCCGATCGAGGTCGCTGCGCGCCTTTATCGCGCCCAGGAAAAAGGTTCCTTTGTGTCATGGCCGCCCCTTTTTATGCCCTGCGTGGCGCTTTGGGTGGCTTTGTCCAACACGCGCCCTCGCATCACGCGCAAGTCATTGATGGTTCGTTCGCCGCTGGGGGTAAAGAAAATCCGACCTGGCTTGCAGACCCATTCAATTCCAGTGATTGAGAGACTGCGGAAATTGCTCAGGACAAGGCAAATACCCCCTCCCGCTGGGTTCGACCTCAGCGTGGACCGGCCGAGCGCAGCGCCTCGATCTGCGCAAGGCTCAGACCGGTGGCCTGGGCGACCTGAGCATCGCTGAGTACGCCAAGCTTGATGAGGTTACAGGCAGTCTCTTGAGCCGCTTCCTGGCGGCCTTTCTCCAACCCAATCTGCTCGCCTTCCTCGCGCGCCTCCAACAGCAAGGTGGCCTCGTCGCTCTGCGCTTTCGCGCGCGCCTCGGCCCAGTAGCGCGTTTCCTCGTCGGCGCTCAGCG
>NZ_JAAIJR010000104.1 GCF_010915725.1 Thiorhodococcus mannitoliphagus
CAAGTGTCCATCAATTGTTTCCCGATGCGAGCGATGCCGCCCGAAATCCCCCCTAGCCCCCCTTTGCGAAAGGGGGGAAGTTGTTGATGAGCACTTTCTTAGCAAGTGTCCATCAATTGTTTCCCGATGCGAGCGATGCCGCCCGAAATCCCCCCCAGCCCCCTTTGCGAAAGGGGGGGAAGTTGTTGATGGACGTTTTCTTAGTGCGCCGCTGCGGACATGGCTTCTTCACGTGTGAAGAAGCGACCCTCGCGAATGAATCCGGAGACGATACCCGGCTCGAGCTGGGTGACCTTCCCCGCTTGGTCGCGCCTGCGGATCCAGTGCTCCGGCAAACCCTCGAGCAGGTGCACAGGTGCGAGACTGCCGTCACTGAACCGCGACAGCGCACACTCGCCGTTGCAGCTGTTCAGGTATCCGGGGCGGAAGCCAAGCGACTGGTTGTTTTGGCTGATGCCGCGGGTATTCGCGTAGAGCAGGTTTTCGTCACGAAGTGACAGTTCAGTCAGCACACCGCGCAATCGGCGAGCGCGCTCTTGGTTTTGTTGCTCGTGGCTGACCGGCTGCGTCTGGATCTGCGGGCTGTACATGTTCTCGCTCCCTAGGTCGGTTGGCGAATGCTGTCTTTGCTACATCGCAGCATCACTCATGCCATCTGTGTCAGGAGGCCGTGCGTCGCGGTATCGGATTTCCCTTGCCTCCACCTGTGGCGCTGTGATTCGGTTTCGAGAACTGCCACCTAAGTGACTGAAAAACCGCCTTGGCCACCCGCTGCTTCCTGTGCTCTTACCTAGGGTATCGGCAGACTGCCGCGTTCCAGTACCCGTCTCAGCACGAAACTGGAGTGAACCCCTGAAACCCCTTCCAAACGTGTGATCTTGTTCAAGAGAAAGTCCTGATAGGCATCCATGTCACGGACCACCACCTTGAGCTGATAGTCCGCCTCCCGGCCGGTGATCAGCAGGCATTCGAGCACTTCCGGCATGGCCTTGACGGCGGTATCGAATCGTTCAAATCGCTCTGGGGTGTGACGATCCATGGAAATGCTGAGGATGACCATGAGGCTCAATCCGAGCTTCTGGGCGTCCAGAGTGGCCCGGTAGCCGCTGATGAGCCCAGCCTCTTCAAGGGCGCGCACGCGCCTGAGGCAGGGCGAGGGCGAGAGTCCGATACGATCCGCCAGTTCTTGGTTGCTGATTCGCCCGTCTTGCTGAAGCTCGGCGAGGATGCGGCGGTCGTAGCGGTCGATCTTCATGTGAATCCTCCAATGTCGTAGGGTCCGCTGCCAACTCCTGTCGGCTAGGTGCTGCTCTTGCTCTGCGTAGGATGTAGAAATTAGCAGAATATTGCGTAAATCGCACAAATGACGTCCCTGTTGGCAATCGGCTGTCTCAATACCTTAGGTAAGCTATCAATCGTCGGCTGACCGGCCGACGCTCAGACAAGCGCCCACCAGGCGTGCGTCAACCAGGCTCCCATTCCCAACCCGGAAAGGAGCGGCCCCGGCCTTACCCAGGCGGCGGACCAGGCAGAATCCAGGCGCCCGATGCCATTTGGGCATCGCTGCGTCTTGGAGCAGGCGAGATCATTATTGTTCATATGCTTATAGGCATCATTGAAGGTAAAACCTTAAGGAGAACCCCCATGAGCAGCTTCGACCACCGTCGATACCGCCCTGGCCCGGTGGTGGACTTGCCCAATCGCCAATGGCCGAATCGCACCATCCAAGCGGCGCCCCTATGGGCCAGTGTGGACCTGCGCGATGGGAATCAGGCGCTTTTCGAACCGATGAGCGTGGTGCAGAAGCAGCGTCTCTGGGGGCTGCTGGTCAGGCTCGGCTTCAAAGAGATCGAGGTGGGTTTTCCGGCGGCGAGTCAGCCGGACTATGATTTCGTGCGCTGGCTGATCGAGGCGGACCAGATTCCAGAGGATGTCACCATTCAGGTTCTGGTCCAGGCGCGGGAGGCGCTGATTCGGCGCACCTATGAGGCGCTGCGCGGGGCGCGTCAGGCGATTGTGCATGTTTACAACTCGACCTCGCCGGCACAGCGCGAGTGGGTCTTTGGTCAGGACCGCGAGGGCGTCAAGGCCATCGCGCGTCAAGGCGCGGCCTGGGTGCGGGAGATGGCGGACGAGTATCCGCAGACGCGCTGGACCTTCCAATACTCGCCGGAGAGCTTCTCCGCCACTGAGCCGGACTATGCGGTCGAGGTCTGCGACGCGGTGCTGGAGGTCTGGCAGCCAAGGCCTGAGCGTCCTTGCATCATCAATCTGCCGGCGACGGTGGAGGTTTCGAGCCCGAACGTCTTCGCCGATCAGGTGGAATATTTCGCCACGCACATCAGTCGGCGGGAGGGCATCCTGCTCTCGGTGCATACGCACAACGACCGTGGCGGCGCGGTTGCCGCATCGGAACTGGCGCTCTTGGCTGGCGCGGACCGTGTCGAGGGCACCCTGCTGGGGAACGGCGAGCGTACTGGAAACGCCGATCTTCTGACGCTGGCGATGAACTTGTACAGCCAGGGCATCGACCCCGGTTTGGACCTGAGCCGGCCCGACGAGATCATCGAGGTCTATACCCAATGCACCGGGCTGCCCGTGCATCCGCGACATCCCTGGGTCGGTGAGCTGGTCTACACGGCCTTCTCCGGTAGTCATCAAGATGCCATCCGTAAGTGCTTGGGGCGTCAAGGCGATGACACCGCCTGGCAGGTGGCCTATCTGCCCATTGACCCTCAGGACGTCGGCCGCAGCTATCAGGCGGTCATCCAGGTCAACAGCCAATCAGGCAAGGGCGGTGTGGCCTTCGTGCTGGAGCGCGAGTACGGCTTGGTGCTGCCGCGCTGGATGCAGGTGGAACTGGCCAGATTGGTCCAGCGCGAGACCGAGGCGCGGGGCGGCGTCATGGATGCGGCTAGCATTCGCGAGGTCTTCGAGCGGTCCTTCATCGCGGACCAGGCGCCGGATTCCTTGCTGGGTTACCGCTTGGATCGCAACGGTCACGACCGCATCGAGGTGCGTATCCGCGGGGCTGGCGGCGTGAGCACCCTGCATGGCGAGGGGCAGGGCGCCATCGCCGCCTTCGTGGACGCCTGGACGCGCTGGAGCGGGCGCCGGCTGAGTGTCGTCGATTACCAAGAGCACGCACTCGGCGAGGGCACGGACGCGGAGGCGGCGGCCTATGTGCAACTGGAGATCGACGGCGACCGGGTTGCGGGCGCGGCCATCGACCGAGATACCCTTGCCGCGTCGCTGCGCGCCGTTATCTCCGCGCTGAATCGTGCGCAAGTCGCGACGGCGCGGGCCGCCTGACGCTAGGTGGTTGGGGCCGGGCCGGGCAGGGATGCTGCGGCCTCATCCCAGAGGATTCTGCAAGCCAGAATCACGACCTGGGCCACAACATGACGATTCGATTTCCGTGATACTCTGAGTTTAATTGGAATGCTGTAGAGCCCCTTGTTCCGCCAATGATCAAGAAGATCGCTATCGAGCAGCTGCAGGTCGGGATGTACGTGCATGATCTCAACTGCGGCTGGATGGACCACGGCTTTCTCCGCAGCCAGTTCGCGGTGAAATCTCAGGAGACGCTGCAGCAGATCCGGCGCACCGGGACGCGCGAACTCTATATCGATTCGGAAAAGGGCGCCGATGTCGTCGCGGCGCCGACCGAGGCTGAGGTCATCGCCGGGTTGGAGGACGACCTGAGCCAGATCGCACAAGACGAGCAACCGGACGCGCGCCCGGTCTCCCTGGCCGAGGAGCGTGTTCAGGCGAAGCGCATTCACACCGAGGCGGTCAATCTGGTCGCCGGTCTCATGGAGGACGTGCGGCTCGGTCGTCAGATCGACTTGGAGCGGACGCAGCCGGTGGTCAGCGCCATGGTCGGCTCGATCTTCCGCAACCCGAACGCGCTCATGGGCTTGGCGCGCATCCGGCGCATGGATCGCTATACCTTCGAGCACTCGGTCAATGTCTCCGTGCTCATGGTCTCATTCGCGCGCAGTCTCGAGCTGGACCGAACGCTGATCCATGAGATCGGCATGGGGGCCTTGCTGCACGATATCGGCAAGATCCTGGTCCCGTCGGAGATTCTCAATAAGCCGGGCAAGCTGACCGACGAGGAGTTCGTCGTGATGCGCAGCCATGTGGTCCACAGTCGTGACACCCTGGCGAGGATTCCAGGGTTTCCAGCGGCCGCCCTGGCGGTCGCCGCAGAGCACCATGAACGCGCCGATGGCAGCGGCTATCCGGACAAGAAGGATCTCAAGGGGATTACGCTAGCCGGGAAAATGGCTTCGATCGTCGATGTCTATGACGCGATCACGTCAGATCGGGTCTATCACAAAGGCATGGAGCCGCACCAGGCACTCCGCAAGCTGCTGGAGTGGGGCGCTCATCACTTCGATCCGCAGCTGGTTCAGCAATTCATCCGCTGTGTCGGCATCTATCCCGTAGGGACCCTGGTGCTGCTCGAGAGTGGGCGGCTGGGCGTGGTCATGGAGACCGGCCGGGAGGAACTCTTCCATCCTGTCATCCGTGTGGTCATGGATGCCAAGCATCGCCGCTATCTGCCCATTGAGGATCTCGATCTTGCTCGGCAGAGAAAGGGGCGTGAGGATCGCATCCTGAACGCCGAGTCCCCCCAGCGCTGGCGTATCGAGCCTGAAGAAATCCTGCAGATGCCGCTCAGATAGCCGGCCGCGATTCGCTGATCCAAGAAAGTGACCATCAACAACTTCCCCCCTTTCGCAAAGGGGGGCCAGGGGGGATTTCGGGCGGCATCGCTCGCATCGGGAAACAATTGATGAGCGCTTTCCAAGGGATGGGCCGACATGGGGTAGCAGCAGCTGCGCTGGTCGCTGACGGCTAAGGCGAAGCCCAGAAGTGCTTCGTGATTCAGGGCTTTGGGATTCGCGGTAGGAAATCTTGGTGGGTGCCGCGTCCTGTCCTTGGTTGGGCGCCCGGAGGGCTTTGCGGGACGTCCCTGTCCCTTATCCAGCAGGGTGCGGAGATCGCAGGTGGCTAGCGGGTGTAGGCGGCCATTTCGGTGTCTTGAGGGACAACGCTCAAGGCATTGCTCATGATGCGTGGAAGCCGTTTTAGAATCTCGGGGCGATCCGTGAGGACGACGACGGTGGCACCGATGCGCTGCAGTTGCTCGTTGAGCAGCCAGAGTAGCGCCATCCCGGAGTCGAACACGCGGTCGAGTTCCGTCAAGTCCAAGATGCAAGTCTTTAACGTCGATGGAATCTTGGCGAACAGCTGACAAACTTCTTGGGTGATCGTGAGATCGAGATCACCATGAAAAGAAAGGTCGAGCCTATCCTCGCTCTCGATAAACGACGTAATCATCGGCATGACTGCCTTACCTCCATTGAGTTTGTCGCATGCCGGCCAGGCCGGACGGCGACAGTCGCTCTCGGTCTCTTCTTAAAGTACCCAGTACATCCGGAAACCCTCTGGGCTTCATTATGGACCTATTGATTTGGTCTTGCCCAGTGCTTGACTCGGGGCTTTCTGAAGTATGGCATCGGCTACCTAAAGGGCAGGTGCCTACAAGCCTGATATTATAAGGGATTTAACGCATTCGCCAAGTCCGTACGATTACTCAGGTTGTTGTCGGTCTGCCTCACCACCTATCGGTTTTATGTGGCTAGGGTTTCCAGCCCTGGCAAACCAGGCCAGGATGGCCTGGCTACGCAGGCTTGGAGCGGCTGTTCCGGTTGATGTCGGGAAACCGATCGGTGTTGAGGTCGGTCTGCCTCGCTTCTTGCGCCTTGTGCGGTGCTCAGTGACGGACTTTGCGTTCACCCTTTTGGCGGTTATTAGCCTGAGCTAGCTGGAGGGAAGCTGCAGAACCTGAATCGGGTCGATGCCCCAACGGCTGGGCAGTTCGGCATTCAGAATGCGCTCTTCAGAGTCCACGGTGAGTTTTGAGAGGTCGATGTCGTGAATGCTCAGATAGCGCTTCTGGGTATCCATGACGACTCGGACGACGGGATGGAAGGGGCCCTCGCGGCTGGACTCGACCACGACGGCGAGCCGGTCGCTGCGCAGCCGCACCAGTGTTCCAACCGGATAGATGCCCACGCAGCGGATGAAGTGCTGGACCAACTCCGGATTGAAATGATAGCTGCTCCACTCCAGCAATTTGCGCAGCGCCTCGTGCGGCTCCATCGCCTTGCTGCTGTAAATGCGCGCCGAGGTGATGGCGTCGTAGACGTCGACGATGGCAGCCATCTGACCGTAGCGGGAGATCTGCTCGCCCTTGCGGCGGTTGGGGTAGCCGCTGCCGTCCATGCGCTCGTGATGCTCGGCGATGATGGCCAGGGCGATCTTGGGCATGTTGGGCATGGCGACGGCGGCACGAAAGCCGTGCGCGACATGCTCGCGCATCTGGGTTAGCTCGGATTCGCTTAGCTGTCCTGGTTTGTTCAGCAGCGCCGCCGGTAGGTAGGTCTTGCCAATGTCGTGCAGGAGGCCGCCGATGGCCAGGGCGCTCAAGACGTCGCGGTCGAGTCCGAGCGTGCGTCCGAAGGCGACCATGAGGGTAGAGACGTTGACGCCGTGCTCGAGCTGGTAGCGCCCTAGACGGCGGACGCGCGAGTATCCCATGAGGGCATCGGGATTGCGGCAGACTGAGGCGACCAAGTCGTCTGCCAAGGGCGTGACGTGCTCCAGGCTGAGCGGTCGCTTCTGGCGCATGTCCGCGCTGATTCCGCTTAAGAGCCCGAGCACCTCGTTCTGGATGCGGCGGGCCTGGACGCGCTCCTCCGCCAGCGAGACCTTGTGCTCTTCGGGCGGACCTTCTTCGGCGACGACCTGGACGAGATCCTGCTCCAGGGCCTCTTCGACCTCTAGCTCAGTGGGCGCCTGTGAGACATCCAGGCCGCGCTCGGTGTCGATGTAGAGGTCGCGGATGCCGATATCGCGGATGCGCGAAAGGACATCGTCACCCTTGACGAGGAAACGGTTGCGGAGAAAGCCGTGTTCCATCCAGCCGCAATTGAGATCCTGCACATACATGCCGACCTGGAGCTGCTCGACGGTGATCTTCTTGATCATGCTCTCGCCTCCTTGGGGCTGGTCGTGGCCTGTGATGTCAGAGACCTCGCGATCATCCGCTCACCCATCCAAGCATCTCGCTGGCGTGGTCGCGCGTTCGCGCGGTGATCTCGGTTCCGCCGAGCATGCGCGCGATCTCGTCGACCCGTGCTTGATCGTCGAGTGGCTCGATGCGGGTGTGGGTCTGACCCTCGACAGCCTCCTTGCGCACGCGCAGTTGATGATGCGCCTGGGCGGCGACCTGGGGTAGGTGGGTGACGCAGAGCACTTGGCGCGATTCGCCCAACCCGCGTAGCAGACGTCCGACGATCTCTGCGACGCCGCCACCGATGCCGACGTCGACCTCGTCGAACACCAATGTTGGCACGCTACCGCACTCGGCGGTTGCGACCTGGATCGCAAGACTGATGCGCGAGAGCTCGCCGCCGGAGGCCACTTTGGCGAGCGGCTGCAGGGGCTGCCCCGGGTTTGCGCTGACCAGAAATTCGACCCGCTCCAAGCCGCTCGCGCCGATGCGCGCTTCCGCGAGCGCCTCCAGCTCGATGCTGAAGCGCCCGCCCGTCATCCCGAGTTGCTGCATCGCCTCGGTCACGGTCTTGGAGAGCCGCTCGGCGGCGGCGCTGCGCTCCGCGGTCAGGGCTTGGGCCTGTTCCATGAACGCCTGCCACGCTGCCGTGCGGCGCTGGCGTAGGTCGCCCAGGGTCACGCCGGCCTGTTCTAGGCGCTCCAGCTCGGCTTGCCGCTCTGCCAGCAGCTCCGGAAGTTGGACGGGGAAGACGCGGTGCTTGCGCGCCAGGTCGTGGACCTGTGCGAGCCGCGTTTCCACCTCGCGCAGCGCGGCGGGATCCAGATCCAGGCCGTCGAGGTAGTGGCGCAGGCCCGCGGCCGCCTCGCCGGCATGGATGGTCGCCGTCTCGAGCAGATCCCGGCTCTCGCTGAGTTCAGGGTCGATGGCGGCCATCTCCGCGACGTCGTTAGTCGCGATTCTGAGCTGATCGGCGATAGAGGGCTCGCCCTCTGACAGTGCCTGCAGGATGCCGCCTGTGGTCGCTTGCAGCCGGTCGAGGTGGCTGAGCCGACGCTGCTCGTGGTCGAGCTGCTCGATGTCCTCGGCGCTCATGCCGAGCGCACTCAGCTCTTCGACCTGAAAACGCAGCAGCTCCAGGCGGTCGGCGCGGTCTTGGCTGGCGGTCTCCAGTTCGGTGAGCCGCTGATCCAGATCGCGATAGGCGCGAAAGGTGCCCGCGGTCGCCGTGGTCTTGGCGACATGGCCGCCATAGGCATCCAAGAGGTCGCGCTGCGCGCTCGCGCGCATGAGTGACTGATGCTCATGCTGGCCGTGGATGTCGATCAAGCGGTCACCGAGATCGCGCAGCTGTGCGCCCGAGACGGTCCGCCCGTTGATGAAGGCCCGCGAGCGCCCCTCGCGCACGATGAGCCGGCGGATGATGCAGAGATCCTCATCATCCAGCCCCTGCTCGGCGAGCCAAGCGCGCGCCATGGGTGCGGCCCCGAGATCGACTTCGCAGAGGATCTCCGCGCGCTCGGAGCCGACGCGGATCATGGAGGCTTGGGCCTTGTCACCCAGCACCAGCCCCAGTGCGTCGATCAAGATGGACTTGCCCGCGCCCGTCTCGCCGGTGAGGGCGGTCATTCCCTGGCGGCAATCCAGCTCGAGGTGACTGACGATGGCCAGATCCCTGACCTGCAAATGTGTCAGCATGGCTTGGCTCGCATCGAATTGTGACCACCCCAGTGCAGCTTGGCGCGCAAGATGTCGTAGTGGTCGTGGCCCTTCGGATGCAGGAGACGCACCGGATCCGGGTGGCGCGCGATCAGCACGCGGCCTTGGGCCGCGAGCCGGATCTCGTTCTGGCCGTCACAGTTCACCTGCACGTGGCCAACGTCCTGGGCGTGAACCCGAACCTCGATCTGGCGGTCGCCAGGCACGACCAGTGGGCGGTTGCTCAAATCGTGTGGGCAGATCGGCACCAGCAGAATGGCGTCCAATGCCGGGTCGACCAAGGGGCCGCCCCCCGAGAGTGCATAGGCGGTCGAGCCGGTTGGTGTTGCGATGATGAGCCCGTCCGATCGCTGCGCGCTGACGAAGGCGCCGTCGATGTAGATCTCAAGCTCGATCATGCGTGCCGTATTCCACTTGTGGATGGCGACGTCGTTCAGTGCTGCGTGGGTCTCGCCGCCCTCCGGCGCGCCGAGAACACGGGCGCTGAGCATGGAGCGGGTGTCGGAGATCAGCTCGCCGGCCAGGATCTGATCGACCGCGGACTGGATATCCTCGGGCGATACGTCGACGAGAAAGCCGAGACGACCGAGATTGATCCCCATGAGCGGCACGCCGAACGACGACATGCTGCGCGCGGCATGGAGGAGGGTGCCATCGCCGCCGACGACGATGACGAGGTCGCAGCGCGCGCCGATCTGGTCGATCGGCTGAGCGGCGTCGACCGCAGCTTCTAATAAGTGTGCGCTCTCGGCATCCAGCAGGACCTCGACCCGGCGGGCGCTCAAATGCTCGCGGAGCTGGCGCAGGGTCGCGCGGACAGGCTCGGGGTCACCTTGTTTGGCGATGATGCCGACGGTGGAGAAGGGCGGCATGGATTCTTTTACCGTGAAACAGTCGGCTCTAGCGGCTTACCGGAAACCCCTGGACCCGCACGCAGTGCTGTTCGCGCGGGATTCACAGGGTGGACGTCACATGATCCGGGATCTTAGGCGATTTCTGTCAAAGCTCATACCCGCTGACTTGCGCGGGGGTTTAGGTCCAGGCCAGCAGCTTTGCTGTCAGGATGGGCGCGCTATTGACACCCACGGCCGTCCCCTTGGCGGGTTCGCCGCTGGATTTTCGAGACGGTAGCACGTGCCTCGAAGTGCGCCAATAGCGTGTTCTGAGCATGTGCGCTGCGGCATGAGCCTTGACAGCACTGGGTTGAATCCCTAAATTCACGTGTTAGCACTCCATCGCGGTGAGTGCTAACCAAATCGGGCGCGAGCCGTAACCAGAGTTGTGGACGTCGTCATCATTGTGGGCACTAAGAAGAAAACGGAAAGCGACTCCTTGCACGCGGGGACCATGGCCAGCGAGCGGGCGCTGCATTTCCTGAAGGCGCTCGTCGAGCGCTATATCAAAGATGGTCAGCCGATTGGCTCGCGGACTTTGGCGAAGGATACAGGTCTGGACCTGAGTCCCGCCACGGTTCGCAATGTCATGGCGGACTTAGAGGATTTGGGGCTCATCGTCTCGCCGCACACCTCGGCGGGGCGCGTGCCGACCGTTGCTGGGTATCGGTTGTTCGTCGACTCCTTGCTGACCGTGCGGCCGCCATCGGATCGAGACGTCGATTCGTTGCGAACGCGCTTCGATGTCTGCATGGACCCGAAGTCCTTGGTCGAGACGGCCTCGAACCTCTTGTCTGGGATCACGCACTTGGCGGGCGTCGTGATGTTGCCGCGTCACGAGCGACACCTCTTTCGCCAGATCGAGCTGCTACCTTTGTCGGACAAGCGTGTCTTGGCCATTTTGGTGACGAGCGATGGTGAGGTCCACAACCGCATCGTCAACATCGACAAGAATTTCGCGCCGTCTCAGCTCGAGCAGGCCGCGAATTATCTCAACGAGATCTTTACTGGTCAGGATCTCGGCCAAATCCGCAAGCGTCTGCTGGACGATCTCAAGCAGACGCACGCTCACATGGACCAGATGATGATGCAGGCGATGTCGATCGCCCAAGGCGTGGTCGAGACGGCTGAGGCGAAGGACGATTGCTACATTGCCGGGCAGACGAATCTAATGGAATTCGGGGAGCTGGCCAGCATGGATCGCCTCAAGCAACTCTTCGATGCCTTCAACCAGAAGCGCGAGATCCTGCACATCTTGGATCGCTGTATCGCGGCGGACGGTGTGCAGATTTTTATCGGCGAAGAGTCCGGCTACGACATGCTGGGTGACTGCAGCCTGGTCACCACGACCTATCGGGTGGAAGAACGGGTGGTGGGGGTACTGGGGGTCATCGGGCCGACGCGCATGGACTATCAGCGCGTCATTCCAATCGTCGACGTTACTGGGCGGCTGCTGGCCGCCGCGCTGAGGCAATAGGCCTCGAGCAAGATTCCACTGGCCTGGCGGTCGTGCGCCCATGTGCGACGCCGGGGCCGGGCCAATCGAAGAGAACTGGAGGTAATTGATGAAATCGGATCCACATAACGTGGAGTCTGCGGAGCAGGAAGCCCCTTCATCAGAAGACGCAGTCATGCGCGCAGCGGTGGATGCTTACATGGAGGCGACGGCGGCGGACCAGGGTTCGGACCCTTCCGGCGTGGAGTCGGACCCGCTCGCCGCCACCGAGTCCGAGTCGGTGGAGGAGCTGCGTGCGGCGCTTGAGGCGGCGCGCGCCGAGGCGGCTGAGCAGCGCGACCAGCTTCTGCGCGTGCGTGCAGATACCGAGAATCTCAAACGGCGCCACACAAGCGAGTTGGAGAAGGCACACAAGTTTGCGCTCGACGGCTTCGTGCGCGAGCTGCTGCAGGTCCGCGACAGCCTCGAGTTGGGCCACGACGCCGCACTGGACCAGGCTGCCGACATCGGCAAGCTGCGCGAGGGCACCGAGCTGACACTGAAGCTGCTTGGCGACGTGATGGAGAAGTTCGGCGTCGTGCCGGTGGAACCCATGGAGCAGCCGTTCGATCCCGAGTTCCACCAGGCGATGTCGATGCAGCCGCGGGATGACGTGCCGCCGAACACCGTGGTCGCGGTCATCCAAAAGGGGTACACGCTCAACGGGCGTCTGGTGCGGCCGGCCCTGGTCATGGTGTCCCAGCAGGGCTCCTGAGCACAGGCTTGAAGGGCGTGGGGCTTCTCCCCAACTGATTGGACAACTTGGCGTCGCTGCGCCAAAAACGCTATTTCGGAGAATACTCTAATGGGAAAAATCATCGGCATCGACCTCGGCACGACGAACTCATGCGTCGCCGTGATGGAAGGCGACAATGTCAAGGTCATCGAGAACGCCGAGGGTGATCGCACCACCCCTTCGATCATCGCCTACACGGGTGATGGCGAGGTCTTGGTCGGCCAGTCAGCGAAGCGTCAGGCGGTGACCAATCCCGCCAATACGCTCTTTGCCATCAAGCGGCTCATCGGTCGTCGTTTCGAGGACCAGGTCGTCGGCAAGGACAAGGACATGGTCCCCTACAAGATCGTCAAGGCTGACAACGGCGATGCTTGGGTCGATGTCAACGGCAAGAAGATGGCCCCGCCGGAAATCTCGGCCAAGGTCCTGCAGAAGATGAAGAAGACCGCCGAGGATTATCTCGGTACCACGGTCTCCGAGGCCGTCATCACGGTTCCGGCCTACTTCAACGACTCGCAGCGTCAGGCCACCAAGGATGCCGGGCGGATTGCCGGTCTCGAGGTCAAGCGCATCATCAACGAGCCGACCGCAGCAGCCCTGGCCTACGGCATGGACAAGCAGCGCGGCGATCAGAAGATTGCGGTCTATGACCTGGGCGGCGGCACCTTCGACGTCTCCATCATCGAGATCGCCGAGATCGAGGGTGAGCACCAGTTCGAGGTGCTGTCCACCAACGGCGACACCTTCCTGGGCGGCGAAGACTTCGACATGCGGATCATCGACCACCTGGTCGAGGTCTTCAAGAAGGACCAGGGCTTCGATCTGCGTAACGACCCGTTGGCCCTGCAGCGTCTCAAAGAGGCTGCCGAGAAGGCCAAGATCGAGCTGTCCTCGAGCCAGCAGACCGATATCAACCTGCCTTACATCACAGCGGATCAGACCGGTCCCAAGCACCTCAATGTGAAGCTGACCCGCGCCAAGCTGGAATCGCTGGTCGAGGATCTGATCGAGCGGACCATGGAGCCCTGCCGCATCGCGCTCAAGGATGCCGGCTTGACTGCGGGCGAGATCAACGAGGTCATCCTGGTCGGCGGCCAGACCCGCATGCCCAAGGTGCAGGAGAAGGTCGAGCAGTTCTTCGGCAAGGCCCCGCGCAAGGACGTCAATCCTGACGAGGCCGTCGCCATCGGCGCATCCATCCAGGGCGGTGTCCTGGGCGGCGAGGTCAAAGACGTGCTGCTGCTGGATGTCACGCCGCTCTCCCTCGGCATCGAGACCCTGGGCGGTGTCATGACCAAGCTGATCGAGAAGAACACCACCATCCCGACCTCCGCCCAGCAGGTCTTCTCGACCGCCGACGACAATCAGACCGCTGTGACCGTGCACGTCCTGCAGGGTGAGCGCGAGCGTGCGGCCAGCAACAAGTCGCTCGGCCGCTTCGATCTCAGCGACATCCCGCCGGCGCCGCGCGGTGTGCCGCAGGTCGAGGTCAAGTTCGACATCGATGCCAACGGTATCCTGAACGTCTCCGCGAAGGACAAGGCGACGGGCAAGGAGCAGTCGATCATCATCAAGGCGTCTTCCGGTCTTTCGGACCAGGAGATTGCGCAAATGGTCAAGGACGCCGAGGCACATGCCGAGGATGACCGCCACTTCCACGAGCTGGTTGCCGCCCGCAACCAGGCCGATGGCATGATCCACGCGACGCGCAAGTCGATGGAGCAGCTCGGCGAGAAGATGGAAAGCGGCGAGAAAGACTCCATTGAGGCAGCCATCAAGGAGCTGGAAGAGGCGATGTCAGGCGAGGACAAGGACAAGATCGAGTCCTTGACCCAGAAGCTTGGCGAGATTTCTGGCAAGATGGCCGAACGACTCTACGCGGATGCCGGCGACGCCGGTGCCTCTGCGGCGGGTCCTGGGGCGGCCGGCGCGGGCGATGGCCAACCGGGCGGTGCTCAGGGCGGTGCGAACGCGGACGATGTCGTCGATGCCGAGTTCGAAGAGGTCAAAGACGACAAGAAGTGAGGTGATGGGCTAGCCACTGGCGTCCTATCGTGATCAAGAAAGCGTACTGGCGTGAGCAACGTCCGTACGCTTTCTGTTTGGGCGATTGACGAAGACTTTCAGGCGCGATGATGCAGGATTGACCTTGACCTTCTTAGAGAGGGCTGGCGGAAGCGTAGACACCTATGTGACCGTCGGCTCGACACGGAAGGCCGGCGTCGATGCAAGTCGGATGGTGTGAAGGTTGACGCGAATCGCCTTGGTTGGAGCCGGATGATTTCGGTGGCTGGAAGCTGGAAGTAGATTACATGGCAAAGCGCGACTATTACGAAGTGCTCGGGGTTCAACGCAACGCGAGCGAAGGTGACATCAAGAAGGCCTTTCGGCGTTTGGCGATGAAGCATCATCCCGACCGCAACACGGGCGACGCCGATGCTGAGGTTAAGTTCAAGGAAGCCAAGCTCGCATACGATGTGCTGAGCGATCCCAAGAAACGCTCCGCCTATGACCAGTTCGGGCATGCGGGCGTGGAAGCCGGTGCTGGCGGTTTCGGCCCGGGCGACTTCGCGGGGGCAGGCTCATTCTCGGACATCTTTGGGGATGTCTTCGGCGATATCTTCGGCGGGCGTGCCGGTGCAGGGGGGCGTCGCACCCAGCGCGGCGTCGATCTGCGCTACGATCTCTCGCTGACCCTGGAAGAGGCGGTCGCCGGCAAAGAGGTCAAGATTCGTATTCCGACCCAGGTGGACTGCCAATTCTGCGGCGGCACGGGCGCTAAGCCCGGGACTAAGCCAAAGCAGTGTCCGACCTGCGGCGGCATGGGCCAGGTGCGCATGCAGCAAGGCTTCTTCTCGATCCAGCAGACCTGTCCGGAGTGTCGTGGCTCTGGCTCGGTCATCGAGGAGTCCTGCAGCCATTGTCGGGGCCGTGGACGCATCCCGGAAGAGAAGACGCTCTCGGTCAAGGTGCCGGCAGGCGTCGATACCGGTGATCGCATTCGACTCGCCGGCGAGGGCGAGCGTGGTGATCAGGGTGGTCCTCCAGGAGATCTCTATGTCCAGGTCCAGGTCATGGAGCACCCGATCTTCACCCGCGAGGACAGCAACCTCTATTGCCAGGTGCCGATTAGCTTCGTCACGGCGGCGCTGGGCGGCGACATGGAGGTGCCCACGCTGGACGGCAAGGTGATGCTCAAGATTCCCGCTGGGACCCAGACTGGGAAGATGTTCCGGGTGCGCAACAAGGGCGTGAAGCCGGTGCGCGGCGGTGTTGTCGGTGATCTCATCTGCCGCGTGACGCTCGAGACGCCGGTGAATCTGACGGACCGGCAAGCGGAGCTGCTGCGTGAGTTCGAGTCCAGCGTCCAAGAAGGCGGCTCCCGGCACAACCCGCAGTCGCATAGCTGGCTCGATGGGGTCAAGAGCTTTTTCGAAAAGATGGGGCTCTGAATCCTTAGGAACCTGTCCGAAGCCGGAACGATCAGACTTTCTAGGACATCGCGTATGACCGATATACGAATTGCCGTCGCCGGGGCTGGCGGGCGCATGGGGCGCACCTTGGTGCAGGCGGTGGCCGAGGCCGATGGCCTGCGTCTTGGAGCCGCGACCGAGCAGGCGGGAAGTTCCTTGCTCGGCACCGATGCGGGCGAACTCGCGGGCGTCGGGCGGCTTGAGGTCGTCTTGGTCTCTGACCTGGCCGATGTGATGGACGATTTCGATGTGCTCATCGATTTCACCACCCCGACCGCGACGCTTGCGCATCTGGAGCTTTGCCGGGCCGCCGGCAAGCGCATGGTGATCGGCACCACCGGCCTGGACGAAAGGCAGCGCGCCGCCATTGCCGCCGCCGGGGAGCAGATGGGTATCGTCTTCGCTCCCAACATGAGTGTGGGTGTCAATCTCTGCTTGAAGCTCCTGGACATCGCGGCACGGGTGCTGGGCGATGACGTCGACATCGAGATCATCGAGGCACACCACAGGCATAAGGTGGACGCCCCTTCGGGCACGGCGCTGCGCATGGGCGAGGTCATTGCCGCCGCGCTGGATCGTGATCTCAAAGAGGTCGCAGTCTACGGACGCGAGGGTCACACAGGGGCGCGCAGCCGCGAGGCCATCGGCTTCGAGACCATTCGGGCCGGAGACGTGGTTGGCGAGCATAGCGTTTGGTTCGCCGCCGAGGGCGAGCGCGTGGAGATCGCGCACAAGGCATCGAGTCGCATGACGTTCGCGCGGGGAGCAGTGCGCGCGGCAGGCTGGATCGCCGCAAGGGACAAGGGTCAGTTCGATATGCAGGACGTCCTGGGTCTAAAGGCATTCTGACGCCTTGTCCGCGATGGCGTCCGGCGGCTAGTCCTGACAGGAGTAACCGTGGGCAATCAGCCCTTCTTCCAGGTCGTCCGAGACCATCGGATGGGAGAGCAGATAGCCGGCGGCGTTGAGCGAATAGTCGCCAATGGCGTCGTCCACGGCGGTCTCCCACTCCTCGATGCTGTAGTCGCCGCGCCCGACCCACATCAGGGCGACCAGTTCGGCACGCTGGCGCTCGCTCATCTCGCCAATCGCTCCGGTCATCTCTCGCAGGCTGTAGTCCTCGCTGTGATCGGCGAGGATTTGCAGCGCCCAGTCCTCGCTGGGACTGGAGGGCGTGTCCGGTAGGACAACCTCTTCCTTGGCCTGAAACTCTCGGGCCTTTCCGATGATGTAGCACAGGGAATCCGGCTGGATGTGAAGCATCATCTTCGTTTTCCTCCCGCTAGTGCGAGCACCCTGGGAGCACCGCGAATCGCGGTTCCTATCAGCATGTCCGCTGCCTAGAGTCTACTCCTTTCGCCCCCTCGCCTAGGACCCGACTCGGTCACACTTCTCGCCGATTGGGCCAGGCGCGCCGCTGTCGCCTTTGGGTCCGAGGCATTTGCTTGGGACTTTCCGGCCCTATTTGATCGCCAACCTTGAATCATTTGCGACTCCGCTCAGGGGGCCGATGTCCCATCGCACGCAGTCTTGGATTGTCGCCCTCGTCCCCGCGCGCGCCTTTGCCCTGCTGGTGTGCTTGAGCGCCGCAGCGCTGACCGGGTGCGAGCAGGGCGTGCAAGAGCAGGATGGCATCTACAAGGCGGAGGTCGGACGCGTGCCGGCCGCGCCACAGCGGGCAGGGGATGCCGAGGCGGGGCGCCATGCCTTGCTCAACAAGTCCGCCGTGACTTGCGGTGTGCCCTATCGCGTCTATCGCCAGACCTTGGCGACTGACGCGATGACGCCTCAGCCAAGGCTGGTCGGTCGCCTTGGCCGGAACGCCGAGCTGCCCTATCCATTGACGGCGGTCACCGCTGCGTCCGGCGTCGAGATCGTGACGTCGAACTGTCTGGGCTGCCACGCGGCTGTGCTCGACGATGAGGTGATCATCGGTCTCGGTAACGAGTTTCTGGACATGACGCGCGATCCCTTGATCGCGGTCGAGGCAACTGCGGCGATCGAGATGAGCGCGGCCGAGCGTGCCGAGTGGCGGCGCTGGTCAGACCGCATTACCGCGATCGCTGACTACATGATGACGGATACGGTCGGCGTGAATTCCGCGAACAACATCACCTTGGCCTTGATGGCACACCTGGACCCGCAGACCCTGGCCTGGTCGAAGCAGCCACGCATTGAGCCGCCGCCAGAAAACCCTTTGCCCCTGAGCGTGCCGCCGCTTTGGAACCTCGGCAAGAAGCATGCAGTCTTCTACAACGCCGAGGGACGCGGCGATCATGTCCGCTACATGATCCTCGCAGCGACGGCCTGCACTGACGCTGTGGAGGAGGCGGCTGAGATCGACGCCTGGTTCGTCGATGTGCGTGCCTATCTCACAAGTCTGGAGCCGCCGACCTATCCATACGATATCGACGCCGGTCTCGCGCGCCAGGGTCGTGGTGTGTTTCTGAAGACCTGCAAGGAGTGCCATGGGGTCTACGAAGGCGATGAAAGATACCCGAATCGGGTCGTGGCGCTGGGGAAGGTCGAGACCGATCCGCTGCTCGCTCGGAGGGGCTTCAGCGAGGCAGATCGATTCCTGAAGTGGTTTCAGGACTCCTTCTATGGGGAGTTCTCCCAGGCGGCACCTGCCCTTGGCTATATTGCGCCGCCGCTCGACGGTGTTTGGGCGACGGCTCCCTACCTGCACAATGCATCTGTCCCGACACTCGAAGCCTTGCTCGACAGTCGCCAGCGCCCGACCTATTGGGAATTCGATCGGGAAGGCACTGAGCGGCCAGCCTATGATCAGGAAGGGGTGGGCTGGACCTATAGGACGCTAGAACGGGGCAAGGCTGCTGCCATGAGCTGGAGCGAGCGCAACCGTATCTACGACACGACTCAGCCTGGTTACGGTAACCAGGGCCACGGTTTCGGGGATGCGCTGACGCGCGAGGAGCGTGCCGCTTTGTTAGAATATTTGAAGACGCTCTGAGTGCTGAGTGCTGAGTGCTGAGTGCTGGTCGAGGTCAGTGCAGATTCTTAACCAAAGCGACAGGGAATCGTAAAAAAAGGTTGCAAGGGCGGAGATCCGGAGCTAATATAGTTAACTCAGTTGCGGGGTGGAGCAGTCAGGCAGCTCGTCGGGCTCATAACCCGAAGGTCGTAGGTTCAAATCCTGCCCCCGCTACCACATACAGAAAGGGCCTAGAGATTTGATCTCTAGGCCCTTTTTCTTTGTCGGCTGCTCAGGTAGCCGCGCTGTAACCAAATTCCAGAAATCCGTCCTGCAAGCCCCCCTCGCAGCACCTAGGTGAAAGCCTCAATCAACCACTCTGGCTTTGGCCTGAACGACCCTCGCAAATTGGGGTGGGGCAGTTGGCGATGCCCCCAGCTTCATCGGCGTCTCTTGGGTTATGCGCGGATTCGCGCCAACCCAGCTTCCGCTCGCGGGGTGCGATACGGAAGCTGGGTGTCGAGACAAGTCATTGGGCGATCTCACGACTACGGCTGATCGGAGCCGCTGTTGCTCAGCAGGATGTAGCCGACACTCTCCTTGGCGTGCCCGACCTCGCTGTCT
>NZ_JAAIJR010000105.1 GCF_010915725.1 Thiorhodococcus mannitoliphagus
CCCCCGTCCCCCCCCCCCCCCCCCGGGGGGCGGGGGGGGCCGCCCCCCCCCCCCGCCCCCGCCCGGGGGGGGGCCCCCCCGCCCCCACGTCGCTTTGCTCAAAGGATCCGTGATGCCTGCTCGATCGACTGGGCGGCGCGATGATCTACGCCGCGTCGCTCAATCTGCACCGCAAAAGTCTCTGCATTCCCGCATTGACGCAAAGGGGACGCGGCCGCCGCAACCGCCGTATCTGAACGACTTACAACGATTATCGCGATAGTCGAAATAGAATCCCATCTGGTTCTGACGGCATGGGCCGGCATCCGGCTTCACGAGGCAGGTCACCGAAAGCTCCTCCGCATCGGACGCTTCGCCTCCAGGTCCAGCACACCCGAGACATGTGATGACAGAAGCCAAGAAAAAGATGAACAGCGAGCGGCGCATCCTCGAACTCCCAAAACGCCTAGGGGAAAGCAGACAGCTCATGGATTCGACTCGCCTCTCTGATCCTTGAGTTCAGAAAATCGCCCGGAGCCGTGGAGCGCGCAGCGCGCCCCGCTAGGGAGCGAATCGAAACCTGAAAGCACCCAGGGATAGGCGCGCAGCACAGGCTGATCCCGGCATATCGCTCTAGGAGCCTGTCCGATTATCCCGCATATCGATCGACAGGTGCAGAGAGCCTGTCCCTGTATCACGTCTCATCGACCGACGAACGTCAGCACAGAATCAGCGACTCGCAAACAGGCCCTTCACGCCAAAGCCATGGCGGCAGACATAAAAAAAGGGGCGTAACCGCCCCCTTCTTGCTACCAAGGTTCAATGCCGAGAATCAGGCATCGAGATTATCCAGCGCCTTCTGGAATCTGTTGGCATGAGAGCGTTCGGCCTTGGCCAAGGTCTCAAACCAATCGGCGATCTCGTCGAAGCCCTCGTCGCGAGCCGTCTTCGCCATACCCGGGTACATGTCCGTGTATTCGTGCGTCTCTCCAGCGATCGATGCCTTGAGGTTATCCGAAGTGTCGCCGATCGGCAGCCCAGTTGCGGGGTCACCAACGGCTTCGAGGTACTCAAGATGACCATGCGCGTGACCAGTCTCGCCCTCCGCGGTCGACCGAAAGACCGCGGCCACGTCATTGTAGCCCTCAACGTCGGCCTTAGCGGCAAAGTAGAGGTAGCGACGATTGGCCTGAGACTCGCCAGCAAAGGCTTCTTTCAAGCTTTCTTCAGTCTTGCTGCCCTTGAGATCCATAGTGCTCTCCTCGAGATGGTTAAGTGGGTTGGATGGCTCGGCGAACGCGGGCCAAGGTAAGTCGGTGACTGAGTTCGCAGAAATTGTTTGTTCCAATGACAGCGATAGCCCTGCTTTATGGGCCGAGACCGCTCCCCTGTCACGTTGAAGGTACGGGCTTGCGGTCGGAATTAAAGACCCATGCGGCAGGCTTTCCAGGAGCCCATCAAGCGTTCCAAGAAATCGTCCTGAGCGGCTTCCAACCGCCCTACCCAAGGGTGCGGAAATCCAGGCATCCGTCGTGGCGACACCGC
Organism: Thiorhodococcus mannitoliphagus; assembly: GCF_010915725.1. Classification (GTDB taxonomy): domain Bacteria; phylum Pseudomonadota; class Gammaproteobacteria; order Chromatiales; family Chromatiaceae; genus Thiorhodococcus; species Thiorhodococcus mannitoliphagus. The sequence goes on from NZ_JAAIJR010000105.1 coordinate 1,525, forward strand.
TGAAGTCGGACAGGGTTTTAGCCAAGCCATTCGCCACCAGGTGATAAACCCTGTGAGGCCGAGTCTCGGCGAATCGGCAGCTGTCACGGGATTGCGTCTTGTGACCAATCTCTCACTCTAGCCGCCTTAGATGAATAACTATTATGAGCGCGTGAACGGGTTCATTGTGAGCAACGACAGTGGCTGCTAGAACAGCACCCCAGGGACTTTCGAGTCTTGAGCCATCCCCGCTAGCTTCATTATCGGGAACGATTCATGCCGGCAAACAAGCCAAACATCGTCGCTAATATTCATCATCCGCACCAACTAGAGAACGACGTCGCGACCCTCGAGAACGAGATGCCGATTCGACTGCTTCAATTGACCGACCTGCATCTCTTCGGCGATCCGCACGGACAGCTCCTGGGCATCACGACGCGCGGCAGCTTCGAGGCCGTGCTAGAGCTTGCGCTATCATCCGATGCCCAACCCAGCGCGATCGTCGTGAGCGGAGACCTGGTGCACGATGAGACGCCCGCAGGCTATCGCTACCTGCGCGAGACACTGAAGCGGACAGATTTACCCCACTATTGCGTGGCAGGGAATCACGACGACGTGGGACTCATGCAGGAGCACCTTGGTTCAGCCGCCTTGGGATCGGTCGCGCTCAGGCGACTCCGCAGTTGGAATCTGGTCTTCCTCGATTCAAGCGTGTCTGGACAAGAGGGTGGACACCTGACCGCAGCGCAGCTGAATCAACTTCAGGACCTGCTAGAGGAGAATCGCGCGCCGACGGCGATCTTTCTGCACCACCATCCGGTACCCATTCAGAGCGCCTGGATGGACACCATGGGCGTCGATAACGGCTCGGAACTCATCGCGCTCTGCGACCGCAATCCACATATCAAGGCCCTCGTTTTCGGTCACATCCATCAATCCTTTAGCGCCAAGCATGGCGAGTGCTCAATTTTGGGCGCCCCTTCGACCTGCTTTCAGTTCCTCTCCGGCAGCAAGGATTTTGCGATCGACGACAGCCCACCTGGGTACCGTGAGCTGACCCTCTATCCCGACGGCAGCCTCGCGACCAAGGTCGTGCGGCTGGAGCATTACGCGGAACTACCCTTGCACCAAGTAGGCGGCTATTAAGGCGATTTCTACCAAAGCCCATATTCGCTGACTTGTCTCGAGGCCCGCCTTCCCTGTCGCACCGCCGGTGCTCCGTGAAGGCGAACCTCGCTCCGATGCCATCTGAAAAGCGATCTTCCGGCAATCGCCTAATCAATGGTGAAATCGGCGTACGACTGGTAGTCGAGAGGCTCGCAAGCAACGCCCGTGACCCGAGCAGCCGCAGGCCCTGTGCGCAGCCAATCGCGCAGCTGAGCCACGGCCGGCGCATCCCCGCACACCAGAACCTCGACACGGCCGTCCGGCAAATTCCTCGCGTAACCTGTCACACCGAGCCGCATCGCCTGCTCGCGTGCAGAGGCTCTAAAGAAAACCCCCTGCACCCGTCCACCCACTAGACAGCGATAGCAGATGCGTTGCTCTGCTTGATGATCTCCCATCTCGGACTCCTGGCGATCGCGGCGTCCAAACCGCGGATATCATGAATCGATCCGGCTAGACCGGCGCTCAAGCTCGGGGCACACCGACGCTGAGAGGCTGTCTGACAAACCTCGTAGAGGCGACTCTAGTCGCCCTTAACACTGCCGAGAGGGCGAATGAATTCGCCCCTACAGCTCGGGCGATTGCAATATTCAGACAGCCTCTGAGAGGGTGACATGCCCCATTTCTCACTTCTTGGCCGTCTCGCGCCGCTCGCGCTTGTATTGCGGAAAGCTCATGTCTTTGTAGTGACCTTCGACGACATAGGTACCCAAGAGCATGAACTCCGCAGCGTCCCGCGCAGCCCCTGTGTATCTCGCTACCATGTTCCCGTCCAGGTCGAAAAAGGCAAAGACTGGCGTGGCGCGGACCCGATGCGTCTTGAGCGCAAAGTCCTTTTGCTTCATGGAGTCGCCCGAGAAATCGGTGATTTCAATGTCCCCTTCGATATCCACCGGAAAGATGAGGAAATGCTCCTGGAAGTAGTCCTGCACCTCCGATTGATTGAGCACGGTGGTCTTCATGCGGTGGCAGAAAGGGCACTCGTCCATCTCGAACATCAACAAGACACCCTGCTTGCCCTCCGCCCTCGCCGTCTCCAGCTCCTCACTGAAATCGCCAAAAGTGGTGTTGAAGAAGTGCTCTACCGGATCCCGCGTGACCCCTAGCGCACTGCTAACCCAGAGGGTTACAGCAGCTGCAAGGAGCCAGGAACTGGCCAGGGCGAGCTTAGGCTGGGGTCTCCAGCTTCGATTTGAACGCATTGCGAACTCCTCCTCATCGTTATCCAATCTCCGCGCAGCGGGGTCTCTCCAATTTGGCCTAGACCGCGAGCCGCTCCGGGTGCCGATTCTCACCAGATCATGCCCGGCTTTCAACGTCGACCTCATCGCGCCAAGTCTGGCGGTGATGAAAAAACGGAAGCGAAGATGCTAAGAAGGTGTCCATCAATTGTTTCCCGATGCGAGCGATGCCGCCCGAAATCCCCCCTAGCCCCCCTTTGCGAAAGGGGGGAAGTTGTTGATGGACGCTTTCTAACGAAATAATTTGCTAATACTTGAGAGACTCCAGCGCAGGCCTATCATGCCGCATGATGGCGAAGACAAAGTCATGACGCGCCGTCAGCGGAGACCTTCGAGGAAGCCGCTGAAGACACCAAACCGCTTCGCAACCGCTCACAACGACTGGCGGTTACGGAGAGCATCTGCGGTAGACTAAGCGCCAAAAATCTCAACCAGATGACGAGCGAGCGAAGATCCTCATGAGCTATATCCTGGTCCTTTACTACAGTCGCCACGGAGCAACCGCCGAAATGGCGCATCAGGTCGCGCGCGGCGTCGAGTCGGGCGGACTGGAGGCGCGACTCCGCACGGTACCGGCCGTCTCTACGGTCTGTGAAGCCGTCGAGGACAGCATTCCTCCGGTTGGCGCCCCTTACGCCGAGTTGGATGACCTCAAGCATTGCTCCGGGCTGGCCTTGGGAAGTCCAACGCGCTTCGGCAACATGGCGGCGCCGCTGAAGTATTTTCTCGACGGGACGAGCGGACTCTGGCTCGCGGGCGCGCTCGCCGGCAAGCCGGCGGGGGTATTCACCTCCACATCAAGCCTACATGGCGGCCAAGAGACCACGCTGCTCAGCATGATATTGCCGCTGATGCATCACGGCATGCTGATCACGGGACTGCCCTATAGCGAATCCGATCTGCTGCATACTCAAACCGGCGGCACCCCCTATGGCCCGTCCCATCTCGCCGGCACTGAGAGCGACCGCCCAGTCGCCGAGGAGGAAAAGCGGCTCTGCCACGCCCTCGGCAAGCGTCTCGCGACCACGGCCGCCAAGCTCGCGGACGCCCCTCACTAAGCCTCGGCACGGCTCAGCGCCCTTTGAGCACGCCTTATCGACAGCTCCATCTGCCGATCGAGCTTCGGCGCGAGCCGACCCTGGAGGAGTACCTGCCTGGCCCCAATTCGGAGGCCGTCGCGGCGATCACGGCGATCGCCCAGGGGGCTGGTGAACCCTTCATCTTCGTGTTCGGCGCTGCGGGCACTGGCAAGACGCACCTCCTCCAGGCAGCCTGCCTCGCCGCGGGCAATCAGGGCCGCAAGGCGCATTTCCTGCCACTCACCACACCGGGCCTGGATCCCAGGGTACTCGAAAACTTGGAGCGCTTGGACCTGGTCGCCATCGACGACATCCAGAGTATTGTCGGCGATGCCCGCTGGGAAGAGACGCTCTTCGCCCTCTTCAACCGAATGCGCGACCAGGGCAAGGGCTTGATCATGGCGGCGAGCGCAGCTCCCGATGCCCTCGGCGTGCATTTGCCCGATCTTGCTTCCAGGCTACTCTGGGGGCCTCGCTACTGTCTGCAGCCCCTATCGGACGAGGATTGTGCCTGCCTCATGACCGAATCTGCAGCACGTCGGGGCCTACGACTCGGTCCCGACATCGTGCGCTTCGTCATGAATCGCTACCCGCGTGACCCCGCCTCGCTCATGGAGGTCATCGCACGCGTCGACAGCGTCAGCCTGCGCGAACAGCGCCAGCCGACGATCCCCCTGGTGCGGCGGGCCATGGAGCCTGACGATTGAGCCAAAAGGTGACTGGCCACTGGTGGCTGGTGGCTGGTGGCTAGTGACTGGCCACCGATCACCGATCACCGATCACCGATCACCGACCCTCAGCCCCGCGACTTCCAGCCCTGCCGGGCCGCCTTGCGTCCCCATACCCACACGTACTGAGCGCCACTAATCAGAACCGTGATGAGACAGCCCCAGACCAGGGCCGAGAGCGCGGCATCCGGCAGGGCATAGAACCCGGCGTCCGTGAGCACCGCGACCACCAGAAGAATCTGGATCGCGGTGTTAGCCTTGCTCACCGGGATGGGGGCAGCGTCGACCTCCGCGACGCCGTAGTTGTAGAGCACGGCACCACTGACGATGACGAGATCACGCAAGACAACAGCCAGGACCAACCACAGTGGAATCAGGTCTTGCGCGCCGAGCACGAGAAAGCAGCAGACGAGCAGCGTTTTGTCGGCCAGAGGGTCGAGAATCCCACCCAGCCGGCTCTGCCAGCCGTAATGCTTGGCGAGGAAACCGTCCAGGCCATCCGAGGCACCGGCGACCGCAAAGAGGATCAGCGCCCACAGATACTGCTGCTGAATCAGCAGATAGACCACCGGAACGACGGCGATCAACCTGATGATGCTGATGATGTTGGGAAGATCGCTCGGCTTCAAAGACCACATCCTTAAGGCTACAGGCGCAATTCTGGGCGGTGATCCTAGCTTGGAGCATCTCGGCTGTCCAAGGCCCGGTATACTATGCGGCTTCTCATCAGCCATACCGGAGCCACCGCGTGCCGCAGGATTCCCAACGCCCTCCATCCGCCAATCTGAGCTATCGCGCCGCCGGGGTCAACATTGATGCTGGCGCCAGACTCGTGGATCGCATCAAGCCGCTCGCCGCCGCGACCCGCAGACCCGGCGTTCTTGACGGGCTGGGTGGCTTCGGCGCCCTGTTCGAGCTGCCGCTCGATCGCTATCGCGAGCCGGTGCTGGTCTCGGGAACGGATGGCGTCGGCACCAAGCTGAAGCTTGCGATCGAGCTTGGGCGACACGACACCATCGGCATCGACCTGGTCGCCATGTGCGCGAACGACATCCTCGTCAGCGGTGCGGAGCCCCTCTTCTTCCTCGACTACTACGCGACCGGAAAGCTGGATGTCGATGTCGCGGAAGCCGTCGTCTCCGGCATCGCGCGCGGCTGCCAGCTCGCCCAGTGCGCCCTGACCGGCGGCGAGACGGCTGAAATGCCCGGCATGTACGGCGAAGGCGACTACGACTTGGCGGGCTTCTGCGTCGGTATCGCCGAAAAGGGCCGTCTGATCACCCCTGACCGAGCCAAGCCCGGAGACATCCTCATCGGACTCGCCTCCTCGGGGCCGCATTCGAACGGCTACTCGCTCATCCGCAAGGTGATCGAGGTTAGCGATGCCGACCTCGCCCAAGACCTTGATGGCCAGCCCCTGGGCGACGCCCTCTTGGCCCCGACCCGGATCTATGTCGCCTCCGTGCTGCCCCTGACGCACTCCATCGACGTCCATGCGCTCGCACACATCACCGGCGGTGGACTCACAGAGAATCTCCCGCGCGTCCTGCCGCCCGGCCTCCGCGCGAACATCGATCTCACCTCCTGGAAGCGCCCGGCGGTCTTCGATTGGCTACAAACGCGCGGCGGAATCTCGCACATGGAGATGCTCCGCACCTTCAACTGCGGGGTTGGCATGGTGGTCTGTGTCGCAGCTGAGGACGCGGAGAGCGCACTCACCCAGCTGCATCAGTCCGGCGAGACGGCCTGGACACTCGGCCAGCTCGAGGTCACGGATGGCGAGCCCGAGGTCGTCTTCAGTGACGTCGGAGCCAGCCATGGGTGAGCGGCCGCCGCTCCCAGTGGTCGCACTCATCTCCGGCAGCGGCACCAACCTGCAGGCCTTGATCGACGCCCAGCTTCGAGGCGCCCCCTTTAGGCTCGCCGCGGTCATCAGCAATCGCGCCGACGCCTTGGGGCTGGAGCGGGCGCGCCGACACGACATCCCGACTCGGGTGCTGAGTCACCGCGACTATAGCGACCGCGAGAGCTTCGACAGCAAGCTCGCCGAACTGATCGACGCTTTCACGCCCGGGCTGGTCGTGCTTGCTGGATTCATGCGCATCCTCACGGCGGGATTCGTCGACCGCTACCAAGGCCGCATGATGAACATCCATCCCTCGCTGCTCCCCAAGTTTCGAGGCCTGCATACGCATCAGCGCGCCATCGACGCCGGCGAGGCCGAGCACGGCGCCAGCGTCCACTTCGTCACGGCGGAACTCGATGGCGGCCCTGTCATCCTCCAAGCACGCGTCCCGGTGCAGCCCGATGACGATGCGGAATCCCTCGCGGCTCGCGTACTCGAGCGCGAGCACCTTCTCTATCCCACGGCGGTCAGCTGGTTCGCCGAGGGCCGACTCCAGCTCGGCGAAGACGGCCACCCGCATCTGGACGCAAGGCCGCTGCTCGAGCCGCGGACTCTAGAGCCCCCCTCGCCCGCCCAAGAGATCCAAGCAGCACGCTGAGTTTGACGCCGCCAGCATTCGGACCGCTCGCCCCCCTACTCCGCGAGTTCCTCAACCGAGCCATGCGGCTCATAGAGACGATCTTCGTGTGGCAGACAAGTGCTCGGGCGGGCCGGCGTGCAAGCGTGGGCATCTCGCACCAGCCGGACGAAGGCCGATTGACGCTTCATGCCGTAGTCCATGTCGCCGGTGCCAAAGTGCACACGCCATGCGCTGCCCGGATAATAGTTCGCTGGCGTAGAGGACCAGAAGCGTCCAGGCTGGGTGTTGGGGAAGGCCACACCATCGATATCGAGTCCGAAGCAGCGCCGCTCGAGCAAGGACATCAGCTCATCCCGATCCGGTAGCCGCCAATCCGCGTGACCCGCAAAGGTCGAGGTTTGCGCGCGCTGCATCGCCGATTGCCAGCTCAGTGACATGGTCTCGCCCCGCACACAGCCGATGCCGCCGAGTCCCTCGGCGCACTGCTTCCACATCAGGCCCGTGCTTGCGTCCTTAACCGTTCCGTTCTGAATCACCACAAAGCGCGGGCTCGGCATATCCGGGAGCGCTTCGTCTTGGCATTCGCGCGCAGTGGCGGAGGCAACAAAGACAACCACGCCGAAGACCAAGAGCCAAAGACGCGCGGGCATCATGGAATCGCGGTGCGCCGCTGCAGTGCTTGAGTCATCGCCAATATCCGCCTCTCCAGTTCTTGCAGGTCTTCGCAGACAGCATCCGCGACACTGCCGTCGTCCAAATCCAGCGCCGCACCGACCCTCGCGCAGGCGTGGAGCAGTTCGTAGTGCAGGTAAGTCAGCTCCCTGTACTCTGGCAAGCGGCCATAGTAGCGCCGACCTTCACCCTTCAGCCAGGCGAGAAAACGCGGGCTGGGAAGCTCCTCTATCCCGTTCATGGCATCGCAATACTCACGCCGCTCGACACCTTTGACCAACCGCTCGAGCCAGCGGCTGTACTCGTACCCTGCCAGCAGCACGGGCATATCCTGGATCCGACACCGCCGATCGGCGAAGAGCGTCCATTTCCAATCCGGCCGATAGGAGGAAATCCACTCGGCGACCTGCTCCGCCGGCATCGGCCGAGCAATGCCGAACCCTTGCGCGTAGTCGCACTCAAGCTGCATCAACAAGAGACCGTGCTCTGGGGTCTCGACCCCCTCGGCGACCACCTGTTTACGAAAGGTCGCCGCAAGACCGATGACCCCCTCCACCAAGGCAAGATCGTCTTGGTCATCCAGCATGTCGCGCACGAAGGAGCGATCGATCTTGAGCGTATCCGCCGGCAACTGCTTGAGGTAGCTGAGCGATGAATAGCCAGTTCCGAAGTCGTCGAGGGCGAAACGCACGCCGATACGCTGACATTCAGCCATGAGTGCGCGCATGGTCAGGACGTCATCCAATGCGGTGCTCTCGAGGATCTCCAGTTCCAGGCGGTCCGGCGGCATTTCCGGGTGCTCGGCCAGGACGCGCTGCAATCCGGCCAGAAAATCGGGGTGCTGGAAGTGACGCGCGGCAATATTGACGCTGACAATGAGATCCAGCCCCTGTTCCCGCCATTGCATCGCGTGGTCGATGGCCTGGCGCAGCACCCATTCGCCGATATCGACGATGAGCGGCGAGTGCTCGACGATGGGCAGGAAATCTTGCGGCCCAAGCAGGGTGTCTGCGTCCTTCTGCCAGCGAATCAATGCCTCCAACCCGACGACCTGGCCCGTGCGCAGGTTGACCTTTGGCTGATAGAAGAGCCTCAGTTCACCATACTGCAGGGCCTCGCGGATCCGCTCCAGCTCCTGATGCTGTGCCCGCAGGTCTTTAGCCGCTTCCATGTCAAACAGCTGGTAGCGGTTACGGCCGAGCTGCTTCGACTGATACATGGCGTGATCGGCATGACGCAGCAAGGTGTCCGGATCGCTGTCGTCCAGCGGATAGAGGGTCACCCCGATGCTTGCCGAGACGCTGATCTCCGCATCGTCGATATAGCAGGAGCGCGTCACTTGAGTGAAGATGCGCGCGAGCATCTCTTCCAACCCGTCGGCGCTATCGAGATCCGTGAGCAGCAGGACGAACTCGTCCCCACCAAGGCGGCCTGCGACGTCACTGGGCCCTATCGTCGAGCGCAGCCGATTGGCAACCTCAACCAGGAGCCGATTCCCGGTCTCATGGCCATAGCGGTCGTTGATCTGCTTGAAATCGTCAAGGTCAAGCGAACAGATCGCAACGAGACGATCGAAGCCCGAGGCACGCTCCATCGCCTCATGCAGACGACGGGCAAGCAGGACACGATTAGGCAGGTTGGTCAGCTCATCGTAGTGCGACAGGTTGACCAGGCGCTGCTGCGTGGTCTTGAGGTCGCTAATGTCGATGAACATCCCGATGTAGTGAGACACCGCGCCGCGCTCGTCGTGAACAGCGTTGATGTGAAGGGTCTCAGGGAAGACTTCGCCGGACTTCCGCCGGTTCCAAATTTCCCCCTGCCAATGCCCCTTTTCGGCCAGCTGCCGCCACATCTGACGGTAGAAGCGCGCGTCCTGCAGACCTGATCTGAGAATCGCCGGCGTCTTGCCGAGCACCTCGTCCCGGCTGTAGCCCGTCATCCGTGTGAAAGCCAGGTTCACGTCCAGGATTCGCTGCTCGGGATCCGTGATCAGAATCCCTTCCTGAGAACCCTCGAAAACGCTTGCAACCAACTGCAACTTGGTCTCGGCCCGACGCCGTGCGGTTTGGTCCCGCAGCGTCTCCACGACCGCGATCACACGCCCGTCCGCGTCGCGAATGGAGCGCGCATCCAATGCCAAATAGAGTTCGACGCCGCGCAGAGGCATGACGCACCAGTTTTCGGCATGCGCTTCGCGCCCTTCGTCGGTGCCGCCTCGATGCTCCGGATAGAAATCGCTGATCTCGCCATCGCGGCCCGCAAGGATGAGGTCAGCCAGACAGGGGCGCCGATCACTGTAGAAGGCTCGCCAATGCTCCCGCGTACCCAGTACATCAGCGGCCGGCATTCCCGTGAGACGCTCGCACGCCTGGTTCCAGAGGATGACTCGCCCCGTGGCGTCGATCACAAACGCCGGCACCACGAGCTGGTGCATCAGCTCGCTCGCAAACCCTTTTCCGTAGGCCGATTCCTCCCATTCTTGAACCGGCAGCCGCGCTTTCGTCATACTGACTGCTCTAAGGTCGGTCCCATGCTCTCCCTCCGCTGCGTCCTGATCTGCCGCCTCGGCGTGAACCCATCAGTCCGAGCGCTTGGAGCGACTCCCATCGCTCGAATCGGATGACTTGTCAGCGGAACCCTTGGCCGCACCCGAGGATAGATTTTTCAGCATATTCTGGAACATATCCCAGGAGGCAACGGTGCCCGCGACATAGGGCTGAAAGAGCTTCAGAGGATCGTAGCCCTCGGCGCCCGCGACCATGCGCTCGCGGATGTCATCCATGAGCTGGCGCTGAAAGGCCTCGACATCCGGCAGGCCAAACAGCTTACGGACTTCTTCGGGGGACATATCGATATCGACGGTGATCTTCATGGGTCTCTCCTAGTCGCAAGGTGGACGCCCGCTGCACGCTCGCGGCGCTGCGCGAGCCTAAACCAAATCTCAGTGCCGGCTCGCCCGCGGCACATCCTCGAACTGAACCGGCTCCTCGACGACCAAGGAGCGCCTCACGCGCCGGCCAAGCAGCACGCAGGCGCGCTCGAAGGCACGGCTTGCCTCACGGGCATTCCACTCCCATTCGGAGGGATGGGCGTTCGCGGCGAATTGCCAGTGCCCCGTCGTCAGCACGGAGCCAATGCGGACCTCCAGCGTCCAATCGTGCCAAAGCTGGCCGGGCTGGTCCTCCTCGACGAACTCCTGCTCGACCAGCCGCACGTAGTGCCCCGCTTGGTCGTCCATCGCAACCTGATTGGACAGCACCAAGGTATCATCGATGCAGCTGCTCCAAGCAGTATGCACGGCGCTCGCCGTTCCCATGAGTGCGTGCATGATGAGACCCGGGGTGGTGGTGAGGGAGAGCGGCGTATCCCAATCCGGCTCGCCTGAATCAATTTCTGATGCCATTACCAATCTCGAAAATTGTTTGACTCGGCCTGCCAAGCTGCACACCGCTGCTTGAAGTCTAAGGCCCGGGGCCCAAATGCGCCAATCCCGCACAGCCAAATGTAGACCTGCGCAAACAAAAAGGTGTAACGCCATGTCAGTCATCCTGGATCTCGCCATGTTCCCAACAGACCAAGGAGTCAGTGTTAGTCGGTTCGTGGCGCCCCTGGTCGCGATGATTCGTGACAGCGGACTCGACTATCAGCTCTCGCCCATGGGCACACAAGTCGAAACCGACACCCTGCCCGAAGCACTCGAGCTGATCGCGCGTGCTCAGAGCCTGCTCGACGAGCAGGGTTGCACGCGCGTCTACGCCGTCGCCAAGTTCGATGTTCGCCAAGGCCCCAAGGGACGACTCAAGGGCAAGATCCAATCTGTCGAAGGGCGTATCGGCTCGGTCAGTCAGGGGAACTAGAGCTCCATTGCTCGAAGCTTCCCGGTAAGGTGTCTGATTCGTTTTCTAGGAGCACGGACCATGAAGATCGCCATCTTTTCAGATGTGCAAGGCAACCTGCCCGCCATGGAGGAGGCCGTCTCGCGAATAGGCGCTTGGGACCCGGATATGGTGATCATGGATGGCGATCTGGTGAACCGCGGCCCCAGCAGCCTTGCCTGCCTCGAGCGCTTCGACGACTTGAGACGCACCCACGGCTGGCTCCCGGTAAAGGGCAACCATGAGGCCTGGATCCTGCGCTGCGCCCGCGAAGCGCCGCGCGATGCGCTCGATGAAGCCTTGCGGCGCTTCGCCGACTGGACCTACCAGCAAGTCCGTCCGCGCCTGGACGCGCTCCAAGACTGGCCTGATCACCTCTGCTTCAACGGCGGCGACGACTCCAGCTGGGTGCATGTCACCCATGGCACCATGGCGAGCAATCGGCAGGGCATCACCACCAGCGTCAGCGACGATGATGTGCGCGCCGCCATGCCTGAAGACGTCTCCCTCTTCGTCACCGCCCATACACATCGCCCGCTACTCCGTTTCGTGGACGGCACCCCTGTTCTCAACGTCGGTTCCGTCGGCTCGCCCTTCGACGGCGACCCGCGCGGCAGCTACGCGCTCTTGGAACTGCGCGCGAGCGGCTGGCATTGGGACATCATCCGTTTCGACTACGACCGGGCGCAGGCCGAGCGCGACTTCCATGATCACGGCTTCATCGAGGGAGGCGGTCCACTGGCGCGCATTCTGTTCGAGGAATGGCGCCGCGCCCACTTGCTGATGCCGACCTGGCGACGCGACTTCGAGCCGGCCGTCCTCGCCGGCGAGCGTCCCTTGCAGCCTGCGGTTGACGCCTTCCTCGCGAGTATCGACTGAACTGAGCCCTAATTCATGAAAGACGCAGATACGCTATCCAGATTCCTGTTCGAGCATGCCGGCATCCGCGGCAACTTGATTCATCTGGACGCCAGCTGGCGTGCCGTGCTGGACGCGCACACCTACCCAGCTGCCGTTCAGGAGCCGCTCGGCCAAGCGCTCGCGGCCGTGTCGCTGCTCGCGGCGACCATCAAATTCGAGGGTTCTCTCATCCTCCAAGTGCAGAGCGCCGGCCCCATCCGCACCCTGGTCGCTCAGGCCACCAATGCGCGCACCCTGCGCGGACTGGCGCGCTGGCAGGGAGAGGTCCCCGAGCAAGGCTCGCTCGACGAGCGTTTCGGCGAGGGGCGCCTGGTGTTGACGGTGCAGCGGCAAAATGCCGATCCCTATCAGGGGGTGGTCCCACTAGAGGGAGCGGATCTCGCCGACGCCATCGAAGCCTATTTCAAGGAATCGGAGCAGCTAAAGACCCGGCTCTGGCTAACCGCCAACGGCGAGCACGCCGCAGGGCTCTTGCTTCAGAAGATGCCGAACGAGGACGCCGAGGACGAGGATTGGGAGCGCGTCGAGATGCTGGCGGACACGCTGACCACGGGCGAGCTGAGGGATCTGCCAACGCAGGAGCTGCTCTATCGGCTGTTCAATGAAGAGACCGTGAAACTCTTCGAGCCCGAGCCGATGTCCTTCCGCTGTGGGTGCTCACGCAGCCGCATTGAGGATACCGTCAAGATGCTGAGCGAGGCGGAGGTAGACAGCATCCTCGCCGAGCAAGGTGCGATTGAGGTCACCTGCGAGTTCTGCAACCGCGAGTACCGCTTCGACTCCGTCGACACACGGCAGCTCTTCGCATCGCCGACACGGCACGAGCCGCCGCAGACACGGCAGTAGCATGCGGTGAGCGAGCGCCACATCATTCAGCTGCGCTCGCGATCGACCTGCTTCCTGACTCACAACATCCTACGGCCTGACGGACCCTTCGACCGATGGACCTTCACTCCCTCTTGACCAGCCTCCAGCCCCTGCTCGGGCTAGGTGTACTCATTGTGCTCGCCTGGCTGCTCAGCGAAAACAGGCACGCCGTCCGCCCTCGGCTCATCCTGGCGGGACTCGCACTCCAGCTGGTCCTGGCGCTGGTACTTCTAAAGCTTCCACCCGTGCAGGACGCCTTCCTCGTCTTGAACCGCATGGTGCTGGCGCTCCAGGAAGCGACCCAGGCAGGCACCGAGCTGGTCTTCGGCTATCTGGGCGGCGGCTCCACCCCCTTTGAGACCAGCTATCCGCAGAACAGCTTCGTGCTGGCATTCCAAGCCCTGCCCCTCATCCTGGTGATCAGCGCCCTCTCCGCTCTCCTCTTTTACTGGCGCATCCTCCCGCTGCTGGTGCGAGGCTTCGCTTGGCTCTTGAAGCGCACGCTCGGCACCGGCGGTCCACTGGGTCTTGGTGCTGCCGCAAACGTCTTCGTCGGGATGACGGAGGCCCCATTGCTGATCCGGCCCTACCTGGCATCCATGTCCAGATCGGCACTCTTCGGCCTTATGACCTGCGGCATGGCGACCATCGCCGGCACCGTCATGTTCCTCTACGCGAACTTTTTGTCTGGTGTCGTCCCAGACGCCATCGGTCACATCCTGAGCGCATCCCTCATCAGCGCCCCGGCCGCGCTCATGCTCGCGGGTCTCCTCGTGCCCGAGGAGACACAAGTCCAAGAGCACAGGGAGGTCCGGATCGATTCTCAAGCAAGCAGCGCCATGGACGCGGTCACGCGCGGGACGCTGGACGCAATCCCGCTCTGGCTCAACATCATGGCCATGCTGATCGTCATGGTTGCCCTGGTCAGCCTCGCCAATCAGCTCCTCGGCCTCTTGCCGGCCATCGGCGGCGAAGCCGTCTCCGCGCAGCGACTGCTCGGCTGGATCATGGCGCCAGTCGTTTGGCTGATCGGAATTCCCTGGTCAGAGGCCAGCACGGCGGGCGCCCTCATGGGTGTGAAGACCGTCCTCAATGAACTCATCGCCTACCTCGAGCTGGCCGGCCTGCCGGACGGTGCGCTCAGCGAGCGCAGCCGGCTCATCATGACCTACGCCCTGTGCGGCTTCGCCAACCTCGGCAGCCTCGGCATCATGATTGGCGGCCTCACCACCATGGCACCCGCCCGTCGAGACGAGATCGTGGGGCTCGGAATGAAGTCCATCCTGGCCGGAACCATGGCCACACTCATGACCGGGGCAGTCGTCGCGCTTCTGATCTAATGCCGCGCCCGCGCAAGGCCAACCGCGAAGGCGGTGGGCGGCTGCATTCGATCCCGATTCCACGGTCTTGCTGCGAGGGTTGCCGACGCACTTGCTCGGTGCTGCCGTCGTATCTGGCCCCGCGCGGCGCTGGTATGGGTGGGCGCTGACGTGTCCGTCTTGGGTCTTCGTTGTGGTATCACCCAGCCAAGAGCTGAGGTTCCAGCATGACGAAAATTCGTGATCGGCAGCTTCATCCGCGGGTAGTGCCACAATCTATAGGATGATAGGATGGCGAGAAATTATTACGCTCTTAAATCAATCGTTTAAGAAAGCGCCCAACCTATAGATAAGATCACTCCCCAGAATTCATTCTAATTTGAACGTAATAAAATAACTTGCATTTGAATAATCCGTAATTAAAACCATTACCCCTTCTCTTTCCTGAATATAGCCGTCGATCATTGCCTTCAACTCCTCTTGACTTGCCGGACTATCGAATATTTCCAGAATTTCTTCTCTTGTCCTGTAATCATGCTTTTTCGGGCCGTATTTATTGATCACGTCGCTAGCGTACACCATGAGCACCCCCCTCCCTGATGAAAGGCAGCACTCCCGATATAGCTTGGAAATCTTCTTGAGCTTTGAACCCATGACTGATAGCGCCTGATCTCTTTGGGTTTCTGCTTTCATAACACGCAAAAGCTTTTCCTTCCATACTCGATAGGACGAACAATAGTTACCGTAACGTAAGACAAAACTCTAGCCGCAAGCATGGATTTCCCTATGATTCCGTAACTTCGAAAAATTTCACCACATCGTCAACGTCGACTTCAACGCCAAGCAGATTGGAATAGTCTACCCATAGAGCAACAGGAACTTGTTCACCACCCCCATAAGAAGCTGTCTGAAAAACGTGTAGGGGCGAATTCATTCGCCCAACCGCCGGACCAAGGGCGAATGAATTCGCCCCTGCAAATGTCTCGACCATGATTTCCAGACAGCCTCTAAGTGTCCCGTGACACCGGGAGGTATCCGAGATCCGCTCAGACTGTGATCGTTGAAAGCTGCATAGGCGTGCGTTTCCCGTCGATAACGACGATGCCGCTTTCGGTCACATGGTAGTGCTTCTTATCTTCCTCGTGATCATAGCCAATAACCGAATCCTCTGGAATGCGGACGTTCTTCTGCAGAATACAGCGGCGAAGTTTCGCGTTGCGTCCAATATCGCAGTTATCGAAGATAACGCACTCCTCGATATGGCAGCCAGCATGAACGAAGACGTGTCGGCCTAGAACGGAGTCCCTGACGAAACCTCCAGAAATGATGCACCCCCCGGAGACAACCGAATCAATGGCCTGTCCCCGACGATTATCATCGTCAAATGCAAACTTGGCCGGCGGATCGGGATAGCTAGCGGTCCGCAGCGGCCATGCGCGGTTGAACAGATTGAGTTCGGGCGAGATGGCGCGTATATCCATATTGGCCTCATAAAAGGCATCAAGGGTACCAACATCGCGCCAGTAGGGAGACTTGTCTGGGTCCTCGCCGGGGATATTGTTCGTGTTGAAATTGTAGGCAAACATCTCGGCCTGACCGATGACCTTAGGCAAGATGTCTTTCCCGAAATCATGGGAACTCGCAGGATCCTCTTGGTCCTCCTCGATCATCTTCAAGAGTATATCGGTGCTGAAGACATAGTTGCCCATGGAGGCGTAGACACGGCTCGAATCACCAGGCATGGTAGGTGCATCGGCCTTCTTCTCGTGGAAGCCCATGATGCGCCCGCTGCTATCTGCCTCGATGACGCCGAAGTCTTTAGCGAACTTCTTATCTGTGGGCAAGGCCGCAATGGTGACATCGGCATGCTTTTGCTGGTGATACTCGATCATTTCCCGAATGTTCATCCGGTAGATGTGATCCGCACCGAACACAACCACGACATCCGGAGCAGATTGCTCGATGAGGTTCAAGTTCTGGTGTATGGCATCGGCGGTTCCTCGATACCACTCCTTGCCCTTGGTACGCATCTGAGCCGGCACCGGAACTAAGAACTCGTTCTTGAGAATGCCCCCGAACTGCCAGCCATCGCTAAGGTGTTGCAGAAGAGACTGGCTGCGAAATTGGATCAGCACATAAATGGAGTAAATCCCGGAATTGACGAGATTGCTGAGCACGAAATCGACAATCCTGTACTTCCCGCCGAACGGAACTGCCGGCTTGGCACGTTCACGGGTCAATGGGTATAGCCGCGTTCCTTCGCCTCCAGCTAGAACAAACGCAAGAACCTTGAGCTGCATATCTCCTCCTATTTTTTGGTGCTGGGTCTGATGGAACCTCGATCATCTCGTGGTCCAAGCGCAAAGTCGGTGAGAGCGGCTCCCAGCCGCAACGGACGCGCGATCACGGCGGGGCGCCGCTCCCACGTCGCTTTGCCTGAAGGATGCCCGGCGCCTACTCAATCGACCGGGCGATCCGACGATCAACGCCGAACCTTCGACTTCCGAAGGATGGCGCATCGGGCGGCCTCGATCATCCCTTCGCCCAAGTCGGCCAACGCATGCGTCGTCAGGCCATCTTGGCCTGACAGAATCAGGGCTGGAAGCCCTGACTACGCAGGGATGGCCAGCAGCTGGACCGAACGATGATCAAGGCCCATCGGGCGAACGAACTCGAATTGCGCCGTTCCGGAGTTGGGGGCGCTAGATGTAACCCGTTAATAGCGTGAGCATCGGCTGTTCGCCTGACTGGGGACGAGCAGCCCGCGTTGTTCATGCCTTGTCGCTATCAGGTTGAGCAAGATCAGTCGCAGAAGAGGGCACTATACTCGGGCTCCCAAATCCGAAGATGCCCAACAACCTTAACCGGATCTGCTTAGAGATCCAACCGGGCGAGGATGGACTTCACGTGTCTCATCTGATGGCGTCGATCATCGTTTGGGCCAGTCGTCTTCCGTAGGGTGGACAAGCGCAGCGCAGTCCACCAACGCCGACGCGGG
>NZ_JAAIJR010000106.1 GCF_010915725.1 Thiorhodococcus mannitoliphagus
CCCCCCGACTCTCTTCTGATCCACCCCCAAAAACCACGGCCCTAACCAACACGGGCGGGGCCCGCCGCACCCCCGGGGCGGGGGGGGGGCCCGGGGGGGGGGGGCCCCCCCCCCCGCCCCTCGGAGCGCTGGCCGGGGCCATGATCGAGACCTAACAATGCGTCCACTCTCGGCATCGTGGTCTCTGGCAACTTGTCATTATTGCTGGCCATTAATCGAGTGGATGACGCCTGGATGGCTTGGAAATCCGCGAAGGATGTGCTCTATAACGCCCGCTGGCACCAAATGGGTTTCGCGGTTTTGGTGGTTGAGCACCAGCAACTGGCACAAATGCGGATTGATCTGCTTCATCGAGTTCGCGGCGCAGAATCACCGCCAAGGCAATTAGCGCATAAAGCAGATCGAAATAACCCACATCCAAAAAGGTGCCGGCAGCCATAAATCCGACTAACGACACTTGAATCGCCCAAGCGTACTCGGAAAGCCATATCTTTCCTGTCATCTCCACTGCATCGCGGCGAATACGCCCGAGCGTGGAAAAGGTCATTCCGATCAGTGTGAGAAAGATGCCAAAACCTACAAATCCATGTTGACCGAGTATTTGAAAATAGATGCTATGCGCAGATAGCACATGATCCCATGCTCCCTCGAAATTGACATACTGAGACCACCAACCATAACCCTTGCCCGCATGCCTGAAACCCATCCCAATAAATGGGCGCTCCCAGGCCATATTCCAATTCGCTCCCCAGGCTTGGATGCGCTGCATTGCCGATTGATCTTCCTCATATGTTTCAATCGTTTCCCAACGCGCAACGAGTCTCTCCGGCGCGGAAATCCCGATCACGCTAAAACCAAGAATTGCGAAAGATACAATCAGCCACTTGCGGCGCATCCTCTTTAAGATAAAAGGCGAAACTGCCAATAACCCAAGCAAGGCGCCTCGCGAATAAGTGACTAGAATCGCAACCGTCGTCAGCCAAAAGGATGCATAAATCATCAGCCCAATGGGCTTTGACCATGTTTGTAGCCACGGCCAACCTACATCGACCCATTTTTGATAAACGAGCCTCGCGCTGACCAGAATCAGTGGCAGAACCATGATCATCGCGAGACCAATAAATGTATTTCCTTCCAGAAACGAATTAACGGGCCCTAGAACGCTGTAATTGCCCCCAGTAACAATCGCGAATAATCCACCCTTGAATCCATAAAATCCGATCGAAAATGTCATGACAAATATTAAGGCCAGTATGCGCCGCTCGCCATAGATCAGCATTGGCACCAAGAAGGTCATCAGGAGTATTTTCATCACCTTGATCCATTGGTCCCAAGCGCCCGCCTGGTTGACTGCAAAAAAGGATGTGAGCGTCATGTGCGCAACAAATATTCCCAATACAATGATTTCACGGGTACCCGGAATCGGCCGTCGATCCTTGGCAATCACAACCCCAATCAGACTGGCTCCACCGAGCATTGCGGCAATTGGAAAGCTTTGCATGAATCCCCATGTCATACTATGCGGAACCATCAGAGCAACCCAATACCAGACCAGGATACCTGTCCATGGCCACGATAAAATGACAGGCACCAAACCAATGACAAAGGCAAATAGAGCGTAGTCGCGCATCGTGTCGTTCAGCGATCCGAAAGTGTTAATTCCTAAAATCAGGCACCGAAATTCTGCTCGACCCTGTCGCGAGCGGTTTTCCCATCATCACAAATGACCGAGGGGTCCCCGAGATCGTCGCAGATCATCATCAGTTGCAATCTCGTCCCAAACGTCCTGTATAGTTAGGTCAAGGATGCGCAATGCGCGCGCTCGATCGTTTAATTGGCCTCGGTCCCGAACAGGATTCTCCACGCTTGATTATCGTACATGCTTTCGCTCCATGGCTAGCGTCGTCGGCCGAGCAGGGCTCGGTGATCAGTCCAGACGCGGCTGATATACTCCGACACATGAAGCATTCGACCAATTTACCATGAGAGCAACATGGTCGCTTGCACACATGGCGCGGTTCAGTATCTGTTGAATCAAGCCGGGTACCCTGTTCTTTCGGCATCGTGCAGCGCGGTTTCACGATCACGAGTGATGGACTCATGATGACAGCGAACACCCTGGAGACCCGCGCGGTTGTCGTGGGTTTGTGCGCGCACGGCCTGGCGCTGGCGCGGGCGTTGGCGCCCGCCGGTGTGGCGGTGACCGCGCTGGAGGCGAATCGATCGCTGCCGGGGTTTCGCACCCGCTATGCCGACGTCCGACATGTACCCGATATCAATGGTCCGGGGCTGGTTGACGCGCTGCTGACGCTTGTGGACAGCCGGCCGGGGACACCTCCGCCCGTGCTGTTTCTCACCAATGACAATATGGTGCGGATCCTGGGCGAGCACTGGGGCCGCCTCGAAGGCCACTACCAGCTCAGTTGGTCTGGTTGTCGTGAACAGACGCTGCGGTTGCTCGACAAGGGCTCGCTGGAGGCACACTGTCGGCAGCTTGATCTGCCTTATCCCTTGTCGACACGTTTGGACCGCGCCGAGGATTTGGACGCCTGGCTCGCGGCCGATGCGCACTTCCCGCTGATCGTCAAGCCAACCCGGCCGCTCTCTGGATTCAAGGTGCGCCTCGTCGAGGGACCAGCCGCCTTGCGCGGCCTGCTGAGCGACTATCCGGCAGCGCTGCCATTCCTGTTACAGCGCTGGATACCGGGTGATGACGGACAGTTGCTGTTTACGGCGCTGTATCTCGACCGGGGGCGGAACATCGCGAGTTTTCAAGGACGCAAGCTTGCGTCAAGACCGGCGGCGCTCGGTCAGACCACGGTGGCCGAGGCCTATCCCGACGCGGCGGCACTGGAACTCACGGAGCGCTTTTTTATGCCGCTGGGATTGTCGGGGCCGGTGTCGCTGGAAATGAAGCGTGCGGTGGACGGCCGTCTGTGGATTATCGAGCCAACGCTGGGGCGTACCGATTATTGGCTGGATTGCTGTGTCGCGAACGGCATTGATTTGCCGCTGATTGAATACCATCATCAAACTGGCGTTTCATCGACTCCGGTGCCCCAACGGCAGGAGATCGTCTGGTTCGATACCGAGCGACATCCGCTGGCCTATGCGGCGCGTCGGCTGCCCTGGTTGAAGGTGCTTAGACCGCAAACTCCTGGGTGGCGGGCACGCTTTCCCTACTGGGGCCACGCTGATCCACTGCCGTTCATGATCGGCTTGATGCATCTCGCCGGGAATACGGGAAGACGGATCTGGCGGCGTGCGCGGCGCTTGGTCCGCGACCTTGGCGGCCAGGTCGTGAGCACCACGGATCCTTTGCGGCGCTGGCAGGCGCTGGTCCGGATCAACCATGGCACCTTGCGCGGCTGGGTGCGCATGCTGCTGGGGCAGATCGAAGCGGTGATTGGGCCGACGACCCGCTATCGGACCTTGGATGCACCGAGCGTCTCACGGCTGGTTTTCGTCTGTCTGGGCAACATCAACCGCAGCGCCTTTGCGCAGGCGGTCGCGCGGGCGGCAGGCGTGAACTGCGTGTCAGTTGGCCTCTCGACGAGCACTGGGCGGCCCGCCACGCCGTTTGCGCGTCAGGTCGGCGCCGAGTTCGGCTATGTGCTCGACACGCATCGGGCGACGGATTTCTCTCAGTTCGAGGCTCATCAAGGGGATGCTTATATCGTGATGGAACTGCGTCACGCCGAGCGTCTGGCGCGGCGCGGCATCCCAGCCGACCGGATCGCGTTGCTCGGGCACTGGGCGCGACCACGGCGCTACCATCTGCACGATCCCGAGTCCTTGTCGCTCGATTACTTCCGCAGTTGTTTTGCCATGATCCTCCCGGCGGTGCTGCACCTGGTGCGGGAGTTGAAGGAGCAGCGGAGTCCCTGCGCCGGTTCATGAAGATTCTTCTGACCTTTGATATCGAGATCTGGTGCGGCGGCTGGACCGATCTCGATGCACGCTTTCCGGCGGCCTTCGAACGGTGTATCCATGGGCGCTCGGCGGCTGGCGACTTTGCGCTGCCGAAGACGCTGGAGATTCTGAATCGGCACGGATTACATGACGTTTTTTTCGTCGAACCGCTGTTTTCGGCCCGCTTTGGCGCCGAGTATCTGCGGACTGTCTGTCGATTGATCCAGGACGCTGGGCAGGAAATTCAGTTGCATCTGCATCCAGAGTGGACGGATGAAATTCCCCCCACCGGTGTTTCCGGCGCGGCCGGAGAAACGTCAGCATCTGACCTATTACGATCGGGCCGAACAGGTTCGGCTCATCGAGTTGGGGCGCGATCTGCTCAAAGACGCCACGGGAGCACCCGTCACCGCCTTTCGCGCCGGCAGTTTCGCCGCCAATGGCGACACACTCGCGGCGTTGCGCACGCTGGGCATCGGCATCGATTCGAGCATCAACATCACCGCATCGATTTCCGGGTCGGATCTGACCGAGCGCGCGTCCCTCGTCGCGCCACTGAGTCGCGATGGGCTGCAACTGATCCCGATCAGCGTGTTCCGCGACGGCCTGGGCAGAATGCGACAGGCACAGGTTGGTGCCTGCGGATTCACCGAAATGACGGGCGCGCTGATGGCCGCTGAACGGCTCGGCTATTCGGCCTTTACACTGCTGTCGCACAACTTTGAGTTGCTGCGCAGTGGGTCAAGTCAGCCTGATCCCTGCCTGGGTGGTGGCGCGTTTCGAGCGCCTGTGTGCGTTCCTTGAACGTCAGCGTGACCGCTTTCCGACCGTCGGCTTGCGCGAGCCGTTGGCTCTCGCGGCCGCTGCCGGCGATCCAGAGGTGCCGAAGGTCTCTTTGCCGCCGACGATAATCCGCCATTACGAGCAGTTGCGTCGTCGGTTAGCGAACCGGGTTGCGGCCCTCGTGCCTGGTGGTGGACATTCATGAGCCGCCGGACGGGTGCGATGCCGACTGCCGCGGGTCGAAACCAGACCCCGCTGCCCAGTATCGTGCTGGGAATCGATACCCAGATCGGCGTTGCGGTGATGCGCGAACTGGGGCGCGCCGGTGTTCGTGTGATCGGTCTGGCCAATCGGCCGGACTCGATCGGCCTGCATTCGCGCTATCTGGAGCGGGGGCTCGTCGTTGGTCGCGAGCGTGATGAGCGACTGGTGCAACGGTTGCGTGAACTCGGCGCCGAGTATGGCCCGGCGGTGCTGCTAGCGATCGCCGAGCGGGATATCGCCTGGCTGATCGAGCACCAGGGTCAATTCGATCCGATTCGTGCCGTCACACCGCCAGTTGATGCCTTCCGACAGGTTCTCGACAAGTCGCGCACCCTTGCCATGGCTCAGGCGCTTGGCATTCGCGTGCCCCGCACCTTTGAGCCTGACTCGCTGACGGCCTGGCGGCGAGTAGTACGCGAGATTCGTTATCCCGCCGTCGTGAAATGGGCGGATCCGATCGCTGCCGCGCCAGGATTGCGTCGCGGGGGACTGGAGTTTATCAAGCTGGAGTACGCCCTAGACGCGCAAACATTGCTGCAAATTGGCCAGCGATACGCGACGCTGGACGGCTTGCCGATGATCCAAGAATATTGCCCTGGTGTGGGGTTGGGTCAGTTTTTCTTTTTGAGTCAGGGTCAGGTACTACGGCGGTTTCAGCATCTGCGGATCGCCGAGTGGCCACCCGAGGGTGGCTTTTCGAGCGTGTGCGATGCGGTTCCGCTGAGCGAGCATCGCCAATTGCAGGAGCGCTCCATCGAACTCCTGCGCGCGATCGGTTGGGAGGGCTGCGCCATGGTCGAATACCGCCTGGACCCGGCAAGCGGCGAGGCGGTTCTGATGGAAATCAATGGGCGTTTCTGGGGGAGTTTTCCGCTAGCCGTGCATGCCGGGGCCGGCTTCGCGCGCTTGGCCTATCAGGTACAGGGACTTGGCGAACCGCCGCCGCCATTGCCGGTGCTTCGTGACAACCTGCGCTGCCGCATGGCGAGCACGGAAGTCAAGCGGCTGATTCGCCTGTTCCTGCAACCGGGCCAGATTGCGGACCCGGCCTACCAGCAGCGGCCCTGGCGGGATCTTAGACGGTTCATCGTCGATTTCGCGCGGCCCAATGTCGTCTATTACGTCTGGGCTGGAGATGATCCCGGTCCGTTCTGGGCGGACCTGCGTGGCTATCTGGCACGCCCATTTCGTGATTGAGGGTCGTTTGAACCGCGTGGCGCGGGTTCGGCGAAGACGGGAATGCGTGGTACCGATTGCTCCCGAATCGACAGAGACCAGCGGGTATCGGGAGCAGCGAGTGTCAGCTGCCAGGAACCGATACACAGAAACAGACCGCGACCAACGATCCGCGCACCCAGACGACGATGCGCCGCAAGTGATGTGGACTTAAACGCTGAAATGCGGCTGCAGCTGAAGCGGTAACCCTGCGCGTAGAGTTGCTGATAGGCAGCATCCCACAAACGCGTGAAGGTCGCCGACAGACGCAGCTCCGGAGCGACATAGACGTCGAAATCCCACACTGCGCGATCTTCAGGTTGCGGGATGAACCAACACCGAACTTCGTCCTCGCGATAATTTCCGATGACATACCAGAGGTAGCCGGCCAGCGCCTGATGTCGGGTCGCCAGCAGGCAATGTGCTTGCTGCGCGAAACGCGATTCGATGACGGACGGAGGATGGGCGATCAGCCCCAACAGTGGGTCGCCAGCGAGGATCTCCCTCACCTTGATGTCACGACCTCGATGGGCGGGCACCTCGAGCGATGGCTTAACGGGTTGTGCGACCAAATAGTATTTGATCAATCGGATGCCGTCTTTGCTGATCCGGCGCAAGCCTTCGCTGAGCAGATAGAGCAGTCCATCGCCCCAGCCAAGATCACGAAAGGTGTCACTGAGACTCATGGAAGACGGTCAACCCATTCGGCGGTCCATTCAGCAATCTGGTCACGCCAGACGCCCGTCGAGAAGGTGTGATTGGCGTCAGGCAGTTCTTTGAGGGTCACGCGCGGCTCGGCCAGCAGGCCGCGCCATGTGGGTGCTTTGAGCGCGGTGTCGCGAAATTCAGCGGCGGTCAGATCGTCGCCGCTCAGGATGACCAGGATTGGTCCGTCGAAGCGCTTCCAGCCCTCGGCCATGCGAATTGGCAGTGGGGAAAGATCATGTTGCGGTCGCGTAGTTGGGCGCGTCAGCGACGATTGTTCGGCCAAGCACGATTCTTTACGCTCCGTGGGTGGAGCGAGATCAGCCTTGGAACCGCTAATAGCGGCTGCGGCCGCTCGCGTCAACGAGCGGAGCGAAGCCAACGGGTTGACGCGACCGCCGAAGACATTCTTCCAGAAATCGCGATCAATCAGTCGGCGTAAATAATAGTGCTTCAAGTACGCTCTGGCGAGACCCTGCTCGGTCCGCACCCAGGGGTTGAGTAGGATTAAGCCCTTGACGGTGGGTTGACGCCAGGCTGTTAGCAGCGCGGCGGAGGCGGCATCACACAATCCCCAAAGCACCATCCCGCGCAGACTGGGGACGGCGGCATGGAAAGCCGCCAGAGCCGCCGCTACGTCTGCGTCGATCTGTTCGAAGTCACGCTGGGTTCCCGATGCATCGCCCATGCCCCGGTAGTCAAAGCGTAGGACAGGGATGCCGCGCGCGGCCAGAAAACGCGCGAGCAGGACGAACTGTCGATGACTGCCGACGCGGTACTGAGGGCCGCCAACGACGATGAGAACCCCTTTGGTGGGTTTTGGCTCGCCGGTTTCATGCAGGATGCCAAGCAGCGTGTCGCCGCCGGTCTGAAACAAGAGTGGGAGCTCGGTCATGCGGATATTGCCTTGATGAGCCGATCCGTGGTGTCGAGCAGGCTAGGTAGTTCGACGATCTCCTGGGTGCCCCAGAAGGGTTCTCCGGTGACGCACTCGAAGCGAAGATCAATGTCTTGAGCACGCCAGTCGTCGATCATCCGGGCGGTCGCTGGGGTCGGATCGCCAGCGCCATCCAGATTCACGTCGATCCACAGTGTCGTCAGCCCACGGGGGGCGCGCAGGCGGGCGCCGGCCAATCCATCGGCGAGCGCGGGCGTGAGGCCATAGCCGGCCACTTCGAGCGTGGCGCCCGCCGCGAGCATGCGTCGCAGTTCAACCTGGGTTTCGCGCTGGCCGTTCAGCATGCCGGATGCGGTGCGCAGGCGCAGGAACTGATTGAGGTACAACTCGCCGTTGATGACCGGTTGCCAGAACAGACAAGCAGTCGCCTGGAGGCTCCCGTTGGAGAGCAACTCGGACATCAGCAGGCAACCGGCGCGCAATCCCCACAGCAGCGGTGGCTCGGCATGCCGTGCGTGAAGCCACTCGACGCAGTCGGCCAAGTCCGCTTTCCATCCATCCCAGGTGGCCTCGCTGAAATCGCCAGGGCTGTCACCGCAGCCATATAAATCCGGAATCAGCACCGCGTAGCCGGTTTGCGCGAGACGACGCGCCTGTAAGGCCACCATCCTTCGCGCCTTGTTCATTTCTTCGGCGAACGGCGGTACGAATAGAACGGCTCCAAGCGGCGGTTGCGCCGATGGTGGATGGAAAACATAGAACAGACGGCCTGACGCGCCATTGATGAAACCGGCTTGCAGCGGTTTTCCTGGATTCACGTCAGACATCCTCTGGATGAATCGAGTCTCATCAGACGAGTTTCATCTCGACGAAAGCCGCCAGCGTGCCGAGTGTGGCGAAGGTTTCGGCATTGATCTCATCGTCATCGACGATAAATCCGAACTGCTCTTCGATGGTCGTGATCAGGGTGACGACGGCCATGGAATCCAGTTCCGGGAGGTTGCCGAGCAAAGGCGTATTCGCGTCGAAACGTTCGGCGCGACCGCCGAGGCCCAGCGCTTTATCCAGAAGGGTGCGGATACGTTCCAGGGTTGGCATGGAGGTGTCTCGATCGGGTGATAGCAATTAAAAAATTCATGGCGCCTAAACCATGTCAGTCATGGTATGCGTTGTGTTCAGTAGTCAGCCAGTTTGGCATCCATCTGCGACGTCGACGCGGTTTAATTTTATATTTTTTAATACGTTACCGCCCAGCGCCGAAAATCATTGTTTCTACCGAAGCCGATCCAATCCGGAAACATCGCATACCGCTCTAGGCGCGGTCGCTCTAGGCGCGGTATAGAGTAACGGCTTTTGGATTGAGTCGCAGCATGGCGTGGCGAGGCGATCGCTACCTCAGATTACGGATCAAACGGAGCAGGAAACGGGTCGGCGAGCGGTCCCAGGGCGTGAATCTTGGCAGTTGAAAACGATCACTTCCGGGTTTGGCCGCACCCCAGGCGGTCGAAACCGCTGCGTCGAATCCGGCGCGTTCGACCATCGCAACGTGTTGATCATGGTAGTCCTGGCCAGGCTTGCCATTCGGATAGGCGAAGACGCTGATGCGCTCGCCGAGCAGCGCTTCGAGTTCGTCGCGTCCGCGATGGATCTCTCGTTCCGCCTCCGGGTCGGTGAGTTGAGCGAGTATCGGGTGGCTGTGCGTGTGACCGCCAATCTCCATGCCAGCGTGGCGCAGCGTCAAGACCTGTTCAGGACGCATCATCAGATCATCGGGCAACGGCTGTTCGGCCTGCGTGGCAAGCTGCGTCACGCGCTGATCGCGCTCCTGTTGAGGCAGATATTTGGCTTGCCGAATGATTTCCGAGTAGACGCGGATGCGACTGGGTGCGTCGCCGAGTTCATGGCAGCCGAAACCGAGTTCCGAGACATCCAGACGACCGGCGGGCAGGCGTCGCACCGTTTCGATGACGGTATCGTTGAACATTCGACCACCGCCGAGGAAAGCCGTGGCGACGAAAAAGGTCGCCGGAATACCCTGGTCGCGCAGGATGGGCAGAGCGAGGTCCGCGTTGTCAGCGTAGCCGTCGTCAAAGGTGACGCTGATCGCGCGGCTCGGTAAACGACCCTCCCGCATCAGGTTGATCGCCGAGGCCAGGGGCAGAGGGCGGAAGTGCCTCGCCACCAGCCGCATCTGCCATTGGAAGGTTAGGGCATCGGGCTCACCGGGTAGGAGCGGATCGGGCGCCGGTAGTACGCGGTGGTAGATGAGGATCGACAACCGCCCGCTTTGACCGCCCGGAGAGCGCAGCGACAGCAAGGCTTTCACAAGCATGATTTCGTGTTCCCCTTTGCGCCTTGATCCGCGGGAATGTTGCGGCTGGCTGGTGCTGGACCACTCACTTGTTTGACGCGACAGACGACATGGCGAAACTTGCCGTTCGCTTCAGCTTCGATCGATGCGACGCGTCGGAGGCGGACTTTGGTCCCGGTGCCGAGATGCTGTTGGAAACCGATTCGCAGACGCTCCCGCGTTGCAGCTGACAGTTCGGCGTCAAGCACGAGTTCGAGAACGACCTGATCGAGCTGCTCCTGCACGATCTTGTAGGCGCGCAGGCCGGGTAGCGCACGGACTTGTGCGTTGAACGCGCTGGCATGAATCCAATGTCCCTCGCTGGCGATGAGTCCATCGTTGGAGCGCCCGGTCAGTTCGCGTAACAAGGGCAGGCTGCGTCCGCAGTCGCAGGGCCGATCATCCAGCCGGCCGCGATCGCCGGTGCGATAGCGCAGAAAAGGAAACTCCGGACCCATCAGGTTGGTGACCAGAATATCGCCAACTTCTCCCGGGGGGGAGGGCCGACCGGTTGCGTCGACAACCTCGACAATCAGGCTCTCGGCGTTGAGGTGTAAACCGCCGGCTGGACATTCGCGTGCGATCAACCCGGCATCGCGCGCGCCGTATTCGTTGGCCACGCCGCAGCCGAAGACATCGCCGATGATGGTGCGCCATTGCGGTTGCAGAACTTCGGATGTTGTGAATGCGACGCGGATCGATGCCGCGGTGGGTTGGATGCCCTGATCCTGGGCGTGCCAGGCAAGACGGGCGAGGGCCGATGGATAACCGAACAGCATGCGCGGACGCAGTCGGCGGATGTCGGCGAGGATGGCATCCATGCGCGCCGCGGTCATGTTGTGCGCTGGCACCAGGTGTGAGCGCAGGATCCGATCGCGCAAGGCGCGCAGGCGATCCTGATTGCCGGTCTCGATGGCTGACGCCCAGATCACCAGTTCGCGGTCACCGATGTCCACGTCCCACCAGCGCGTTGCGCGCCATTTGGCGGCGATGTCCATGCTGACGCGACGGCGGCTGAGCTTGAACGGCAGCGGTTCGCCGGACGAGCCGCTGGTGCTGGCGTTGATCAGGTTGTGCACGCCATCCGCCAGCCACTGGTCGCCTTGGGCGCGGATGAGTGATTTGTCGGTGATGGGGAGCCGGCGCAGGTCAGCGAAATCTTGAAAAAAACCGGGTTGAAGATCCTGCTCGCGAAACAAGTTGCGATAAAACGGCACCCGTTTGGACAGTTCGGTGAGAAATGCGCGCAGCCGTTCGAGCTGGAGCTCTTGTAAGGCTTGCGGAGGCCACCATTGGCTCAGTTCCATCTCAGGCAGGATGCGGGCCGAATCATGGTGTTTGAGCCGCTCGTGGAGCGGGAAGAGGATCCCGGAAACAATGCGCGTATAGAATTCGCTCATTTTTCGGGCAGCTTAGCTAGATTTGCGGGCCAGACCACCCTTATCTGTGGTTCTCACCATTGAAGATTCATATAGATCACGGAGGTTTTCTCGAATATTGTCCCAGTGGTATCTTTTTACCTCCTCAAGCCCATTTGTAACGAGCCGTTTGCGCAATGCTTGGTCGTAGAAAATGCGCATTGCTGCCTTGGCCATGGCGCTAGGATCCATGCTTGGTATTAATAGGGCCGTCTTTTCATCTTCTAGGATATAGGGCACTCCACCTACCCGAGTACTAACGACAGGAATACCACTAGCAAGAGCCTCTAATACTGAATTAGGCATGTTATCAATATTACTTGGATTAATTGATAGATCGCAATTACGATAAAGATTCGCCATTTGATCGGGGTCTAATCGACCGGTAAAAGTCACTAAGCGCTCGATATTTAGTGATACCGAGAGATAGGCGAGCTCATTGGCTTGATAACCAGTGCCAGCAATAAACAAGCGCGCTTGAGGAATGGAAGAATGAATCATTTTGAAAGCACGTATCGCAGTATCGAGACCATAGATTGGCTCTAGATTCCTGGTAATACAAATATTTAGTGATTTTGTTGTGCCTCGTTTATCATTATTTTCGGATGGATGAAATCGCGAAATATTTATGATGTTGGGAAGTATTTGGCCGGGCATGCCGTGGCGAGAAAAAATATCGAGCAGAAAACCTGATGGCAGAGCTAATACCGTAGCGCGCCGCATCGTGAATCTGACCTGTGCGGCGGAGTGTGAGAGAAATGTTTCAGCCCCTCCACCACGATAATTGACGATGATGGGGATACGGCGCAACCAAGCAATCCAGATAGCGGGCATGGCAAACAAGTGCCATGACCATCCTGAATTTGCCATTAAGTGTATCAGATCAACTTGTCCCGATACGCGCCACAGCTTGTACAGATAGGGAACGAGACGAAATGATGAGCGTAAGCCCTTGATGCTGGATATCCAAGTCGGTTTGTAAGGCGAGTTGACTTGGACGATTTTGACTGAGGCACCTTCGCTACGAAGTAGTTCCGCAAGTTGCCACGTTTGGTTCGCCATTCCTCCCGCAGGTGGAGGGAGGGGCCCTACTAGCAAAACGCGTAATTCATGCCAATTCATGGTTGCAATAACAGGTCAATATAACTAAGTAACGGTTCATTAAAGAAACGCTGATCAAATAACATTTACCACTCGTTATCACTCAGCGCGCCATTTTTCACAAACGTTTTGTTTTCAACCAGCGGCGCAGCAGATTCTGGAGCGGAAACCAGGGTTGCGGCGCGACCACCATGACGCTGATGCGTTCAGCGACGCGTCGCATGCGCTCTCGAACGAAGAGTCCGTACCCGGGCTGTTCAATATTTGGATAGACCCGGGTGTAGACCAGGAGACGGGGAAGGTTGTCTGCGGTTGCCACTGACACTAGAGATCACTTGTTGGCTCATGGGGCGAATTGTGTGGAACCCTTTATTTGACGGTCAAAGCATCCCGTGCTGAATCAACTATCCGACATTCCGCACATCAAAATGTGTAAAAATAATTTATCTATCTTGCTGATTTTATTTTCAAACTCAGCCGTTTCGAACACGAATTCAGGGCAAATTGCCAGTCATCGCCGGACAAAATATTCCTGCGCTTCCTGGGCGTGAAAAGTCATTATTTTTTATCGCGACTATTCGCTGATTTTCGCTTCAAATTAGCCGAAGATCGCGAAACTTCGATATGCGGAATGTCGGAACTATCTGTGCTGGCCAAACATAGACCAACCACACATTTCGCCCCATGAGCCAATAAAGTTTCCCGTTTTTGGCCTAGGCGACCAGCCCCAGCAGGGCGTCGGCGATGGAATTTTAGTTATCGTACAGCATTTCAGAGCCGGCGCCGAGCCCCGCCGACTAGCCTTCGTGGCTTGAAGCCTCCCTGCGGGACTTTTGCGGCGCCTTTGGTCTGGTGGCACGGACGGTCGAGGGCGTTGAAACGTTCCGGACAGCGCGAATACCCCGTCCGGCTTGGAAGCAAGGGTTATTCACGGAGATAAAGAATGACTCAGAGGTTCCTTGACCCAAAAAATGATTTCGTGTTCAAAACGCTCTTCGCCAGCGCTCCAGAGCTGCTCGCCGCCCTCATCAACACCATCCGCCACGACGAACCGCCGATCACGGTCGTTGAGATCCTCAACCCCTGGATCGACCCCGAAGAACTCATGGGTAAATTCATCGTGCTCGACCTCTTGGCCGAGGATGATCACCATCGTCTCTACGATATCGAGATGCAGGTGCGACCAGCAGCGGCGATGACTACGCTAACCTCAAACCGGTCATCGACATTCATCTGCTCGATTTCGAACTCTTCGATGCCCCGGACCAGTCCACGCAGGCGTGCTGGTGTTTCGAACTTCGCGACCGCCAGCAACCGGACGTCCGGCTAGGCAACGAACTACAATTGCATCTCATCGAGTTGCCCAAGGCCGATCGCTCGGGTGGGGCGCCGGTCGGACTCGCGGCTTGG
The DNA here is from genome assembly GCF_010915725.1 of Thiorhodococcus mannitoliphagus. Classification (GTDB taxonomy): domain Bacteria; phylum Pseudomonadota; class Gammaproteobacteria; order Chromatiales; family Chromatiaceae; genus Thiorhodococcus; species Thiorhodococcus mannitoliphagus. Next base: position 14,057 of record NZ_JAAIJR010000106.1, read on the forward strand.
ATCACCTTTTTCGAACACTGGCAGGAGGAACACACCATGGCTAGCATTGCCTACCCCCCAGTCCAGCAAGCGCTCGATCGCATCAGAGATCTCAGCACTGACGCCGACGGCTTGCCTTCGTGCGCAAGCGCGCCTTACGCGACGAAATCAGCGAACTGCGCGCGGAGCGGGAGAAGGGCAAGATCGAAGGCAAGCTGGAGGGCCTTGAGGAGGCATTGGCCCGGTTGATCGCGAATGGGACGAACGAAGCTCAGGCGCGGAAACTGCTGGGGCTTTAGACTTCATGCGGGACGGGGTTTGAAACCCATAGGCGCCAACATAGCCGGTAGCCCTTGAAACTCCGTGGAGAGCTGCGATCTGTTATCGATTTGCCACCATCTCATGCATCCCATGTCCCAAGCCCCCCAGTCTATTGATCTCGCATTTGAAGCGTTTCTGAAGGAGTTGCCACCCGAGTACGCGGAGATGGCCTATGCGTTCAAGGCGTTCGCGCGCCCGCGCAAGGTCAAGACGCCGGCGCACCTACTGCAAATCGTGATGCTGTATTGCGGACTCGATCAAGCCCTGCGAACCACCGCCGGGAGCTTCACGTTGCTGGAGGAGCGGATCACGGATGCCACGATCCTACAGCGTTTGCGCGCCTGTGGTCCCTGGCTGAAGGCGTTGCTGCACACGATGCTACCCTCCACGAAGACCGCGTTAACCGCGTTGCGGTTGCTGATTGTCGATGGGTCCTCGCTGCAAGGACCCGGCGCCGAGGGAACGGACTACCGGGTGCATTTGGCGCTGGATTTAACCAATATGACCTTGCACGCGGTGGACGTGACGGGGGTCGATGGCGGGGAAAGCCCGACGCGCTACCCGTGGCAGGCCGGCGACATCGCGCTGGTGGATCGGGGCTACAATCAACCGCGCGTGATTCTCGATCTGTTCGCGCGTGGCGTGGGGGTGATCGTGCGCTTGAACCCAACGGCGATGCCGTTGTTTGTCCGCTCACTCGATGCGGAAGCGTTTGATCCCACGGCCGCGCGCTTGGATGTCGCGGCGCATCTGCGCGCCCAATCCGCCGACACCGTCAGTCTTCCGGTCTGGTTGCGTGCGCAGGAGGCGAGCGGACCCGGTTGGCTGCACGCCGTGCGTCTCCCGCCCGAGGCGGCGGAGGCGGCCCGTCGGCGTTGCCGACAAGCCGCCCAGCGCAAGGGGCGAACCGCGCGAGGCCACCCTGTTTCTGGCCGGTTGGGTGATGGTGTTCACCACGGTGCCCCCGGAAACTTTGGATGACCCCACGGTGTTGGCGCTCTATCGCTGCCGTTGGCAAGTGGAACTGGCGTTCAAACGGCTCAAGACCCTGCTTGACCTCGACGCCCTGCGCACCAAGCAGAACAGCCGGTTGGGCGAGGTCTGGATCCGAGGAAAATTGCTCTATGCACTGGTCGTTGAGCGATGCGCCCAGCGCCGCGGCACGGGCGGTTTCGACGCGCTCGACCGCCCGCATCGCCTGACCCCGTGGCGGCTGCTGGCGATCGTTCGTCAAGAGGTCGATCGCTGGATTGGCGATGTGCAACGCGGTCGAGCCGATCGCTGGGACGCCTGCATCGACGTGCTCAAGGAACGTCCGCGCCGCCGCCGCTTGCAAACGCTTCCGGCCAGGGTCGTCGAGATGATGAACGTACAGGAGCGTCAACGATGCGGTTAAGTTGGCGCCTATGGGTTTGAAACCCCGTCCCGAACATTTCGACACCCTAGCTGGTAGCGCGGACGGTCAAGGGCGTCAAAACGTTCCGGACGGGGCAAATGCCCCGTCCGGCTTGGATGTGATTGCATCGCTTCATCGTCGTGCGTTCGCAAACAGGACTCAAGATTGAGCAACACTTATGACTGAACTCGTTCCGGATCTCATCAACCGTCAAGCTGAGTGTTCGCCGACACAACCGGCGCTGCGCTCGGGCGGAAAGGATCTGTCCTATCAGGCTCTGGCGGATGCCGTTCGGGATACCGCCGCGCACTATCTGGAGTTGGGCCTCGATCGGGGCGAGCGTGTCGGGGTCTATCTGGAAAAGCGTCCGGAGACCGTCATCGCGCTTTTTGGCGCTGCGGCTGCCGGCGGTGTCTTCGTGCCGGTGAATCCACTGCTCAAGGCCGAGCAGGTAGCGCATATCCTAGCCGATTGCAATGTGCGTATCCTGGTGACCTCCGCCGATCGACTGGCCCTGCTGCGTCCCGTCTTGCGCCACTGCCCGGATCTGCATGTGATTCTGGTGGTCGGGTCGATGCCGGAGGACGCTGATTCCAGTCCGGTCAAGCTGGTACCTTGGGACACGACGGAGACGGCATTCAGCTCGGGCACTGCATTCAAACCCCATCGCGTCATCAATGCCGATGTCGCGGCGATCCTCTACACCTCCGGCAGTACGGGCCGACCCAAGGGTGTGGTGCTGTCGCATCGCAATCTGGTCGCGGGCGCGGTCAGTGTCTCGACCTATCTGGAGAACAGCGCCCAGGATCGGATTCTGTCGGTGTTGCCGCTGAGCTTCGACTACGGCCTGAGCCAGTTGACCACGGCCTTTCGGGTCGGCGCCTGCGCGGTCTTGATGAACTATCTGCTGCCTCGCGATGTCATTCGCGCGGTCTTGCGGGAGCGGATCACCGGGCTGGCCGCCGTGCCGCCGTTGTGGATCCAGCTTGCCGAACTGGAATGGCCGGAATCCGTAAACAAGCATCTGCGCTACATCACCAACTCGGGTGGCGCCATGCCGGCGGCGACCTTGTCGAATTTGCGCGCCAAGCTGCCGCGCACCAGGCCTTATCTGATGTACGGACTGACCGAGGCGTTTCGCTCCACCTATCTGCCGCCCGAGGAGATCGATCGCCGTCCTGGCTCGATGGGCAAGGCGATCCCAAGCGCCGAGATCCTGGTGGTGCGCGAGGATGGCACCCCCTGCGCCGCCGGCGAACCGGGCGAGTTGGTGCATCGCGGCATCCATGTTTCATTGGGTTATTGGAACGATGTTCAGAAAACCGCCGCGCGGTTCAAGCCGACGCCGGGTCAGCCTGCCGAACTGCCGCTCAAGGAAATCGCCGTCTGGTCGGGCGATACCGTCAAGGCCGATGAGGATGGGTTCCTGTATTTTGTCGGACGCCGCGACGAGATGATCAAGACCTCGGGCTATCGGGTCAGTCCGACCGAAGTCGAGGAAGTCGTCTACGCCACCCAGCGCGTCACCGAGGTCGCGGCCGTTGGCGTGCCCCATCCGGTTTTGGGTCAAGCGGTCGTCCTGATAACCTATGCCCCTGATCATGACGACGAGACCAGTGCCGCGATCCTGACCGAATGTCAGAAGCGACTCCCAGCCTTCATGGTGCCGGCCCGGATCATCGTCCGCCATGAACCCTTGCCACGCAATCCCAACGGCAAGATCGACCGTAAGCGGCTAGGGACCGAGCTAGAGGGCCTGTTCGATGCAACCCAATCTACATGACGCTGATCGCCTGCGTTGGCTGGAGCAGCAGGTCCACTTGCTCCAAACAGGCCGCTTGGAGGCCCTGGACATCGAACACCTGACCGAAGAGCTAGAGGCCGAGATGGGCAATGAGCGTCGTGAACTGTCCGACGCCTACGGATTCTGATCGGTCATCTGTTGAACTGGCACTGTCAATCCGAGCAAAGCTCGTCGAGCTGGGCCGGAACGATCCGCGTCCAGCGCAAGGACATCCTCAAGCTGCTCAAGGGTTCGCCCAGCCTGAAGCGCTTCATCGAGGAAAAAATCCGCGAGGCTCACCAGGACGCCGTCGATCTGGCGAGTTTCGAGACCGGTATCGACACGGCCGCCTTTCCCGCCGATTGCCCTTACAGTGTCGATGACTTGCTGAACGCCGATTATTGGCCCTGAGCCGGCAGGTAGGAACTACGTCTGGACTACCGATGGCCCCACGGATGTCGAGATCGTCGACTACCACTAAGAAAGTGTCCATCAATTGTTTCCGGATGCGAGCGATGCCGCCCGAAATCCCCCCTAGCCCCCCTTTGCGAAAGGGGGGAAGTTGTTGATGGACAGTTCCTAAAGGTGCGATTGCCATGACCGAAAAGCTGCTCCCCATCCATCCCGGCGAGATTTTGCGTGAGGAGTTCATGCAGCCGCTGGGACTGTCCAGCAATGCCCTGGCGCGCGCCATGGGCGTGACTCCGGCGCGCATCAATGAAATCGTGCGCGAACGTCGCGGCATATCGGCGGAAACGGCGCTGCGTCTGGCGCGTGTCTTTGGTACATCAGTCGAACTCTGGATGAACCTGCAACAAAGCTATGAACTAGAATGCGCGAAGGACGCACTCGGAGACACGCTTGAGCAGATCAAGCCGATCGGTCTCGCGGCTTGATGGCTATCAACTGGCGATCCGGTAACGCCGGTTCCGGCGCGGATCCTCGTCCGCCATGACCGCCTGCCACGACATCCCAACGGCCAGATCGACCGCAAGCGGCGGAGCCTCGAATTGGAAGATCTGTTTCAGGACGGCACCTCCCGAGCATGAACACCCACGATCCCAGCTATAAACTCCTCTTCTCGCACCCGCAAATGGTGCGTGATTTGCTGCTGGGTTTCATCGACGAACCCTGGGTCGCCGAACTGGACCTCGACACACTGGAGCAGGTCAGCGGCAGCTATGTCAGCGACGACCTGCGCGATCGCGAGGATGACATCCTGTGGCGCGTGCGCTTT
>NZ_JAAIJR010000107.1 GCF_010915725.1 Thiorhodococcus mannitoliphagus
CGTATTTATTTATCGATTCAAGCCAGAATTATAACACCATTTCAGCGAGTTAATGGGCGTATGTCAGGAGTTCTGCAATGGCTGCCCATCTTCTCCCACCCCGGCAACGCCCAAATCATCCTCGACGCGCTAACCTTCCTGCAAACCGAGCAGCGCCTTGCCCTCTACGGCTAAGTGCTGATGGAAAACCACTGCCACCTCGTCGCGGTCGGCCCCGACCTTCCCAAAGCCACGCGCTGGCTCCCACGCTCCGGAGCGTGGGAGCCAGCAGCAACAGCAGCTCCAGCAGGGCGGGCTGCGAGCAGACAGGACCACACTGATTCAGGAGCGCGACGAGCCAGATGAGGAAGAAGCTCATCGAAGTCAGCCTGCCGCTCGACGCCATCAACAAGGCGTCGGCGCGGGAGAAAAGCGATCCCTCGCTGGCTGCTGGAGCTATCGCGCCTGATCCGCTCAACATCCTCATCCGATTCGAGCCGCTGCCTTGCGGAGGCTGTTTCTTCATCCAGGCGCATTGGCGCGGCGAGTGACTCTTGCGTCCCATCATGTCGAGCGCTCCATCATGGGACTACGGGGCCTCCACTTAAGCGGACCTGGTTCAAAGATCACCTTCAATGGAAGATATCAGCGAACAGGATTCGACGCGACGCATAGCTGCTCCGCGTTTGCGCGGTTTCAGTTGGTCCAGCTGCGCACGCCAAGTCCGGCGCGTCTGGGTTAGTCCTAAGGAAGCGCCCATCAACTGTTTCCCGATGTGAGCGATCCCGTCCGCAATCCCCCCTTGCCCCCCTTTGCGAAAGGGGGGAAGTTGTTGATGGTCACTTTCTAAGTGGAGCCTTTCCTGGAATCCCTCTCAGAAGCTGCAGCAGGGGTCCGGCAGGGCGGTGACGCGCAACACAGATCCAGGGGGCGCCTCGACGGGCAGAAGCGCGTTGAAACGGGCCGATTGTGCCTGCCGGTTGCGTCGCATCAAGCTGGCTTGGGTCTCTGACAGGACTCGACCGTCCGGACTCATGATGGCGAGGTTCACCTGTCCGGGAACGGCCCCGCGCCTGGAGATCCTGCGTGAGGCGCTCCCGTAAACGCGGATACCGTCGCTGCGGTTCTCGGTTCGCACAGAATCTACGACGACCTCCCTCGAAGCGACCTTCTCGATCGTCAATCCAGGCGCCGCTGATGCAGCGGGGTTCGTTGCGCACCCGGCTCCCGTCACTGACGACAGCGCGGCGAGGACGATCGCAATGGGGATCCACTGGCCAGGTGCACGTCCGACCCCATCGATCTCAGTTCTCACGTCATTGCTCCTGAGTGGTGACTCGAGCCCTGCTGGTGCTCGCGCGAGATGCGCGCTGAGCTGACCCTGGTATCGGCCTTTAGGCGCTGAACCTCTGGATTGGTGCAGACCGCAAGACCATGGCGCTGGCTACTCGAGCCTTCCGAACTCCAGGACCGGCACGAGCCAGTAGTGGATTCCGCTGCCGCTGAATTCCTCTCGCAGCGCGGCCAAGACGCTCGCGGCGACCGGCGTGGGCAGATGAATGAAGAACATGACGCGACGCGAGCGCCCAGCGACCTGCTCGGCGAGTGTCATGGAACGCTCGGATGAGCCGTGCCCGGAGACCGGGGTGCTGGTGAAGCCAGGCACGTCGTCGCGCTCGAGCAGCCACTCGGCGACAACGTCTTCGGCGGCTGGAGGGACGATCAGGTAGATGAGCTGGTTGGGCATTTGGGGGGGCTTCAGTTGTCAGTTGTCAGTTGTCAGTGGTCGGTGGTGTTGGGTGTTGAGGCGCTGCTTCATCCTTCGCCGAAGCGACGATAGAGGATGGGTAGCAGGATGAGGGTCAGGGCCGTCGCGGACATGAGCCCGCCGATGACGACGATGGCTAGCGGACGCTGGATCTCGGAGCCGGGGCCGGTGGCGAATAGCAGGGGGACCAGGCCGAAGGCGGCGATGTTGGCGGTCATGAGGACCGGGCGCAGCCGGCGCCTGGCCCCCTCGACCACGACCTCCTGGATCGGGCGTCCAAGGGCACGCAGTTGATTGAAGTAGGTCACCATGACCACGCCGTTGAGCACGGCGATGCCGAGCAGGGCGATGAAGCCGACCGAGGCTGGCACCGAGAGATACTCGCCGGTCAGGGCGAGCCCGAAGACGCCGCCGATGAGCGCGAAGGGGACGTTGGCGAGCACCAGCAATGCTTGGCGCGCCGAGCGGAAGGTCGAGAAGAGCACCAGGAAGATGAGCCCGAGCGCGATCGGCACCACAAGCGCCAACCGGGCGGCGGCACGCTGCTGGTTCTCGAACTGACCGCCCCATTCCAGCCAGTAACCGGTCGGCAGCTTCACCTGCTCGCTGACCGCCTGCCTGGCCTCTTCGACGAAGCCGACCAGGTCGCGTCCGTCGACGTTGGCGATGACCACCGCCATCTGGTTGCCGCGCTCGCGGCTCAGCGCCACCGGTCCCTCGACACGCTCCATCTGGACCAGGTTGGCGAGCGGGACGGCGCGCCCGTCGGGTAGGGCGATTTGCAGGCCGGCAAAGCGCGATGGGGAGCGGCGTTGCTCCTCGGGACCGCGGATGATGACCGCGCGGCGTTTGTCGTCCAGGTAGACGGTACCGACGCGCAGCCCCTCGACCTGGGCGCGCAGGGCGGCGGCGAGTGCGTCGGCATCGATGCCGAGCCGTCCCGCCTCGAGCCGGTCGACGACCAGGTTGAGATACTGAGCGCCCTCGTTGCGCGGGGTATAGACGTCCTGAGACCCTGGGATGCCCTCGAGTACGCCGACGATCGACTCGGCGACCTGGTTGAGCCGGTCCTGGTCGCCGCCGAAGATCTTGACCGCCAGATCGCCGCGCACGCCGGTCAGCATTTCGGAGACGCGCATCTCGATCGGCTGGGTGAAGGCATAGTCGACGCCGGGGAAGCGGTCGAGCACCTGGCGGATCGCGTCGATCAGCTCCTCCTTGGTCGCGAAGCGCCATTGTTCGCGCGGCTGCAGCACCAGGAAGCTGTCGGTTTGGTTCAGCCCCATGGGGTCCAGCCCCAGCTCGTCCGAGCCGGTGCGTGCGATGATGCCTTTCACCTCCGGCACTTCTTCCATGATGGCGCGCTGCACACGCTGATCGATGGCGATCGACTCGGCCAGATTGATCGAGGGTAGCTTCTCGAGTTGGACGATGAGATCGCCCTCGTCCATGGTCGGCATGAAGGTCTTGCCGATTTGGGTGTAGAGCAGACTGGCCAGCACCAGCAGCCCGCCCGCCGCGACGATCACCCAGGCCTGACGGCGCAGCGCCCAGTCGAGCACCGGCATGTAGAGCCGGGTCAGCATGCGCGGCAGCCAGGGGTCGCTGTGCTGGCCGGCGCCAAGCAGATAGGAGGCGAGCACCGGGATGACAGTCAGCGACAGCAGCAGCGAGCTGGCGAGGGCGAAGACGATGGTCAGTGCGACTGGCACGAACAGCTTGCCTTCGAGCCCCTGGAGCGTCAGTAGCGGTAGGAAGACGATGATGATGATGAGGATGCCCGAGGACACCGGCACCGCGACCTCCCGCGTCGCCCGGTAGATGAGGTGCAGCCGCGGCAGGCGCCCGCCCGCCGCGCCGCTTGCGAGCTGGGTGACCATGTTCTCGACCACGACCACGGCGGCGTCGACCAGCATGCCGATGGCGATCGCCAGACCGCCGAGCGACATGAGGTTGGCCGAGAGCCCGAACTGGTGCATGAGGATGAAGGTCGCCAGCGCCGCCAGCGGCAGGATCAGGGCAACGGTCAGGGCCGCGCGCAGGTCGCCGAGGAAGAGCACGAGCAGGATGAGCACCAGCACGGTCGCCTCGATCAGTGCCTTGGAGACCGTGTGCACGGCCTTGTCGACCAGCACGCCGCGGTCGTAGAAGACGTCGATGTGCACGCCCTCCGGCAGACTTGGCGCCAGCGCGTCAAGCTTGTCCTGCACGCCCTGGACCAGGGTGCGGGCGTTGGCGCCGCGCAGCCCCAGCACCAGCCCCTGCACCGCCTCGCCCGCGCCGTCGCGGGTCACGGCGCCGTAGCGGGTGAGCGCCGAGCGCCGCACCTCGGCCACGTCCGCGACCCGCACCGGTTGGCGCGCGTCGCCGCCGACGACGATGGCGGCCAGGTCGTCGAGCGTCCGCACGGCGCCCTCGCCACGCACCAGCAGCGACTCCTCGCCCTCGTCCAGACGCCCGGCGCCATCGTTGCGGTTGTTGGCGGCGATGGCATCGCGCAGGTCGGAGAGCTGGATGCCGTGCGCGGCCATGCGGGCGTTGTCCGGTACCACCTCGAAGGTGGTCACGTATCCGCCGAGGGAGTTGACCTCGGCCACGCCCGACACCGAGCGCAGCACTGGACGGATGGTCCAGTCGAGCAGGTCGCGCCGCTCGGCCAGCGTCAGGCCGCCGCCCTCGATGCTGAACATGAACATCTCGCCGAGCGGCGTGGTCATGGGGGCGATGCCGCCTTCGACGCCCTCGGGCAGGTCGCCCCAGATGGCGTTGAGCCGCTCGGAGACCTGCTGGCGCGCCCAATAGATGTCGGTGCCCTCGGCGAAGTCGACCGTGATGTCGGTGAGCGCATACTTGGCGACGGAGCGCAGCATGGTCTGGTTGGGGATGCCGAGCATCTCCACCTCGATCAGGCTGGTGATGCGCGAGGCGACCTCTTCGGGCGTCATGCCGGGGGCCTTGACGATGATCTTGACCTGGGTGGTCGAGACGTCGGGAAAGGCGTCGATCGGGGTCTGCTGGAGGGCCTTCCAGCCGCCGCCGATCAGCAGTCCCATGGTTAGCAGCATCAGCAGCCGCTGGGTGAGTGCTAACTGGATCAGGCGTGCGAGCATCACTCGCCTCCCAGCCAGGCAGCCTTGAGTGCGACCACGCCGCTGATGGCGACCTGATCGGCGGCCACAAGCGCGCCGTTCACGACCACGCTCTGCTCCTCCTCGCCGACGACTGTCACCGGCTCGGCGGCGAAGCCGCCCTCACGGGCGATGAAGATATAGGTCGCCTCGCCATCGCGCACCAGCGCGCTCGAGGGCAGGCGCCAGCCCTGCGCGGTCTCGCCTGCGTTCGCCCCCTCCTCGAGCGCGGCCATCAACTGGACCTCGACGAACTGACCTGGGCGCAGTTCCCGGCTGCCCTCGTGGATCTCGGCACGCACCAGCACGCCCTGGTCGCGGCCGTGGACCATGCGTCCGATGGTGATGATCTTGCCGGCCGTGCCCTGACGGGTCAGGAAGACCTGGTTGCCGACGGCGAGGCCGCCGAGCTGGCCGACGGGGACATGGATCTCCAGCCAAAGCGGATCCAGCTCGCCGATCCGATAGAGGGGGTCGGCGGCGGTCATCGATTGCCCGGTGCTGACCATCTGCTCGAGCACTACCCCGGCGATCGGGGCATGGATCGGCAGCGTGCTCGTCAGCCGACGGGTCCGGGTGAGGGTCTCGATGTCCGCTGCGTCGAGGCCGGCCAGCTCCAGCAGTTGATGGCGCTGTTCGACCAGGGTCGCCAGCTCGCGCTGCTTGGACTGGCTCTGGAGCAGTCGGCGCTCGGCAATGATACCTTCCTGATGCAGCTTGCGGTCGCGCGCCAGTTCGCTCTCGGCCAGCTCGAGCCGGATCAGCGACTCGAGGTACTGGCTCTGGGTGTCGACCAGGTCCGGGCTGCGCAGCTCGGCGATGACCTGCCCGGCCGCGACCTGCTCACCCTCGGCGACGCGCAGGGTCTCCAGCACACCCCCCTGGGGCGCGGCGACCACGCGCAGCTGGCGGTTCGGCACGGCGACCTCGGCCGGGTAGCGGCGCGAGAGCCGTGCTTCGGCCGCGAGTGGCGCGATGAGGTCGATACCGAAGGCACGCTGCTGCTCGGCGTCGAGCGTGATCAGGTCGGCGGCCGACGCGGTCAGCGGCAGCAGCAGGGCGAGCACGCCGAGCGTGGGACGGGTGGCGGTGATGAGGGCGGCTCGATTCATTCGGGGACGACTCCTAGGGCTTGATTGATCTCGGCCAGCGCTCGGCCTTGCTCCAGACGGCGCAGTTCCAGGTCCATGCTCGCCTGGCGGGCGCGCTCCTCGGCGCGCAGTCGGGTGGTCAGATCCGTCTCGCCCAGGTCGAAGGCGCGACGGACGAGATCCAGGGCCTCGTGGGCGAGACTGTGGCGGCGCTCCGCGACGGTCAGCGCCTCGGCCGCACCGCTGCGGTTCACGCGCGCCTCGGTGAGCCGCTGCTCGGCCTGGCGTCGTGTCTGCTGGAAATCGGCCATGCGCTCGGTGTAGGACCGCTCGGCGGCCGCGATTTTGGGCGCGGATTGACTGGCGAGCCCGAAGGGCAGGTTGATCTCCATCTGCACGGCGTGCTGGGCATCCGTGCCGCGCGCGTCGCGCGTGCGGATGCCGCCGAGACTGAGCACCGGATTGCCGCGCCGCTCGCTCTGAGCGCGTGCGCGCTCGGCCCGTGCCAGCGCCAGCGCGCTGTCGGCATCGCTCAGGAGTGGATGCTCGGCAGGCAGCTCGGTCGTCGCCTCGGGCTTGGGCGCCGATTCGAAGAGTGGCTCCGGCAGCTCCGACTCTCCGGTGAGCTGACGATAGATGGCGAGCGTGCGCGCGTGCTCGACCTGAGCCGCTTGCAGTTCGGCCTCGCGGTCGAGCGCGTCCTGGCGCGCCACCAGCAGGTCGACCCGCGCCAGCTCGCCGGCCTTGACGCGCTTGGCCACGGTCGCCTCGAGGGCGCGGGCGCTGGCGAGTGCCTGCTCGGCCTGGGTCAGACGGCCCTGGGCGAGCGCGGTGTTCCAGAGGGCCTCGCGGACGCGCCCGGCCATCTCCCAGCGCAGCAGGCGCGTCAGGGTGTCCGCTTGGCCACCGATGGCCGTGGCGACGCCCTGACGCGCGTCGCGCTGGCCAGGCATCCAGAGTGGGAGATCGACCATGGCCTCCCATTCGTAGGCGCCTTGGTCTTGGTCGATGCGGTCAGAGATGTGCTTGACACGCAGCGCCGGGTCCTCGGCGATCAGGCTCTCGGCCTGGCGGCGCACGGCGTCTCGCTCGGCGCGGATGGCGCCGACACGCGGCTGCTGGGCGGCCTGCTCGAGCGCCGAGGAGATGGCGCCGCCGAGGCTGCCCGCCTGCACGCCGCCGGTGGCGAGCACCAGGAGCGCTAGGAGCGAGGCGGGCGGGCGCCGACGCGAGGCCAGGTGGGGCTGAAAGGCTATTTTCTTGTCCATGATGGGGCATCCTAGGGTCCCAAGCTGAAACCAACCTGAATACTCGGATAGAAAGCATCGTCGGCGTGAGGCTGCGAGCCTTGACCTGGACTCGAAGCCTTTAGCCGTCTCAGAAGTCAAGATGCCGTGACGCTGGGATGACGGGGGACGTCGGCCCGAGATTGAGCGCCTGCGTTGGCGCGGTGTCCCCCCGAGGCTTGGCGCCAGATCCGTACACATCACCCAGCGATCGGATCCTGATGGATGATGATGTCCGAATCTGGATACGCGGTCTGAATCGCCGCTTCCGCCGCTTTGCCAATCCGATGGGCTTCGTTGAGTGGAAGCTGCCCATCCAGCTCAAGATGAAACTGAATGATTTGGGACTGGCCGGATTGGCGGGTGCGCAGATCGTGCATGCCGAGCACACCGGGGATGGCCCGCACCAGCTCGGCGATGCGCTGACGTTGCGGTTCGGGTAACTCGTGGTCCATGAGCAGCTGGATGGCTTCCAAGGCAATGCGCACCGCGCTGTAGAAGATGTAGGCGCCAATGGCGAGACCGAACAGCGGGTCTGCTCCATCCCAGCCCAGCGCAGTGATGCCAAGGGCGACCAAGGTAGCCGTATTGGTCGCGAGGTCCGTCGCATAGTGCAGCGCGTCCGCGCGGATGGCTGGCGAGCCCGTGCGGCGGATGACGTGGCGCTGAACCGCCAGGAGGCCGAGTGTGACGACGATGGCGAAGCCGATGACGGTCACACCGACGCCAATCTCGGCGATCGGGCGCGGGTGCAGCAGCCGGTCCATGGCTTCGAGCGCGAGGAAGCCCGCCGAGCCGGCGATGAAGGCGGCCTGTGCCAAGGCGGCGAGCGCTTGGGCCTTGCCGTGACCGAAGCGATGCTCGGCATCCGGCGGGGCTAGCGACCAGCGCACGGCCAGCAGATTCACCAGCGAGGCGCCCGCGTCCATGGTCGAGTCCACCAAAGACGCCAGGACACTGACCGAGCCAGTCATCAGCCAGGCGATGAGCTTGGCCAGGATGAGCAGGCAGGCCGTGGCGACCGAGGCATAGGTCGCGAGGCGCAGCAGACGGCCAGTCTCGGCCGCGTTGGCGGCCGCGTCCAAGGGCTTCGGCGTGATTGGATCAGGCGTCGTCAATCGTCATCCTCGTGCTCGTGCTCGTGCTCGTGCTCGCCGCCGCGCCAGCCGCGGCCGCCTTCTCGCTCATCGTTTTCCCGGTCGTCACGGTCTTTCCGGCCGTGCTTTCCGGACTCTCGGTGCGCTCCGTGCTCGTCCGCCTCGGCGTCGCCGCTGCGGTGGCATTCCACGCAGTTCTCGTAGTCATAGATGCCTTCCTCGACATGCTCGGCGCGGATGCCGGCCCGCGAGTGTTCGTGGCAACCGTAGCAAGTGTAGCCCTCGTAACTCTGATTCATATGGCATGTCCGGCATTCGGCGCGATGCTCGCTGTCGAGGCGGAAGAATTGGTCGTGGTCGAGCGTGGCCGGCCGCCAGGCCTTGTCGGAGTGACAGTCGGCGCAATTGGCGGTGAGGTCGCGGTGCAGGCTGTCGCCTGGACGCGCGTGACAGCCGCTGCATTGCGCGCGCAGTCCGGCCTGCAGCAGACCATGCGAGAACTGGCCAATGGGGCGAAAGGACTGGACGCCCTTGTGATCGCTGTGACAGGCCACGCAGTCGGTCTCGATCAGCTTCTGGTGGAAGGGTCCCAGCTTGCGCTCGCCGGCGATGGGCAGTCCCTGGGTGGTGACCAGCCCGATCTCGGCCGGCGCGTGGCATTGCACGCACTTCGCCGGCCGGCTGCCGATGAAGGGGCTATGGCAGGCGAAGCAGTCGGTCTCGAGCGCTTCGTGGCCGGCCATCAGCTTGCCGGGCTCGATCATGAGGTGCGGATAGAGCACGGCGAGGACCAGGAGCACCGCGAGGTTGGCGGCGACGATGTAGAGGAGCGGGTTCTTCTTCATTTCCATTGCCAGAACAGGAGGATGCTGAGGATGTGCGCGAGTCCTAGGGTGGCGAAGGCGAGGGTGATGGGCAGGTGCACGCTGCGCCACTTCTTCATCATGCCGAGCGTGACGGCGTCCCAGAAGACGGCCTTCTCGATGGCCGTGTCGCTCAGGTCGCGCCGCGCATGGGCGTCGCGTTCTTCCCGCAGCTGGCGCCGCGAACGCTCGAGGAGATACTGCCCGGTCATGCCGCTCGCGAGGGTCACCAGCATGGCGAGCAGTGCCAGCCAGGGAAGCAGGGCGTAGACGTGGATGCCGGCGTGGACCAGGATCATGAGCGCGCCGAGCCAGGTGAAGACCTCATGCAGCCGCAGCAGGCGCTTGGGCTCGCCGATCTGGATCAGCTTGCGCTTGCGCATCGAGTAGAGCAATGAGAGCAGGATGAGCAGGGTGCCTGGAATGCCGAGGAAACGCCCGATCCAAACGAGTCCGAGCAGATGCAGCAGTGCATCCGTGATGACGGCCGCGACCAGCAGCAAACCGAACATCGCGGCGAAGGGTAGGATTTCTTTGCGAAGGATCGAAGACTTCATGCGTCTTTAGTCTCTGGCGATTCGGTCCGCGCGGCGGACCCTAGATTGCTGCATGGCGTGATTCGGTCTAGTCCGCAGCGCGGACCAGACCTGCGGCGTCAGCGGCAGCCCCTCAGAGCTTGAGCGTCACGTCCGTCGTCGGTTCGGCGATGCAGAGGAGGCAGTGCCCGGGCGCGATCTCGGCATCCGGTGTCTGGCTGTAGCGCACCTCGCCGGACTCGAGTGCGGTCTGGCAGCAGCCGCAGCTGCCGGCGCGGCAGCCGGACTCCACGGCGATGCCCGCGTCCTCGGCCAGCTCGAGCAGCGAGCCGGCCGAACCCCAGGGCAGGGTCTTGCCGCTGCGGCTGAAGCGCACCTCGGCAGTGGAGACCGCCGGCGCGTCGCTGCTGGCCGGACGCCGCTTGAGCGACGCCGGGCCAAAGGTCTCGTAATGGATGTCCTCGGGCGAGACGCCGGCCGCTTCTAGGGCGGGGATCAAGGTCTCCATCATGGGCGGTGGGCCGCAGACGTAGAAGGCGTAGCGTCCGAAGGGCAGCGTCTGGCGCAGCAGATGGATGTCGAGCCAGCCGCGGTGGTCGTAGTCGACGCCCGCGCGGTCCTGCTCACTCGGATCGCCGTAGCAGAGGTGCAGGCGCAAGCCCGGATGAGTGTCGCGCAGGCTCTGCAGGTGGCCCTTCATGATGTGTTCGGTGCCGTTGCGAACGCCGTAGAAGAGCCAGACCTCGCGCGGATCGCGCCGGTGGGCGAGGGTGTTGAGCATGCTCAGCAGGGGCGTGATTCCGATACCGCCGGCGATCAGGACGATCGGCCGCGTGCAGTCGTCGTGCAGATGGAAGTGTCCGCTCGGCGCCTTGACCGCAAGCCGTGTCCCTGCGACGACCGCGTCGTGGAAATGGCCGGAGCCGCGGCCGGGCGTGAGTTCGGGGCGGCCGGGCGGGGCCGGAATGCGTTTGATGGAGACGCGGTAGCAGTCGGGGCGCGGGCGGTCCGAGAGCGAATAGCAGCGCACCAGAGGCTTGCCCGCTTGGTCTGCGGCTGCGGGTAGGTCGAGCGCGAAGGTCAGATACTGGCCTGGGCGAAAGTCCGGCAGGGGTTCGCCGTCGACCGGAAACAAGTAGTAGGAGCAGACACTCCCTGCCGCATCCTCGGTGATGCGCCGGCGCACGACGAAATCGCGATACCCAGTCCAGGCGGGTGACTCGGTCGGGTGGCGCGACGGCCCAGGCACGGCCGCCGGGACCCTAACCGCCGTATCGCCGCACTCGAGCGCCTGATAGCGGGCTTGGTAGCGATACAGCTTGAAGGCCGCGAAGCCTGCGACCTGGATCAGGATCATCCCGATCACAAGAAGGGAGAAGACCGTGGTGCTCATTGTCGATTTCTCGTGGGTTTTGGCCGTTGCCTGGTCGTCTTGGCGAGCCGGGCGCAGGACGCCCGGCCGAGATCAGTCCTTCCAAGGCCCATAGCCTGGGATGTCGATCTGCCGCTCGCTGTAGTCGCCCTCCGTGGCTCGACGATGGCAGGCATTGCAGTGGCTGAAGCTGCCGACCTCTGGGTTGTCTTGCACCAGATGCGCGGGGATCTCCCCGTGCTCGCGCTTGAAGTAGGACGTGTCGGTGATGCGCGGCAGCGTCTCACCCGGACCGGCGAGATTGGGCGTGCCGGCAGCCATTGCCTGGGCGCGGCGATCGCCGCGCTGATCAGCCGCGTTACGGGTCAGATAGGTGGTGATCTCGTTGATGGTGGCCGCTGAGAGTGAGGCGTCATCGCCATAGTGACTGCCAAGGGCCGCCGGGGACATGATTCTCGCCCAGGTCAGCGCCGGCAGCAGCGCCGCCTGGTAGGCCATGTGGCAGGCGCTGCATTCCTGCGCATAGGTGGCTTGACCGGGCGTCGTCACCGGTGCGCGGGATTGCATCCAATGGCCCGTGCCGCCGCCACCTCTGCGCTCCTCGCCTTCACCGTCGCCTGCAAAGGCGACGCTGAGGGCGGTCAGCGAAAGCAGGCCAATGGTCAGGACCACCAAGAGGGGGCTGCGATGACGCATCAGCCCGCTCTCCGTTTGTAGCCCGTGATCATGGACTTGATCAGATTTTCACGATGCAGCAGGCTCGAAAGGAGCACGCCGCCGACGTGTGTGATGACGAGGGTCAGGGTGAGATAAGCGAAAAACTCATGGACCTCTTCCAGCGCCTCGCCGCCGAAGGCCCCGGCGCTATCGAGTGAGATCCCCGTCAGCCCCGTGGCGACGATGGCGACCAAGAGCGCCAGGATCATGGCCCCGCCGGCAGGGTTGTGCCCCAAATAGCGCGGCGCCCTGCGGACAAGGACGTCCTTGAGATAGGCCATGACCTGGTGCGGCCCGCGCACGAAGTCGGTGAAGCGGGCGTGCCGGGTGCCGATCACGCCCCAGAGGACACGGATGGCGACCAGGCCAAGCGCGAGATAACCGACCCAGACATGCAGACCGAGCAGCTCGTCCTCGGTCAGGAAGGCAATGGCGATGGCGCCGACCAGGGTCCAATGGAAGGTGCGGACCAAGATGTCCCAGACGCGCACCTGGTGGCTCCCTGCGGCAGGGGTGGTGGCTTCCGCGCGGGCCGATGGCGCCGCTGTCGTGGAGGTTGTCATTGATGTGCTCTCTTCAGGCAAATGGCTTGTGATATCGGCTTTGTGATATCCGTCGTTCCGACGTGTCGTGAACTTGCCTGGCAGCTTAGCGGGAGGGTGCTGACCGATTGCTGTGCGACCCCGTCAGCAAGTCGTCAGGTTCATTGTGAGCGCGGCTGGTCGCGATCCTCGGCGCTGATCGTCGGACCGCCCAGTCGGCTGACGAGGGACCGCGCATCCTAAGAAAGTGTCCATCAATTGTTTCCCGATGCGAGCGATGCCGCCCGAAATCCCCCCTAACCCCCCTTTGCGAAAGGGGGGAAGTTGTTGATGGACGCTTTCTAAGCGACGAGGGAGCGGCGCCCCGCCGCGATGGGCGCGCGATCGCGGTGGGGGGCCGCTCCCACCGACCGTCTGGCGCTGCATCGGGGGTGCGTCTGGCCGCGTGGATGGGCTGGAGGTCATCAAAGAAGCGCGAACGCACCTGCGCGGATGGGCGACTGAAGTCGACCCGTCCATCGGGGCCTCTAGGATGATTTCCTAACCGCCTCTCAGGCGTCCTCACCAAGGGGAAGCTCGACCTCGGCCCGCAGCCCGCCGAGCCTGGCCGAGCGCGCGAAGCCGATCCGGCCCTGATAGCTGTCGACGATCTCCTTGACGATGGAGAGTCCCAGTCCGTGGCCGCTGACCTCCTCGTCGAGTCGCACGCCGCGCCCGGTGATGGCGGCGAGCGCCTCTTCCGAGCAGCCTGGGCCGTCGTCCTCGATGCAGAGGATCAGGTGTCCCTGCGCAATCTCGAGTTCGCAACAAACCCTGGCTCCGGCCCACTTGCAGGCGTTGTCGAGCAGGTTGCCGAGCAGTTCCAGCATGTCCTCGCGGTCCAGGTTGAGCGGGCCCTGGGTGCGGTCGTCCAGCTGGAGGTCGACTGGCTTGGGGGCGTGAATCTGGGTGAGGAGGCAGGCCAGGGTCGGCAACTCCTCGGCGGCCTCGAAGCTGACGCCGGCCCCGCCCGCGCCGGCCAGACGTGCGCGCTTGAGTTGGCGCTCGGCCAGTCGGCGCAGCCGCTCGATCTGATCGAGCAGCGCCTCGCGTTGCGCTGGCGCAATGCTGAGGCCCGGGTCCTGTAGCTGCTGACGCAGCATGCTTAGCGGTCCCTTGATCGCGTGGGCGAGGTTGCCGGCGGCGGTGCGCGAGCGCTCCAGACGCTGGTCGAACCGCAGCAGCAGGCGGTTGAGCTTGCGGACCAGGGGGCGGATCTCGGTCGGACCCTCTTCGGTCAGGAAAAGGGTCTTGCCATGCTCGAGCCGCTCGATGTCGCGATAGACGGGCTCCAGCCGGGTGAAGGTGTGGTGAACGACCAGGCGCTGGATCAAGAGGATGAGCGCGAGCCCGCCCACGGCCATGATGGCGAACAACTGCTCAAAGCCCTGAAGCTCGCCGCTCAGCGGGGAGAGGTCCTCAGCGATGACGATCACTAGATCCCGGTCGTCGATGTGGTAGCCCCCGGCCCAGGCAAGCAGCCGTTGATCCGCCGGTCCGGGCGCGCGCCAGGTGGTGGTCTCGCCGGCCTGGAGCACCGGTGGCTGGAGGTCCTCGTCCCAGAGCGAGCGCGAGCGCAACACTTCGCCGCCGCTGATCGCGATGACGAAGTAATGTCCCGAATAGGGCTGGTCATAGACGGGCGTCACCCGCTCCGCGCCGATCTGCGGCGTGCCGTCCAATGTCACCGAGAGCGCCCCGAGGAGTCCCTCGGCGTCATGCTCGAGCCGCGAGATCACAAAGGCATCTGCCGTGTGATGCAGGGCCCTGTGTCCCAGCCACCAGGCGGCGCCGATGAGCAGCACCAGGCTGATGCCGAGTCCGAGGTGAAGCCGTCCCTCGAGCGATCTCATTTGGGGAAGAGATAGCCTTGGCCGCGCTGGGTGAGGATGCGCTCGCGGCCGATCTTCTCGCGCAGACGCCGGATATAGACCTCGATCAGATTGCTGCCGCGCTCGCTCTCCAGGTCGTAGACGTGCTCCATGAGCTGCGTCTTCGAGAGCAGTCGGCCGGGGTTGCGCATCAGATAGCGCAGCAGCCGGAACTCGGTTCCGGTCAGCTCGCGCACACTGCCCGTTGGGAGGACGACCTGCTGCAGCCCCTCGTCGAGCCGCAGCCCGCCGGCCTCGAGCACTGGGCTTGGATTGCCGTTGGCGCGCCGCGCTAGGGCCTGGATGCGCGCCAGCAGCTCCTCGATATGAAAGGGCTTACCGAGATAGTCGTCGGCGCCGGCCTTGAGCCCGTCGACGCGTTCGTGCCAGGCATCGCGGGCGGTCAGCACCAGTACCGGCGTGCTCATGCCGCGCGCGCGCCAGTTGCGGAGCACCTCGAGTCCGGGGCGACCCGGCAGACCGAGATCCAGCACGATGACGTCATAGGGCTCTACGGCGCCAAGCGCTTCGGCGGTGCGCCCGTCCAGGGCCTGATCGACGGCGAGTCCGGCCGACTTGAGGCTCGGCAGGAGCGCGGCGATCTGAGCGGCGTCGTCCTCGACCAGGAGTAGGCGCATCTTCGTCCCTTATCTGTCGGAGTCATGGATGAGTGCCGCGCTCGCGGCGTCCAGCTCCAGCTCGTGAATCTGACCGGCCGCATCCAGGATCTTGATCTCGTAGTGATAGCCGTCATCCTCGCGCTCCAACTCGGCCTCGACGAGCTGCCCGGGCTGTAATCGGTAGGCAGCCTCAAGCACCTGGCTCATGGGCAGGATCTGGCCGGATTCGCGCAACCGCTTGACGTCGTCGTGGTCCAAGGGTCCGTCGGCAGCGAGACGCGCGGTCAACAGGAGTGCAATGATTCCGATCGTGGATGCGGGCGCAGCCTTATGCATAGAATGACGTCATCGCCTTGGGCGGCGGTCAGGGTCGCGATCCCGACCTTTGTTGCGCGTGACTCGCATCTCCTGAGGCGATGCGGTGTTGGAAATCGCCGGCGGTTGCGTTATCTAAGAAAGCGTCCATCAACAACTTCCCCCCCTTTCGCAAACGGGGGGTCGGGGGGATTTCGGGCGGCATCGCTCGCATCGGGAAACAATATGATGGACACTTTCTAAGGGTTCTGAAGAGCGGCGGTTGGCAGCTGTTCCCTGCCGGTACCTCGCGTCATCTGCTGCCTGGGTGCCGTCGTGCCTCGGGCCTGCGTCCGCCGCGTTGCGACGCTTGAATCGCAGGCATTGCCGGCGCTCGCTCCGCTGCCGTCACATCACAGCTTGCTTTGCCAAGTACCGATTTCTTTCCAAGTCCATTTGACATTAGACGATCAAACTGAATCCGAGATGAATAGGATAACGCTAGTCGCTGGTCTTTCGATCCCCCTGCTCTCGCTTGCAAGTCACCAAGCCGCCGCCGCCGAGGATGCGCTGACGGCACTCGGGAAGCGGCTCTTTTTCGACACCACGCTCTCTGAGCCAGCGGGCCAGTCCTGTGCGAGCTGTCACGCCCCGGCTGTCGGCTGGAGCGGACCTGACAGCGCCATGAACGCCTCGGGCGCCGTCCACGAGGGCGCGGTGCGCGGACGCTTCGGCAAGCGCAGACCGCCCATGGCGGCCTACGCGAGCTTCAGCCCGCCGCTCCACATCGATCCAGAGGAGGAGCACTTCGTCGGCGGTGCCTTTTGGGACGGCCGGGCGACGGGTTGGCTGTTGGGCAGCCCTGTCGCGGAGCAAGCCCAAGGTCCCTTCCTGACCCCCTTCGAGCAGAATCTTCCCGATGCCGCCGAGGTCACCCGGCGTATCTGTGCAGGTCGGCATGGTCAGTCGTTCCGCGACTATTTCGGGGAGGGCGTTTGCTCCGACCCCGTTGCCGGCTTCAATGCGGCCGCGCGGGCGATCGAGGCCTTCGAGCGCTCAGCGGAGATGAACGCCTTCAGCTCCAAGTATGATCACTATCTCCGCGACCCCAAGCGATTTCCGCTCTCCGAGCAGGAGGCACTGGGTCTGGAACTCTTCGTGCGTGAGGACAAGGGCAACTGCGCCGCCTGTCACCCCCATACCCCTGGTGAGCACGGGGAGCCGCCGCTGTTCACGGATTTCACCTATGACAATCTCGGTGTTGCGAGAAACCCCGCGAATCCCTGGTACGGGATGACGGAGAGCAACCCGCAAGGGGCCGAATGGATTGATCCCGGGCTGGGCGGTTTCCTCGAGACCGTGCCCCGCTTCGCCCACCTGGCGGCAGAGAACCTGGGAAAGTACAAGGTGCCCAGCCTGCGTAATGTCGACCTCCGTCCCTCAGACGGCTTAGTCAAAGCCTACATGCACAATGGCGCTCAGAAGAGTCTGGAAGAGGTCGTGCATTTCTATAACACGCGTGACGTCAAGCCCAAGTGCGAGACATTGGCGACTCCAGAGCCCGGCAAGAACTGCTGGCCCGCACCCGAAGTCGTCGCGAATCTCAATACCGAGGAACTCGGTGATCTGGGGCTTACGCCGGAGGAAGAGGCGGCCATCGTGGCCTTCATGCGCACGCTGAACGATGGCTGGACGCCGCCCGAGGACGGCTGAGGTTGGGGCCGATTGACGGCGGCATCACCCATGCTGGATGCCGCCCAATCGCTGAATTTGGGCGCTTTCCCGGAATCCTTATATCTCTGACAATCCTTGTCGCTGTCGGGGCGAGTCCATTCGCCCCTTGATCCTCTGGGCCTCTTCTTTCCCGGAAATCGCCTGAGATTCCAGCTACTGAATGATAAACCCGGTGAAATAGAGACCACTGATGGCCGGACGTCCGGCTTGCGTCATCATGACCTCCCGCAGGTCGGTCAAGAGTTCGCCGCGGAGCGTCTCGCGTGCTTCCGTGGTCATGAGGGTGCTTCCATCGCGCCCAGCCAATAGGCTGATCAGGCGATCGCGGACGCGTGGCATGTGAAGCGTCACCAGATCCGCTTCCTCATTGCTCTCGATATAGAGCTGGATGTCGGCGCGCAGGTACTTGGATCCGCGCGTCCGCGCCAGATTGACGACGATGGGCGGGTCCAGTTCCATGTACCCAGGAAAGCCCGCGTCCAAGGCGCCGCCACTGGCAAAGGCGCCCATGAAGGGCAGTGATAGCAGGGCTGCGAGGGCTAGGCCCGCCGCACGCTTGATCGATTTCATACTCCACCTCGCGGTCATACTCTAGCTCGCGTTTGCGCTGGATTGATGGTGCTGGCTCGTCTCGGGGGCCATCCCCCTCAACGGCGTTTCGATGGTGCCTGAATAAGCATCAAAGCCTTTCGAGACAGTAGCTCCATGAACTGCGCCAAAGCTGTTAACCACATCAATGATCGTGAAAAAAATGATCGAGCTGCAGCGGGAAAGAAGCGCAGAAGGCATGTCAGTCTCTTGTCTAGGCGCCGAGTCGCACCCTTTGGATGAGGCGCCCGCCCGCGGCAGGCCCGAACGCTTCTTCGTGTCAGTTGCGCCTTTGCGGTTACGATTTCCGGGGCCAGGGATCGCCGTTGCGCTTTGCTACCCAAGAAAGAAGAAAGTGTCCATCAACGACTTCCCCCCTTTTTCAAAGGGGGGCAGGGGGGCTCTCAAGCGGCATCGCTCGCATCGGGAAACAATTGATGGACACTTTCTAGACTGCTCGGAGAAATGATGTCACCTCGCGTGCTGGACGATCAGCGAACGCGGTCGCGAAAACCGGATACTGGGACGGCGATGCGCAGCCTGATCAGGCAGATCCGCTCGACCATGCCCTTTGCCGCCGCCGAGGCGCAACTTTGCTCTGGAGAGTGCAATGGTTGTTCCAAGAAGCTGCTGGACTATCTCGAGTCGGAGTTGGACGCCTGGGAGCTGCGATTGGATCAGGGCGAGAGGCCTGGCTTGGGCGACCTATCGCAGCTCATTCGCACCACGAAGAAGATCCATCGCGTCCTGGAGCGCAACGGGCTTGTGGAGGCCCGCTCAGCCGGGGAACGCGTTGGCTAGGAGCCTGTCCGACTTGGGGGGATCGAAGCGAGGAAGTGGGAGAGCGAGGCCATTTCGCCCCGGTTTTGCGGCGCATAGTGGTTCTATGTAACGAAAAAGCGGGGCGAAAGGGACCGTTCTCCCGATTCCGCAGCCGATTCATCCTAAGAAAGCGCTCATCAATTGTTTCCCGATGTGAGCGATCCCGTCCGAAATCCCCCCTGGCCCCCCTTTGCGAAAGGGGGGAAGTTGTT
>NZ_JAAIJR010000108.1 GCF_010915725.1 Thiorhodococcus mannitoliphagus
AACGGTTCTGCCTGGCGCCAAAAATCATCGGACATCTCTTGAAAGGCCATGGCATCCTCGATACGCGTGATTGTCGTGCCTAAGATACTATCTTATTTGGCATTTTAATTATTAAGCATTTTCTGTTCCGGATATCCTCTAAGGGGTGGGTTAAGGGGTCAGATTCGATTTAATTTGCGAGAATCGAATCAATGCGATTAAATCGCCTAATAAGACTTAAGGGGCCAGGTTCGATTTAATTTAGACATGTAATCAAGTTAACACAATCGCCTAACACGCCCATAAAGCCGAGGCCATACTGCGCATCGACCTCAGAGCATTCCTGTAGTGTTGTGGTGGCGCAGTATGACCCGGCTTATGGGTGACGTTAGGCTTCCCGTTAGGCAACACGGCAGGAGGAGAAACAATGCCAGTATTTGATACTCGCAATCCTAACTGTGGAATTATCAAGACTTCCGATTTTGACGCGGGCCAGGGCCTTTCAGATCTCGGAATTACTGACGCACGGAACGTCATTCTACACTGCGATAAGCAATCAGTTTTTGTGAGAGCGATTCGAGCCTCCAAGGTAGCTGGCTTCACTGGTATCGTATCCGGTTTTGAACCAGCAGACCAACAAGTTGGCGGACTTGCTAAAGGAGACGAGGTGTTTTTCGAGGAACATCACGTAATCTCTATGGGGTCATAGCAGCAGACTTATAGCATCTATTATAGCCTAGAAGGAGAGTTAACTATGTTTTTTGGCATCAACACAGAGGCTGTTGAAATATTGCATGACGAAGACGTTGATAAAGCATTGGATTTAGGTCCGCCAAACATGCAGAGAGGAATAATAAAAAGAATAATAGACTACGATAAGAACTACAGATTAAAACATCACTCTAAATCGAAGATAGAAAGAGCCATTTTAGCTCTATACATATTTTCTAAAGAAAGTGATCAACGTGGATTCAGAGAGCTTGGGGATGCCCTAAAAAAATACTCCTCAAAAAACGGAGTGTATGCCAACTTTGCCAAGATCGACGCTAGTTTGCAGAATGTAGGAGGGCAACTCTATTGGAACCCATAAAATAGAGCCACTCCCCATAAAGATATAGCGCTAACGAATGCTGGAAACCGAATAAACAGCACCCCGGCAATCACTACCGTATTCTTGGCTATATCTAGGGTAAGCGCACGTGATTCTGGGCGTGTTGTTCTGCATTACATGCGAGATAAACATCGAGTCAAAATGAGTTCGAAGCCAAGATTAGCTCATCTCCTTCTGATTATTCTATTTGTGCTTGCTGTTTGGGCGATCGTGCCGATAGCAATTTATTTCTCGCCGATTCTTGGTATTATCGGTTCGCTGACGGAAATAGCGAAAGATACAGGGGCATTAGGTGATACCTACGGCGTTATAAATAGTCTCTTCACTGGATTGGCTTTAGCTGCTATTGTTTTTGCCATTTTTATCCAGATTGACCAATTAAAGAGTCAGGAGCAAAACCTCGATTTATACCGAAAAGAAGTCGAAAGAACCCTCTCGCATATGGAGGACGTTGAACGGTGGACACGTGTGCGCTCGAAACTCGACGTATTGCCAGACCTATTGCGTCGTAATGAATTTCAGCTGAGAAAGTTGATCGGCCAAGAAATAGAGATACCAGATATACTTTCTGCGCCCTATGATGAATTAATCGCTATAGCAGATCTTCTTGATGTGCAAGTCAAGAAATGGACCGATGCCGAAATGCATCGCAAAGAAGCTGAAAAGCATATTGCGGAACTTGAAGCAGAGTCGAATGATGAGGCGCTTTCTCGAGAAGAAGCGGAAACGCTAATGAGAAATCTTGCCGGTGGCAATACTAATTGGCACAAATTGCAGGAGCTAAAAATGAGAGAGCAAAGTCTGGCAGAATCTGGCAGGCGATATGTGCGCGCTCGCGAGATACTTTCAGAAATTATTGACTTCTTGGAGGATCTTGACAATGCATATCGACAAGCGCGCGGTGGTTTTAGCTAATAAGTAATTTATTTTAGCAAATAGCAGGAGTTAACAGAATTAAAGGGGTCTGGTTCGTTTTAATTCTGAGGAATTGGGAGAAGAAAGGTGTAAGAAAGGGGTCAGGTTCGATTTAATTATCTGGAATTGAATCAAACCGACGAAATCGCCTAACGAATAAGGTTAGATCGTCCGAGCGAAGCGAGCGACGATCTGAACCGTTTGTTGGACGAGCCCGAGATAGGAAGCGATGGATGCCGCGAACGCGGAAGATGCAAATCCTTTAACGGGGGATCGGGGTCAGGTCTAGCCTTATAGCACACCAGAGCCTCAAGCACCTGGACTGACAACCCGCAGCAGCCAGGGCTCGAGCCGCTCGAAGCAAAATGTGTCGGTTTCAAGCATCTGGATCATCTCCTGCATGAGCGCACCTCGAGGTCAGACCCAGTTATCGATCTCGAGTCCTCTCACCCGCTTGAATTCCTCCGTATTATTCGTCACCAGGGTGCAGTGAAGGCATAAGGCATGCGCGGCGATCAACAGGTCGTTTGAGCCGATGGGCGCCCCCTGGGACTCGAGTTCCCGGCGCACCTCTCCATAGATCTTGGACGCCGCATGCGGCCAGTCGAGCACCAGGCAGTAGTTCAGGAAATCGGCCAAGGCCTTCTCGTTCTCCGCTCGTCGCTGACTCTTCTGGATACCAAATCTCAGCTCGGCCAGTACGATCGCGGAAATCCCGATCTCGCCGATCGCGATCCGCCGCAGCCGTTCCCTCACCTGCGACGGGTGATGCTTCATGACATAGATGCAAGTATTGGTGTCGAGCATCCAGCGCATCAGAACGCCTCTCTTGTCTGAGGCGGGCTGTCGTCGACCGATTCGGGGAAATCTTCCGTGAGTCGCTGTCCCTTTGAAAAATAGTCATCCCAAGTGCGAGGTTTGGGCGTAAGAATGATGCTGTTCCCCTCCCGGCGAATCAGCACTTCATCGGCGTCGATCTCGAGGTCCCGAGGCAAACGTACAGCCTGGTTGCTGCCATTGCGGAAGAGTCTCGCGGTGCGTGGCGAAGCAGGGTCGGACTCGGATACGGGTAACCTGGGGTTGGTCATGGTGATTGCTTGATAGATATGCAGGTAGCATAGGCTAGATGCCGGAAAGGGGCCGGTCAAGAACGGGAGTAACCAGGATCTTGAACAATCGTTGCTTCATGGCCAGAGCCCTCCGAATCGCATTTTCAAGCGCGCGCTCCAACATGACCTCGCGGACTGATCAACGTGAGTCCATCTACGAGAGGGAACAGAAAACATGACCCGCTCTGCTCGAGCGCACGACCCATGCGAAATGAGAAACCTGGTCAACTGTCTTGAGTTACAACAATGCGAGACCTGACCCTTATCCTGCCGTGCGCCAGCCGATCCGCATCGCGCAGCCGTTGCATGGTCTCGATCCAGACGAGGAGATCCAAGAAGGCCGCCGTGGCTGCGGTGACATCCTCCGCGCGCGACAGCGCTTGCGCGAGACGCCTGACCTGAGGCCACTCGGCGCTCCCCTCCTCGTCCAAGAGCTGGTCGAGCGCGGCGCGCGCGGCGGCGGAGGGTGAGGCGCAGCCGGTCTGGAGCCAACGATCGAGGCAACCCCGCCAGCGGTCGAGCAGGAGGTCGATGCCGGCGGCATCTACAGTGTCAGACTCATCCATGCGGCGGCTCCGTCGGTCAAGAGGGCGATGGGATCGAGCGCCAAGCCGGCCTGGGCGCGATAGAGGGTCCCGAACAGCCGCCAGCCTTGGGCCGAGCCCGGTGCTCGGGTCTCCATGCGCTGGCGCTTCAAGGCGCTGACGGGATTGCGGACCAGAATGCCGATGGTGAGCTCCGCACCGTTGGGGTCGGTCACCGGCTGCGTCCACCATTGGGTCTGCGGATCGAATTGACGGGAGCCGGCCTGGGCGATACGGATCACCACCGGCAGACGTGGCGGTGGCGCCATGAGGTCCTCGACCATGACCTCGGCGAAGCGTCCGCGCAGGGCGCCGAAGTCGGTCTCGACCGGCAGTTCCGCCGCCGGATCGCGCAGTGCGCGGTGCTCCAGACGGGTGCCTGGACGCCCGGACAGACGCCCCTCGGCACTGACCCAACCGGTCCGCAGCAGCACCTCGGAGGCCGGCAGCTCGCGCAGCGGCGGACCCTCGGCCCAGCGGCCATGCCTCCAGACCTCGACTGGATCCCATTGGCCCTGTTGGTCTTGCAGTGGACGGCGGGTCTCGGTCAGACGGTACCAGCGCCCTTCACCAGGCGCGTAACAATGGACGCTGATGCCTTCCTGGCCCAGTCGTCCCTGCCAATGCTCGGCGGCCACGCCGATCAACCGCAACCCGGCGACCTTGCGATAGAGGGCACGATTGACGCCGGTCAGGCGCAGCAAGGGGACCTGCGGTACCGCCTTTTCGAGACTGCCGACCAGCAGGCGCAATGCGGCGAGCGTGCCGCCGATGCCCCGCACGTCGGCAAAGCTGCGTCCCTGTCGATCCTGCTCCAGCAGATCCAGCAGCGCGGCCATCAGTGCGCCGACGCGTGGAAGATCCGCCTGACGGGCTGCCGTGGCCAGGACGCGGCCCTGATCGGTCATCGCCGGGGACAGTCCAGCCAGCCCGGCTGCCGCCAGCTGCGTCATCCATCGCTCGATGGCCGCGAGCGACTCGGTCTGCTCGCGGCTCAGTGCGTTCTCGACCGACGCCGGGTCGAACAGACCCAAGCGGCGGCGCAGTTCCAGGACCACCAGCGCCCGATGCGAGCAACGGGGCGCTCCGCAGGTGCAGGTCGCGGCCTCGGGTCCGGCGGATCGGGCCATGCGCACCCGCTCGCTCGCGCGCTCCGTGACCTCGGCGACCCAGCCCGCTGGCCCCTCCTCCAGCTCGGGGACCAGACCGAGCCGCATCCAACGGCCCGCGCGATCCCAATGTGCGCGACCCAATGACCGGACCAGCGGTGCCTCGTCACCGAGCAGCCAGTCCGGGTCAGCCGCCCCCGCCGCCGCTGCCGACTCATCGATCGTCGCCATCCGCGTAGTCTTCGCCAGCAACAGCAGCGCCACCAGGTGGTGACAGGTCGCGGTCGCCGGACAGCCGCAGTCGAGCCGATCGAAGCCCGGTCCACTCAACGTCTGACGATGACCGTCGAGCCGCGTCGTCAACCGCTCGCCGTCCGTCTCGACGGCATCCGCGCCGCTGGCCTCGGCCAGCTTGCGCCCGCGTCGCAGCAGACCCTTGTTGGCCCAGTCCTCGATGTCCCCGTCGCCGATCTCGGCGAGCCAGGCGTCGATACTAGCAAGCGTCACGACTTGGTGAGGATGCGCAGCTTCTCGATGACGGCCGCGACGAGCCGTGGCGGCACCTCGCCCAAGGCGAGCAGATTGGATGAGCCCCGATCCTCGCCCATGCGCCGGAATTCGAGGTCGCCGAGGATAGAGTCCTCGTCGAAGCTCATACTGATTTGGCATTCCTGCATGCCGATCTCGACCCGGATCCGGCTGAGCGGATAGCCGTGACTGTAGCCGAAGATGTGGACGCCGTCCTGGTCCGCGACCCCGTAGTCCCACTTGGTCATGAGTCGCTTGACGTTACCCCAAGGCGCCTTGGCACCGGAGAAGCGGCTGAGCGACAGCGACGCGCGCTCCTCGTCCTCCAGGCCGTGCACGGGCGCCTCGGTCTGGACGATGAAGGGGGTCAGCTCATAGTCGGCGAAGTGGTCGCGCCAACCGGCGATCTCCGCGTCCGTCGACTCCAAGGGATGCCAGAGACGTACCTCGCCCTCGGCGAGTACGACCGGCTCGTCCTCGCGATCGATCAGCGAACCGTCCTCGCTGATGCGGAAGCTCTGGACGCCCCGCGCTGTGGTACCGCTCCAGATCAGGCTCTTGCCGACGAGCAGCAGGATCGGATGCTCCAGGAACAGCTGCCGCCAGCGCCCCGTGCTCCAGGACTTGCCGCAGTCGAAGGCCTCCTCAAGCCGTGGCCCCAACTGCTGGACCACCGGCTTGACGTTCTTCTTCAGCAGCGCGAAGCGGCTCTCGGCCACCGCGCGCAGCGCCGGATCCTCGTCCTTCTTGGCCTTGGGCAGAGACTTGCTCTGCTTACCCGTAACGCCGTGGATGACCCGCAGCGACAGGTCCGGCATCAAGAGGGCGCGATAGACATAGGGG
The DNA here is from genome assembly GCF_010915725.1 of Thiorhodococcus mannitoliphagus. Taxonomy (GTDB): domain Bacteria; phylum Pseudomonadota; class Gammaproteobacteria; order Chromatiales; family Chromatiaceae; genus Thiorhodococcus; species Thiorhodococcus mannitoliphagus. Next base: position 6,179 of record NZ_JAAIJR010000108.1, read on the forward strand.
CCGACGTCCAGCACCAATCCATCCGGCCCCATGTCCAGCGTGGGCACCAGCTCGTCGTACAGCTCTTGGATCGGGAGGTCACGACGCTCGGCGGCGGCCTTGAGTGCCTGGTAGGCATCGCCGCGCACCACGTCCCGATACTTGCCGGTCTTGCGGATCTCGTCGAGCGTGAAGAGCGCGTAGGTGGTATCCAGCTCTCCGAGGGTCCCGACCACCCATGCGGCGCGCTGGTAGTGCTTCTTGTTCCAGAGCGCGACCAGCTCCTTGAGCTGAGGGACCAGCCGGTCATCCCCGAAGGCGCCCGCCAGACGCAGCACCCAGCGGTCCTTGTTGTCCGCCGCGCCCTGACCCCAGGCATCCACCAGCCGGGACGCCAGCTCGGCACGCTGCTCGCTGCTCAGGAGCGCCCACAGCTGGCGCACGCCGCGGGGCATGCGTCCCCATTCCTCATCGCGCGCCAGCATGCAGCTCCAGTGCAGGGCATCGCGCGAGAACGGCAGGTCCAGATCCTCGATGCGCGGATTCCACAATCGCTCCAGCGCATCGCTGCGCTTGCCCTTCAGTCCCTTGAGCGCCTGGGCCTCGAAGGCGGCGAGATCCGCGCCCATCAGTGGATCCAGGTCCGAGACGTCGCGACCGAAGTGCTCCAGCCGATCGAGGATGTGGCCGCGCTGGATGTCGGTCCAGCGGCTCGCCCGCTCGCCGAGACAGTCCTCCAGCACCGGCGCCGCATCGGCGTCGTCGCGCTCGCAGAGACCGCGCAGTGCGAGATCGCGGACCGCCTTACGGCTGTCGGACAGCAGGCCAGCATCGCGCAGACGTCCGGGCGAAATCCGGGCCAGTCCCTTGGCCGCATGCGGCAAGACCGTTTTCTGGCTCGCGAGCGCCTGTAGCTGAGGCAGGCTCGCCTCGAATCCCGCCTCACACAGATGCCGCAAGGCCCAGCGGGCGGCATCGCGCTGTGCCAGCAGGGGGGCGGGATCATCGGCCATACCTCGGTCGAGCAGCGCGACCACGGACGGCTGATTGAGCCAATGGTTCAATCGATAGTCTCCAGCCCCATCGAGCTCGCTCGCGAGCGCATTCAGCACGGCGCGACGGCTCGCGGGACCGAGCCAATCCCAGGCCGCGTTCGCGACGCGCCAGTCGACCTCCTCGATCGCCGAGAACGCCCGATCGGACAGGGCCGGGTCTTGCAGATACCAGTCGCGCAGCCGGTCGAAGGCCGGCCCCGCAACCTCCGCGAGCCCCTCCTCCTCGCTCTCCGTCACCTTGGCCGCCTGCGAGAAGGCCTTGATCAACAGCGCCCGCTCGTCGCCCGCGACGCGGTGCGCCCAAAACCAGTCCATCCAGTCATCCGGGAGGATCGATGACTGCTCGCACCAGATGCGCTGGCAATCCGCTCGGCGCGACGCCAACAGCTCCTCGTCCGGCGCCAACCCATGGAGCTGCCAGCCCAGGTTGGCGATCGCCGCCTCTTGCAGTTCGGAATCGCAGCGGCTGTCGAGGATCAGCCGCCGCAGCAAGGCCCGGTCACCGACCAAGCACAGGTGCGCGGCCCGCAGGCGATCGACCGCGTCTGGATGCGCCTCGATCCAATGGCTCAACACCCGCGCCTGGACCTGGCCTTGCACGCTGTCGGACCAGCGATAGCGGTGACGCGCCCCGTCAGCCCCGATCCGTTCGAGCAGTTCCAGGGTCAGATCGCTGCCGACCTCGGCGATCAGCCAGTCGGCCATGCCATCCCAGCTCACGGTGTCGTCGCGCGCGGGCAGGCGTGCCGGCAGCAACCCGTCCCTGGCCAGCACCCGAGCCATCGCCAGCCAGCCACCCGGCTGACCCTTGAAGGCTGAGAGGTGATGCGCGGCCAATGCCGCACGCTGAGACGGCGTCAGGGCCGCGACGAAATCGGCGGGGTCGTCGAACGCGGACCCGAGCAGGTCCATGACGCTCGCCAGGTGCTCGACGGCGTCGTTGCGCAGCCGCGCGGGGTGCTCCAGCATGAAGGCCCGGGTCCGCTCGTCCCCCAGCGCCAGCCAGGGGTTGTCGGCGTCGACGCCCTCCGCGCAGTCGATGCCCGAGGCGATGGTCAGGATCCAGCCCCTCAGATCGAATAGCCCCGCCCGCGCCGCCCGCGTGATCGCCCTGGCCTGCGTATCGAGATTGATCGCCACCTCGGCGGCGATGCGTTCCGCCACCAGCGCCTCGATCGAGAAGAAGGGCGCCTCCAGCATCACCCAGCGGGCGTAGACCTCGCCGGTGCGCTGGTCCTCGCCCAGGTTGCGGACTTCGCTCAGCAGCGGACGGTAGTCTTGCCACGCAAAGTCGGGGCGAGAGCCCGCTGCGATCCGCGCCTTCAGCGCCAAGAGCCAGGCGGTCACGGGCTCGGCATCGCGGTCGTGCATCAGAAAGCCGAAGAGGGTCTCGGTGTCTGGCGTATCCGGCGAGAGCCCGGCAGCCATCTCGACATAGGCCCCACAGAAGGCCCGCAGGCGCTCGGCGATTGCGATGGCTTGGAGTTTGGCCGCGTGCCGGTCGAATTGATCGAACAGCGCACCTTGAGTCTTGCGGTCGATGCCCAGCGGGTCCAGACAGGGCCTGCTGTCCTCGTCCTCGACCCAGCGCCCCATCAGCACCCGCATGATCAGCCGCCGACACGCATCGTCGATCAAGCCCCGCGCGACGATGGCGTCCAACAGCAGCTCCGCGGTCTGACGGCCGCCCTGCAGCGCCCGCAGCAGCGGCGTCTTGCCGGAGGCGTCGAGACACATCGGATCCGCCCCCTTGGCGAGCAGCAGGGCAACCGCGCTCGGGCGCTGATGCTCCACGGCATAGGCGAGTGGCGTCATGCCCTGGCCATCGATCGGAGTCTCCAGCGTCTCGGAGGTCAGTGCCCGCTTGATCGCTTGGGTGTCGTCTTGTTGGATGGCTGTCGTCAGCGTCTCCATGGGCGAGGTCTCCTCGGGGCGGTTATCGATTGTCGCCGGCGATTGCTCGCCCGCTCGACTCGGATGGGAGTCGGCGACGCGCCGCCTGCTCAAATCGGGCACCTTAACCCGGAGTCAAGGGGTGTTTCGTGATCCCCGGCACAGCACGGCCGACGCCGCGCGTCATCGGGCGCCAGCCCGGTTTCCGGAAGGCAACCGATCGAACACCGCCATGGTGGAATCGTCCTCACCTGACCACAGGGTCCGGCTCGTCCGAACGTCTGTCGCATCTTGCGACTTCGCTCGCCCTGAACGCTTCGAAGCGAGTTCCTTTAGCTGGTGCGCTGCCTGCGCCGCTCCTCGATCGCCGCCCGGATATCTGCCGCCACTTCCAGCATCTCGGCGGGCGCACGGACCTTTTCGCCCGCTTCAAGCCGCAGTGCGACCACCAGGGGCCGCAGGGCCTCATGCGTTTCCTTATCTTCCTCCAGCACACCCGCAAGGACTCCTGGCTCGGCGCCAAGTGCGACAAGGGTGGGGACGTACCGCTGGAAGGCGCGAAGCATCGACTCATCATCGGGATCGAAGGCGGCGCGAATGTCCCGGAACAGCTCATCGACCCGCGCGGTTTCTCCGAGCAAGGTCCTGGCCATGGCTTCAACCCAAGCGACATCGGTCAGAGGCTCGTTCAAATGGGCACGACGGGCTAAGGCGCGTAGCTCATCCACCTTGCGTAGGGCGCCTTCCGCGTCGCCCATCATGCACAGGGTTTCCGCAGCATTTCGTATCGCATCGTCAACCTCGTCCAGTAACTCCTGATCCGCGCTGTCGCCGAAGCGCTCCACCACCTCAGCGAAGGTCGCGATCGCCGCCGCCGAGTCGCCGAGTCGCCCCTGCGCGACCCCCTTGTTGATTAGCGCCCGGGCAACCTGAGCCTGCAACTCCGGACCCTTGCTATCGCCAAAGCGCGCTACCACCGCATCGGAGATATCGATCACCGCCGTCGGATCACCGAGTTGGCCTTGCGCGGCCCCTTTGCTGACCAGCGCCCAGGCGACCACCATCTGTAACTCCAGGTCCCCGATGTCGCCGTAGCGCCCCACCACCGCATCGCACGTTTGGATCACCGCCGCCAAATCGCCGAGCTGCTCCTGCGTAAGCGCCTTTTTGAACAGCGCCAAGGCGACTTCAGCCTGCAACTCCCGATCCGCGCTATCGCCGAAGCGCTCCACCAACGCATCTAAGGTCGCGATCGCCGCCGCCGAGTCACCAATCTCTAACTGCGTCAGGCCCTTGCTCAAAAGCGCCCTGGCAACAAGCACCTGCAACTCCCGATCCGTGCTGGCACCGTAGCACTGCACCAGCGCAGCGTAGGTCTCGATCGCTGCCACCGAGTCGCCGAGCTGACTCTGGGCGAAGCCCTTGAGAGCCAACGCCCAGGCGACCTGGACCTGCAACTCCCGATCCGCGCTGATGCCGAAACGCTCCACCACCGCGTCGAAGGTTGCGATTGCCGCCACCGAGTCTCCTAGCTCACCCTGCTTGACGCCCTTGCTGACTAGCGCCCGGGCAACATGAACTCGCAACTCCCGGTCTGCGCTGACGCCGAAGCGCTCCACCACCTCAGCGAAGGTCGCGATCTCCGCCGCCGAGTCGCCGAGCTGGCCCTGTGCCCGTGCCTTCCAGCGGATGGCCTGCGCCTCCGTAACGGGATCGATCATCGGATTTCCAGGATCGATAGCGACCAGGCTGTCCACCAATCGGATCACGGCCTCGAAGTCACCGGACTCGAAATGCCGACGGATCTGGATCAGTGCCTCGAACGATTCCGGATCCACTCCCTCTTGGGGCAGATCTCGGACTGCCATCTCCTGGCTCTCCAAGAGGCTGCGCAGCTCGGGCACTTCTTTCGCCGCGCGCGCAAGCCCCTCACGAATCCCATCCGATTCAAACGACTCGATAACCAGTTGGCGTGAGAGGTCCGCCAGCTCGTCGCCTTCGTAGTAGGTGACCATGAAGTGAATCAGGTTCCGCACCACCGCCGCCTCGTCGCGATCCCGGCGTAGCTTGTAGTAGATGCTGTAGAGCCGTTCTGCGGGGTAGTAGGTGCGATTCCGACCCGATCCCTCGGCCACCACGGCGCCCCGCTCGACCAGTCTGCCGAGGAACGCAGAGACCTTGCGGATCTCCATCCTGGCCCGAGCGGCAACCTCGGCGGTGGTCGATTCCTGCCAGAGATCGATGAGCGCGAGGTAGACGCGACGCTCGGAGCCCGCCAGATCCTCGATGTGTCCCCGGAAGTATTCGGTGTGGTCGTCGATCAACTCCACCAAGCGCTCCATCAACTGGCGCAGCGAGTGGTCGCGGCTGAATCCCGCCAACACCACCATCAGGCGCGGACTGCCGCCGGTGAGAATCCGCAAGGGACGGATCCTGCGCGTGTCGACCTCTTCACCGGTGATCGCCTCCCAGAGTCGGCGGCATTCCTCGGTATCCAGTGGCGGCAGACACAGGGTGCGGAACAGCTCGAAGAAGGGGGCTTCCGCATCCTCCAGGGCCGCGAATCGACTGGTGGCGGTGGCCAGCAGCATGATCTGCGGCTCCGCCTGCAGGACTTGCCGCAGTTCCCAGCCGAAATCCTTGTCGGCATCCTGGCAAAGCGCTTGCAGGTTCTCGACCATGATCACCAGCTTGCGCCCGAGCCGGTCAGCGGCATCCAGCACGGTGGCGCGGGCACGGCTTTCCAGTGCGGGGTCCGTCCAGCTTTTTGTCAGCACGGCGTGACTGGCGTGCAGCTCGTCGGCAAGGGCCGTGTCGATTGGGGCCGAGGTCTTGGCTAGGTAGTAGAGGCACTCCAGCCAGAAGTCCGCCAGGGTGAAAACCTCCTGGCTCTCTTCCATCAATCTCAGGGGTAAGAGTCGATCCCTGTAGCGGGGATTGGTGCGCAGCTCGGCGATGACCCGCACGAGCAGCGTCGTCTTGCCCCGACCCCTCGGCGCCACCACCAGCAGATGCTGGCAGGAGTCCGATTCGATATTCCCGTCCAGGACTTCGAGAACGGTATCGAGCGCGTGCTGGCGGACGACGAACTGGTCGATAATCTCCTGGTCGCTCTGCCCGGTCCCGACGTGGAATTTGCGCAGTCGCGGTTTCGACGTAACGGTCGCTTTGCTCATGATGCCCCGCCCTCAGCGGCTGGCTCGCTGGCGATCGCCGAGCGGAACGTGATGCCCCCTGAAGCGGGCCGACCACCAGTCGCGCAACAACAGCGAAGGAAAGCGGTAATCACCGCCCGATTCCTCGAGGTATCCGTCGTGTACTAGCACATCGAGCGTATTGACGATCCGGGCGCGCACGTCGTCGACGATCTCCGCGTAATCGGATGCCAGGCAGTGCTGGGCCGTGACGGAGAAAACGCCCACCACGGCCGCTTCCGCCAGGATTTCCATCGCGAGGGGATAGTTCGCCTCATCCAGACCATCCTTGAGGCGGGTTTCGTAGTGCACCAGATCGTTTTGACCCGAGGGGCCAAGCAGTTCGTTGCGGTAAACGTAATCGACATCCTCCACCGTCAAGCAGGTTCCATCAGTCTTGATCGAATGATCCCGAAGCCGGGCGAAGAACGACTGCACGTGATGTGGAATGCCGATCCCCAGCTTTTCATAGACCGCACCGGGCACAGCGTCCTCCATCTGGATGTCATAGCTTTCCGCGAGGAGCCGCAGACAGGCCTCGCTGTCCTCCTTGCCCCAAGGGCCGAGCCGAAACGGATCCAGGTGGTTGATCCGATCCGGGATGCCGAGTCGCTCGACGAGCGGACGCAAGCCGATGCTGCCCGACACCATGACCACCAGCGACTCGTTCGCGTGGTCCTGTAACACCTGCCGGAACCAGCTGAGGAATTCGTCGACCCGCCGAGGTCCATCGTCTCCGTTTTGGATACGCTTCAGGAAGATCGGCAGCTCATCGACGACGAGCAACACCGGCTTTTCGTAGTGCGCGCAATCCGCGAGGAGCTTTTCGCCATGGCGACGCCAGGTCGCGGCATCCAGCGCCGCCCTGACCTTGACCTTGAAGTCCAGCGCGCTCAGCTCCTCGATACGGTCGCCAAGCCAGCGGCCTAAACCAGCCGCAAAGCGCATTGCCAACGGCTGCACCCGCTGGACCGCTTTGGCAAGCTCGGCAATCACATCCTCCGGGCCGGCCGCACCCTCGATATCTGCAAACAGGAAGACCCAGCCTTTCGCCTCCAATCGACGACCCAACTCCCTGGCGACGCTGGTCTTGCCCATGCGTCGCTGTCCGGTGAGAGAGACATGGTTCCCTTCTTCGATCCGTTGCTGAAGCAGCTTCAGTTCCGTGTGGCGATCGAAAAAATTTGTGCCTGTAACCCAGCGACCCGTGGAAGATTTCATGCGGCGACCCTCATCAACAGTTTCGTTGAATTTTATAGTCAACGAAACTGTTGTCAACATTTTTGTTGATAAATTGACTTGGACGATACACCCCTGTTTTACAAGTGTTTCCTCAACCAACCGAGTGTCACGAGCTTGATCTCGCACGACCAAATTTAGCTCCCAACGCAAGTATCCTCCGAGGACCAGCGGACAGGCTCGACAACTTGAGATAGGCTCCATCTTCCCCAAGCAGCCAGCCCGATTGAGGCGCTGATCGCCAGGGGATCCCTCGGCAAGCTACCCTAGACCTCGACGAGGCATGCGATCAGCGCCTCGCGACATCATTTATCGACATTACAGAGACCCCCATGCAGCAACTCACCGCTGAAGGCCAGCACATCGTCAACGGACTCTCTCAACGCCATGGCTTCAGCCCTGACGCCGTCACCCACATGCTGTTCGCCGTGCTCAACGGCAACGGCTCCATGGCGCAGTTCAACCATCCCGAGTTTGCTGGATCCGGCCAGTGGATGCAGGGCGGCATGTTGATGCTGGGCGACATGTTCAACCACGGCCTCAAGGGACGTGTTGATGCGCTCTGCAACGAGATCTCCGGCATTCTCGCAACCCAGCCGGGCTTGTTGCGCAGCGGCAGCTTCCAATCCCAGAGCCAAAGCGGAGGCGGACAGCAGAACCAGGGGACGGGCGGACCCATGGGCGAGTCCAGCTTGTTCGTGCCGGATCCCACCGCTCAGTGGTGGCCACGGGAGATCGGTGCGCCAAGCGCGACTGGCAGCCAGAACAACGTCCGCTATGCCTACTTCGCCAACGCCCGTCGACTCGCGGTCGAGACCAATGGACAAGTCTGGCTCTATGACACCCTCGATCATCAAATCGGCGGCTTTTCACAGCAACAGGGGGTGGGCGGGTCGATCCTATTCACCAGCCAGTACGGCAGCGTGAATCTGGCGAGTCTGCCGGTCGTCTCGATCGACGGCCAGCCCTCTGCCATGGCGCCGCCCATGTCACCACCAGCCGCGATGCCGGGACCGGCCGGCGCAGCTCCAGGGGCCGAGACTGACATCTTCGCCGCCATCGAGCGCCTTGCAGACCTCCGCGCCAAGGGCATCCTCACAGAAGAGGAGTTCACACAGAAGAAGGCGGAATTGCTGAGCCGCTTCTAACGCCGATCGCACCAATCCGATCCCTATTGCTATGTGACTCGGTATTCGGCACACTGCCTGACCTTAAATGAGCCTCGCCCTAGTGCGGGGCTTTTGCATTTTTGGTCCGTCGAACGCATGGCGGCCAATCCTTCCCTCAGCCCTGCGCGGAACCCTGTTTTGATCTCTACAGCCAACCTCACCATGCAGTTCGGCGGCAAGCCGTTGTTCGAGAACGTCTCCGTCAAGTTCGGCGGCGGCAATTGCTACGGACTCATCGGTGCCAACGGCTCTGGGAAGTCGACCCTGATGAAGATCCTGGGCGGCGATCTGGAGCCCAGCGCGGGCAACGTCTCGGTCGAGCCCGGCAAACGGCTCGGCAAGCTGCGCCAGGACCAGTTCGCCTACGAGAACCATACGGTGCTGGACACCGTCATCATGGGGCACGACGAACTCTGGCGGGTCAAGCAGGAGCGCGATCGCATCTATGCCCTGCCGGAGATGAGCGAGGAGGACGGCATGGAGGTCGCCCACTTGGAGGTGCTGTTCGCCGAGCTGGATGGCTACACCGCCGAATCACGCGCCAGCGAGCTGCTGCTGGGGCTGTCGATTCCGCTGGAGCAGCACGAAGGCCCCATGAGTGCGGTCGCGCCGGGCTGGAAGCTGCGCGTACTGCTCGCCCAGGCCCTGTTCGCCGACCCTGACATCCTGCTGCTCGACGAGCCCACCAACAATCTGGATATCCATACCATCCAGTGGCTGGAAGAGGTGCTGATCGCACGCAACAGCACCATGATCATCATCTCGCACGATCGGCATTTTCTGAACAGCGTCTGCACCCACATGGCCGACCTGGACTATGGCGAGCTGCGTCTCTACCCCGGCAACTACGATGAGTACATGACCGCCTCCAGCCAGGCACGTCTGCGCCTGCAGGCGGACAACGCCAAGAAGAAGGCCCAAATCGCCGAACTGCAAACCTTCGTCAGCCGCTTCTCCGCCAACGCCTCCAAGTCCAAGCAGGCCACCTCCCGCAAGCGTCAGATGGAAAAGATCGTGCTGGAGGACATCAAGCCCTCCAGCCGCGTCAACCCCTTCATCCGCTTCGCTCAGGACAAGAAGCTCTATCGTCTAGCGCTGGAGGTGAAGGCCCTGGCCAAGGGGTATGACGGCACACCGCTGTTCAGCGGTCTCGACCTGACCGTCGAGGTCGGCGAGCGCGTCGCCATCATCGGCCCCAACGGCATCGGCAAGACCACCCTGCTGCGCTGCCTGGCCGGCGACCTGACGCCCGACGGCGGCACGGTCAAATGGTCCGAGAACAGCAATCTGGGCTATTTCGCCCAGGACCACGCGGCCGATTTCACCAAGAGCACCACGCTCTACGATTGGATGGATCAATGGAAGCAGCCCGGCGACGACGAGCAGGTCATCCGAGGAACGCTGGGGCGTCTGCTGTTCTCCCAGGACGAGATCAAGAAACCGGTGAACGTCATCTCCGGTGGTGAGCAGGGCCGCATGCTGTTCGGCAAGCTGATGCTGCAGAAGCCCAACATCCTGCTGATGGACGAGCCCACCAACCACCTGGACATGGAATCGATCGAGTCGCTCAACACCGCGCTGGAGAACTACCCAGGCACCCTGATCTTCGTCAGTCACGACCGCGAGTTCGTCTCCTCGCTGGCGACCCGCATCATCGAGCTGACGCCCCAGGGCGTGATCACGTTCAGCGGCAACTACGAAGACTATCTGCAAAGCGGCACCGCGCCAGCGTCAGGCGCTTGATCGGTACTCGATGCGGCGCCTGTTCGCGGCCGATTGCGCCCTGCAATGGCCTGGGCATCGCCTTGCTGGATAGCGGTCGTCAACGCCCCCATGGGGCAAGGTCTCCTCGGGTCGGTTCTTTCGTCGTCGGCGATGCATCGCCTGGACAGGCGCGCCTGCTCGACTCGGGTGGGAGTCGGCGGCACGCCTGAGCAAATTGGGTGCCCTAACCCGAAGTCGGGGCACGTTTCGTGAGTCTTGGCACAGGGCCGCCAATGCCGTGATGGGATGGTTACGCGCAAGCGCATCGCTCAGAACATGCCCTTTCCATCACGAATAGAGCCGCTTGCGCTCTGTGTTCGCCATGCACCGAGGGGGCATGAATCGCGCGTTATCATGACAATGCCTGGCGAATATCATGGTGTCTTATCAGTCGGAGACGCCCATACCGAATCCTCAAGCCCGAAGCGCGAAGCTCGATCTGCGGATCACGCCCGAGGTAAAGGCGCGACTCAGTGCCGCGGCCCGGGAGCGCCACCAATCAGTGAGCCAGTTCGTGTTGAGCAGCGCACTGGAGCGCGCCGACGAAACGCTGGCCGATCGGCAACACTTTGGACTCGACGCCGAGCGCTGGAGCGCCTTCATGGCCGCGCTTGAGATGCCCCCCCGCGCGCTACCGCGACTCGAGCGCCTATTGCGTGAGCCGACGCCCTTCGATCCGCCCGAGCCAGCATGACGGCAGGCTTCCGGATCGAGAAGCTGCGGCGCGATCATCCGCTTGACGGGTTCTCAAGCAGCCACGAAGGACTCGATCGCTTCCTTCTGCGCTATGCCTTCAACAATCAGCAGGCTAACGCCTCCGAAGACTGAGCCCCTGACCGACGCGGAACTTGATGCCTACGAGGCTGTCTGGAAATCATCGTAGAGGCCCCTAGGATCCTTGAGGACGCAAAATGCTCGCAGATGAGTCAAATTTCGATGAAGCGTCCGACCATCCAAGGCCGTCGGAATCGGGATCGGGATCGGGATCGGGATCGGGATCGGGATCGGGATCGAACCGACGATAGCGATTCCGATCCCGATAGCGATCCCGATGACATGACTCGTCGGTCTGAGGCGAAGCCTCCCTAGGAGTTTCCAGACAGCTTCTAAGAGTTACGTATACTGTCCCCGGAATTCAGTTTCGCGACCCGGGCAACCTGGCTTGGTGACAGTTCCGCATCCGAAAGCCGAGATTCCGCTGCCGACCTTGCGCAGCATCTACCGTCAGGCCAGTTGGCCTTGGAAGTGATTCATGCGATTCGCCTTGGCGTTGCACACCGATGATGGCATGGCCTACGGGGTTACCGTGCCGGACCTGCCCGGATGTTTCTCGGCCGGGGAGACGCTGGACCGAGCCATCGAGAATGCCTACGAGGCGATCGACGCCCATGTCGAGCATAGCCGTCAGGCTAAGAATAGCCAACGTTATTCATTTTCCATAAACCATTTATATTTCAATCTATTGAACAACTC
>NZ_JAAIJR010000109.1 GCF_010915725.1 Thiorhodococcus mannitoliphagus
GTCGCGCGATCGCGGCGGGGCGCCGCTCCCACGTCGCTTTGCCTTGAAGGATTCACGGTGTCGACTCAACCGACTGGCCAAGGGGACGACAGGCTGCGTAGTCAGGCCATCTTGGCCTGAGGAAATCAGGGCTAGAAGCCCTGACTAGGCAAGGTCTGCTAATGGATGGCAGGGTTGATGATCAAGGCCGCTTGCCTTCAAGGAGCAGAGGCCGACCTCATGGCGACCTGAGCCGATCACTAGGGCGTGTTTTCAACTCCAAAACCCGGATGAGAGGTGCGTACATCGGCGTCTTGGCTTTGCTGCGTCTTCCAGTAGCCGATGAACGCGGATTCGCTGAGTGGCCTGCTATAGAGGAAGCCTTGAGCCTGGTCGCATCCACAGCGGCCTAGGAATTCGGCTTGCTCTGGCGTTTCGACACCCTCGGCAATCACGCTGAGACCGAAACTGCGCCCCAGCGCGACGATCGCTGTCGCAATTGCCTGGTCATTGGGGCTCGATGTGACGTCGCGCACGAAGCTAAGATCGATCTTGATCTTGCTGATCGGAAAGGCTTTGAGATGGCTCAGCGAGGAGTAGCCGGTCCCAAAGTCGTCGATCACGATGCGGATTCCCATCTCGCGGATCTCTTGCAGCATGGCGCGCGCCCGCTCTGGTCGGCGGATGAGAAAACCCTCAGTGATCTCGAGTTCCAGCCGGCGAGGATCACAGCCGGAGCCTTGCAGAATCGCTTGAATCCTGTCGACAAGGTCGCCCTTTAGGAACTGGCGTCCGGAGACATTGACCGCCAACACCAGGTCACGCATGCCGGCGCGCTCCCAGCGCGCGAGCAAGCTGCAGGCCTCTTCCAGGACCCAGGTCCCGATTTGCTCGATCTGTCCGGTCGACTCGGCCATTGGAATGAAACTGGCCGGCAGCAGTAGTCCCTGCGTCGGATGCTCCCAGCGAATCAAGGCTTCGGCGCCAATCAGCCGACCTGTGCTGAGCTCGAACTGCGGCTGAAACAGGAGCCGAAAGGCGTCCCCGTCCAACGCCTGTCGCAGCGCGGCTTCCATCTCGACCCGCACTCGGGCTTTCTCGGTCATGTCCGCCGCGTAGAAGCGGTAGGCATTACGCCCGTCGGACTTCGCCCTGTACATGGCCGCATCCGCATTGCGGAGCAAGGTTTCCGTATCCACGCCGTCAGCCGGGTAGAGACTGATGCCGATGCTCAGCGTGCTGCCAAAATCTCCCAAACCCACCTCGAAAGGCGCTTTGAAGGCACCCTGGATGAGGTCGGCAATCGCACTTGCATCGGCACTGTCCTGCACCTGTTCGGCGATCACGACGAATTCGTCTCCACCGAGCCGAGCGACGGTATCTTCCGCTCTCAAGGTCTGCACCAGCCGCTTGGCAACCGCCTTGAGGAAGGCATCGCCAACGCTGTGACCGAGACTATCGTTGATCTCCTTGAAGTGATCGAGGTCGATGAAGAGCACTGCCAACCCAGTCCCGGTGCGGTGCGCCCTGCGAATGGCTTGACCGAGACGGTCGATCATCAGCAAGCGGTTGGGCAAAGCTGTCAAGGGATCGTGATGCGCGAGACGGCGTAACGAACGCTCTTGCTGGCGGAGGCTTTCCTCCGCCTTCTTGCGCTCGGCAATCTCGGCCTTGAGGGCGAGATTCGTCTCGCTGAGCGCCCTGGTGCGCTCCTGGATCACGGTTTCGCGGCGCGCATTCTCGGCATTGAGCCTGGTGACGAGGTCCTGATTCTCGTTGGCGAGGTAGACATGAGAGGCAAACAGCCTGTGGGCATTGCGCGCGAGCAAGGTCAGCATGAGCAGATAGCCGCAGAGTGCCACCGTCAGGATTGTCAGCCCAGCGACTTGCTGACTCAGGAGCATCGCCCCCAGCACCAGGATCTGGGGATAAACATAGACAAGGAAGCTCGGCAGATGCATCGAGAGAATGGCGACGGCCGAGCTGGTGACGCCGAACACCAACATGGAGAGCGCAGCGACCACGATGTGATCGCTCATGTCCGCAAGAAAGAGCACGATGAGACTCCAGGCGCCGCCGATCCAGAGCGAGGCGAGGGTGTAGCGCCGCAGCCAAAGGGATGCTGGAGCCGTGAATCCCTGACGTCGATACCTGTGCCAAAGACTGAGCCGATATCCTGCGGCGCCCCACATGAGCCCGGTCCAGGCCAATAGCAGATCCGCATCCAAGCGCGAGCGCAGCGCGAAGAAATAGAGCAGTGAGACGGCGCAGACGGTCAGGTTGGAAATCGGTGCCTGCAGATACAAGGCCCGGACTTGCTCCGCGACAAGAACCAGACGTTGCTGCTCCGTCAGTCGCGCTCTCTTCAGCATGCGCACAGGTCTCTCATCCTTGGTGTCGATGTTATCGGCGTTGCGGCCGTGGGATGTCGGGCGATGTCTATGCCGCGCTTTGGTCGTTGGTCGGCGTCTTCGTCAGAACAGTGCCAGACTCCCGTTGCGCGGACAAGCCAGTCATCGTGCTCTTGGGATCGACGGCGTCGCTCGTCCTATCGGATCCAAGTAGAGGTAGGACCCAAGCGCAGCTTCTAGCGGGGATCGCTATCGGAATCGGGATCGCTATCGTCGGTTCGATCCCGATCCCGATCCCGATCCCGATCCCGATGGCCTTGGATGGTCAGACGCTTCATCGAAATTTGACTCATCTGCTAGCATTTTGCGCCCTCAAGGATTCTAGGAGCCTGTTCGACTTGGGGGGATCGAAGCGAGGAAGTGGGAGAGCGAGGCCATTTCGTTCCGGTTTTGAGGCGCATAGTGGTTCTATGTAACGAAAAAGCGGGGCGAAAGGGACCCTTCTCCCGATTCCGCAGCCGATTCATCCTAAGAAAGTTTCCGTCAATTGTTTCCCGATGCGAGCGATGCCGCCCGAAATCCCCCCTAGCCCCCCTTTGCGAAAGGGGGGAAGTTGTTGATGGTCACTTTCTAAGTCGGACAGGCTCCTAGGCTCAGGCGAAGGTGTCGACCCCGGAGAGGGCGCGCAGATCATCGCGGTGCTTGAGCTGTTGGATGGACTCGTAGGTCGCCACGGCACGCTCCCCATACCGATGCGCCTGCGTGCTCTGTGCAAAGGTTGGATAGCGGTCGCGCAGATAGATGACCGCATCCTGCTCCACACCCGTGACCGGCCGCCGCACCACAGGATCGACATCGGGCTCGTAGGACTTCGGCCCGACCTGAGGCACCGCATCCCGATACTGCTCGATGGCTGTGGGTACAGGTCGCGCGATGGTCGCGCCCGGAATCTTCATCTTGGAATCAGATGGGGCAAGCAGGTTGGAGAATGCGTCCGGATGGAGGGAAGGCGCCGCCCATCTGAGAGTCCGAGTCCCGACGAACGACCAAAGTTCCTAAGCTGGATTGGCTCAACCTTTGCTGAACCTACAATAGTGGTCAACTATCGCCGGCCTACCGAGCAAGAGTCAAGGGGCCGGAGCGAAGCAGGTCTCGGCCGCCCGCCCGAAGTGCCCCTCCCAGGAGCCTGTCGGACTTAGAAAGCGTCCATCAACGACTTCCCCCCTTTCGCAAAGGGGGGCTAGGGGGGATTTCGGGCGGCATCGCTCGCATCGGGAAACAATTGATGGACACTTTCTTAGGATGAATCGTTGATCACAAAATGGAGGCAGGCACCTTGCGCAAGCAGATGTCGAGCCTGACCTTAGGCAGGCGAGCAAGCCCAAGTATCGCCGGGACACCGCCTTTGCTGGCGACGCATCGGGTCGCGCCGGACAAGGCGCAAGGGATCGGCGTTCTGGCTGGCTCGCAGCATCTCAAGTATAGACCCATGAAAAAATAGAACGAGGATGACATCGCATGAAAAAACTCATCACGGCTTCCCTGCTGCTTCTGTCGATCATCGGCGCCACCGCAGTCGCTGGCGACAAGATCAATGTGGTCTATCACGTTTCGGAGGCGGCGAAGGTTCCCTTCGTCCTGAACAACATGCAGAACCATATCGACGGCGTCGGAGGCCCGGAAAACATCAATCTGGTGCTGGTCGCACACGGACCGGCCATCAATGCGCTAACCGACATCGAAGCGACAGACAAGGTTCGCAAAGCCGCCGCAAAACTCCAGGAGCAAGGCGTCGAACTCGACATATGCGGCAACACCCTCAAGGGATTCAACCTCACCCTCGATGAGCTGCTGCCGGGAT
Source organism: Thiorhodococcus mannitoliphagus (assembly GCF_010915725.1). Lineage (GTDB taxonomy): Bacteria > Pseudomonadota > Gammaproteobacteria > Chromatiales > Chromatiaceae > Thiorhodococcus > Thiorhodococcus mannitoliphagus. Next base: position 4,192 of record NZ_JAAIJR010000109.1, read on the forward strand.
TCGTCGAAGTCAGTCAGGGCGGCGTGACGCGGATCGGGGAGCTGCAGTCGCAGGGGTATGTCTATATCCGCCCTTGATGCCTGCTTGAAGACAGGGCTGCTCAAGGCACGCGAGCAGCCGTTATACCTGGTTAGAAAATGCCCATCGATTGTTTCCCGATGCGAGCGATGCCGCCCGAAATCCCCCCCTAGCCCCCCTTTGCGAAAGGGGGGAAGTTGTTGATGGACACTTCCTAGCGAGGCTTCGCCTCAGACCGACGAGTCATGTCATCGGGATCGGTATCGGTATCGGGATCGCTATCGTCGGCTCGACACCGATGCGTCGATCGCTGCCGGCCATGGAGAGCGAAGCGACGGCCGGTAGTCCCGGGTAGGCGTGGGCGCGTGCCTATCGCCGCAGTGGCGAAGGGGCGAGAGTCCCGCAGCCGCGGAGGCGATATGCAGAGCGCATCCCACACGCCGTCAAGTCATTCGTCGTAGGGACTTGGCGTAGGCGCGAAGGGCCGAAGCCGAGTCCCGGAGCGGGACGAACCCGGGCTGAGAAGGTTGTCGCCCTGCACGAGTCCCGTCGGCGAGGGATCGACCCGACGGGTATCACGAGGGCAGACGCGACACTCCGACATCGAACCGTCCAGTCGGTTGAGTCGACACCCTGAATCCTTCAAGGCAAAGCAACCTGGGAGCGGCGCCCCCCCCCGCAAGCGCGCCCCGCGCGGGGGGGGGCCCCGCCCCCCCGGGGGGGGGGCCCCCCCGCTCCCACCGGTCGTGCGCTTGGACCAAAGGATCCCGATCCCGCAGCCGATTCATCCTAAGTCGGACAGGCTCCTAGGGAAGTGAATCGCGGACGGAGCCGATGGTGCGAATCCAGGGGCCGTTCTCGCGGACGGCCTTGGGGAGGTCGGGAAGCATGCGCGCCGCCGCCGCGCGATTCGGGAAGCTGCCGAAGACGCCGATCACATAGGTACGGGTCTGGATGTAGTGGATCCCGCCCAGGTCGAAGGGCGCCAGGAAATCCATTGAGGTCGCAAGATCCCGTCCGGCGACCAGCTGGATGGTGTAGCGCTCGGCATCCTGCCGCGCGAGCCAGTCGAGGTGCTCGGACATCTGATCTTTTCCGACATCCGGTTCTGGCGACGACTCGGCGGGAAGGCGCTCAGACTCAGGCTCGGCGTCTTCTGCCTTGACCGCATCCGAGCCTTCTGGCGTCTCCGAGGCCGTCGTGTCAGGCGTTGCTGCTTCGGACTCGGGTGTGACCTCGCCTTCGGCCTCCACCGCTTGGGCCTGCTCCGCCGCCTGCACCTCTGGCTTGGCCCCCGCGTTGTCTGAAGGCGGCTCCTCGACGATTGGCGCATCTGTCTCAAACGCAGGGGGCGCTGGCTGCCGAGCACTCGGCGACGGCTCGGAGCCGCCGCCCATGAGCTGCAGGCCAACCGGGATGAGGATGGAGAGAACGACGAGCGCAAGGATCAGCGGTATCAGCCAAGGCCGATTCCAAAGGGCGGACTTCGGCGGACGCTCGGTTTGCGCGGCCTTCAGCTCAGAGGGATTCGTGGGCGCCTGACTGAGCTGGTGCTGGCGTACGTGCTTCAAGATCTGCTCGAAGTCGTCCCCCGCGGGCTTGGTGTCCTCGCCGACCAGATATCGCGACAGCTCCGGGTCCGAGTACGCGGAAGGCGGCGCTGGCTCGGCGTCGAAATCCAGAATGCCTTCGGGCTCGGCCTGCCCTGCGTCCACCAGTGCGCGAAGCTCCTGATCAGGCGGCTCCTCGAATGTCCTGGTGGACTTGGCACCCGGCGCGAGCCCCCCGAGCTTGCGCGTCACGGCCTGGGAGAGACCACCCGCGCTGCGACAGCGGCGCTCCAACCAGGCATTCGCGCTACGATTCAGCAGCCGAGGCAAACCCTTACTGTTGGTTTGCAGCACGGCAATGTCACCCGTGGACAAGAAGCTCTCGGGGTCGTCCACGCCGGCGACTCGGAGGCGATGTCGGAGGTAAGCCCTGGCCTGCTCTAAGTTGAAGGGACGCAAATTCAGGCGCACCACCTGGCCGCCATCGACGGGATCAGGAAGCGGCAGGCTGCCGCGTCCGAAGGATTGATCACCGACCAGGATGAGGCGCAGTCCTTGGCGACCGGACTCCAGGACCTCGCCACGAACGCGCAAGAGACGCTCGATGCTCTCCTGGCCGATCAGGTGGGCATCGTCGATCGCCAGCACCACGGCGCTTCCGGCCCGCGCCCGCTCGCTGAGGAGCGCCGCAAGTGGGCGCTGCGGATCCTCGATTCCCCCGCCGCGCAGATGGTTTCGAATGGTGACGTCAATGGCGTCGAAAGGTATGTTGGCGCGGCCGCGGAAGGCAATCAGCTCCAGGCCATCCTCGACGGCCCCCAGCAGCCGCATGAGCTGAATGCTGCGCCCCGAGCCCTCTGCCCCGGCCAGGATGACGATGGCGCCGGGAGCCTGCAGTGCGTGCGAGGCCGTCTCGACCAGACTCTCGAGCAGTGGATCGCTGTAAAGGAAATCCTCGCTCGGGAACTCATCGAAAGGCTGCTGACGCAACTTGAGCTGAGCAAGGCATTCGGCATCCAGGGGCATGAGTGAGATCTTTGGACTTGGCGTCGTCGGCTGCGATGGGGCGCCGATGCTACACCCCGTACAAGGGGTGTTCAAGTTGGTGAATTTAATGAGACATCAGCCGTTACGGGGTGGCGAAGATGAACGATTTGAAGCTCAACATGCAGGACATCGCGCGCTCCGGTCATGTGACCCGCTGGCACTCGGTACGCTGCGCCCGCAGCCAGACGCTGGCTGAGCATCACTACTTGGTCACCATGATCGCACGCGAGCTGATGCGCCGAATCCTCGGCGAATCACTGCCGGCGGAAACGCAGCTGAGCGTCCTCGAGTACGCCCTGACCCATGACACGCCCGAGCTGCTGATGGGCGATCTGCCCTCCCCGCTCAAACGCCGCATCGCCGAACTCACCGGCGACCAGGATCCCCTAACGCGCATCGAGGGCGAGATCGCCCCCGAGATCACGCGCTCCAAGAAGGCGCTGCAAGGCTCACCCCTAGCCTACATCGTCAAGCTCGCGGACCTCATGGACGGCTGCCTCTTCATTCGCGAGGAAGGCATTGGCCGCCACGCCGCCGTAGTCGCCGAGAAGTCGGAGGCCGTCCTGAATCAGAAGGTCGCCGAGGCCCAGCAGCGCTTCCCCGACCTGGATTGGTCGCAGGTAATGGAACTCTATTCACAGATGCGAGGCGAGGCTGGGGCCGATAATCGGCTTCTATTCGAGGAAACACGCTGACAGAATGGCTCGCCGGACGCTGAGCAACAGAGCAACTGAGCAACGCCAAAGGCCGATCGGCGGGCTTTGCCGGACGTAGCCAGGGCGAATATAACCAAAGATGGCCTCACGACGGGTCACGCGATATGGACGCCAGCACGCGTCGCGACTCTATTCAAGGGGCTCGGCTCGACCGCCAGACAATGAGAAAACGCGAGAATCACGATGCGCAAAATCAACGACTTCCCGATTTGGGTGCGCCTGCTAGGGGCGATGTGGCTCATCTTGCTACCAGCATGGACGGGGCTCATCCTCTGGGCCGCGGACCAACAGCGACAGACCGCGATCGACCAGGCCGAAGCCTTCACCGGCACCCTGCACGAAATGACCCTCGCCGGCCTCACCACCATGATGATCACCGGCACCATCAGTCAGCGGGCCGCCTTTCTCGATCAGATCATCGAGCTGCAGAACGTCGATGATCTGCGCGTGCTGCGCGGTCAGAGAGTCATCGAAATGTACGGTGAGGGCGCTGAGCACGAGAAACCCCGCGACGACATCGAGCGTGCCGTGCTCGAGACCGGCGAGCCCTATGTCGCGCTCTCCGACGATAAGCGCACACTGCGAGCCGTGACCGCCGCCATCTCACGCGAGGACTATCTCGGGAAGAATTGCACCACCTGCCACTTGCCAGCCTCGAAGGACCAGGTGCTCGGCGCCGTGAGCATGGAGATCAACCTCGACAAGGTCAACGAAGACGTGCGCTGGTTCGCCATCAAGATCTTAGGCATGGCGGCCCTGCTCAGTGTGCCCGTGTTCCTCATCCTCTACTTCTTCATCTCGCGCTTCGTCACTCGCCCGCTACGGCAAATGACGATCGGACTCCAAGGCATCGCCCAGGGTGACGGCGATCTGACGCACCGGCTAGCGGCCGACAACAAGGACGAGATCGGGCAGGCGTCGAAGGCCTTCAACGCCATGATGGACAACTTCCGCGATCTCATCAGCCGCATCCTCGGTTCGACCACCCAGTTGACGCAGGCGGCCTCCAACCTCGCCGAGATCACCGAGCAGACCAATGCCGGCATCGCGCAGCAGCGCAACGAGGTCGACCAGCTCGCCTCCGCAATGAACGAGATGAGCGCGACGGCTCAGGAGGTCGCCCGCAGCGCCCAGCAGGGCTCGGACGCCACCCATGGCGCACAGGACGCCGCCGTCTCCGGCAAGGACGTCGTCTCCGGAACCATGTCGCAGATCGAACAACTGGCCGAAGAGGTGGAGAACGCCTCCGAAGTCATCCGCGAACTCGGCCGCGACAGCGAGCAGATCGGCAAGGTTCTGGACGTGATCCGCGGCGTCGCCGAGCAGACCAACCTGCTGGCGCTGAATGCCGCGATCGAGGCCGCACGCGCCGGCGAGGCCGGACGCGGGTTCGCGGTGGTCGCGGATGAGGTGCGCTCACTCGCCACCCGCACCCAGTCCTCGACCGAAGAGATCCAGAGCATGATCGAACGCCTGCAGCAGGCCAGCCGCCGCGCCGTCACCGTCATGGATGCCAGCAAGCAGCACGCCGAAGAGAGTCGCGGGCGCGCGGTCGAGGCGGAGCAGTCCCTGGAGGCCATCACGGCGGCCATGACCACACTCAACGACGTCAACACTCAGGTGGCGAGCGCCGCCGAAGAGCAGAGCGCCGTCGCGGAGGAAATGAACCGCAACGTCACCACCATCTCCGATGCCGCCGAGGGCAACGCCCAAGGCGCCAATCAAACCACCGAGGCCTCGGAGCAGCTCGCGCGCCTCGCCGCAGAGCTGCAAGAACTCGTCGGTCACTTCAGGGTCTGAAAAGACGTCACCCGCCCGGGATCCTGATCCCGGCGCGGGAGCGCGCTTCGCGTTCGCGCGCGCCGCTTCTCCGTCGTCAGAACGAGGTGCATAGATGTTCTACGCATCAGCCATACCCATAGCGTTCTCATGGTAAAGTCGGGCAGTCGCAGCCGCCGCGCCACGCTAGAGCGAGCCCCTCGCATGCAACCAATCGTCGACCTGACGCTCGCCGACATCATGAGCCGAGATGTGCGGCATCTGCCGCCAGACTGCCCCCTGGATGAGGCCGCCCGGCACATGGCAGAGGCGCGTATTTCCTCGCTGCTTGTCCTCAAGGATCGGACGCCGGTCGGCATTCTCACCGAGCGCGATCTGCTGCGTCTCTTTCACCAGCGGACCGATTCCGCGACGCCCATCGGCAAGGTCATGAGCACCCCAGTGCTCACGGCCGCCCAAGAGACCGACTTCGCCGCCGCCTACCAACTGGCCCTGAGTCATGATGTTCGCCACCTGGTGGCGATCAATGAGACGGGCCACGCCGTTGGCATCGCCAGCGAAACGGACTTCCGCCATCACCTAGGGCTTGGCAACCTGCAACGACTCGGCGATCTCACGAACGTGATCGATCGCAATCTGCCCTTCCTACCGCCCGCAACCCCGCTGTCGGAAGTGTTGGAGCTGATGCTACGCCAAGACGCGGCCTATGCACTCGCGGTGGAGGGACAGCGCCCGCTGGGGATCCTGACCGAGCGGGATATCCCGCGCCTCCTGGTGGACGCCGCCAAAGCCGGTGGCGAAGGCATCTGTCTAAGCGACGTCATGCAGACCCCGGTACGCTCGGTCAGCCATGACACGCCGGTGCCCGAGGTGGCCCAGTCGATGCGCGAGCAGCGTGTGCGCCAGCTCGCGGTAGTCGACGCCGAGGGTCATGTCCTGGGCATGGTGACACTGCACAAGCTGATGGAGCGCATCAGCCTGAACCTGCAGGCGGAAACTGCGCGACGAGAATCCGAGCGTCTCGCCCAGGCAACCCTGGATTCCTTGAGCGAGCACCTCGCCATTCTCGACGAGACGGGCAAGATCATCGCCGTCAATCGTGCTTGGCGCGCCTTCGCACAGGCCAACCCACCGCTGAGCGCCAACGTCTGCGAAGGGGCCAACTATCTGGAGGTGTGCAGGGGCGCCTACGGCCCCGACTCGGAAGAGGCCGCCAGCGTCGTCGGCGGGATCCTCGCGGTCCTGCACGGCCAGCAGGATGCCTTTGAATTGGAGTATCCCTGCCACTCCCCAGACGAGCGACGCTGGTTCACGATGCGCGCCACGCGTTTTGACAGCGCGGGCGCCCCGCGCCTAGTGGTGGCGCATTTCGATATCACCCAGCGCAGATGCGCCGAAGAGGCCACCCGCGAGGCCCATCGGGAGCTGGATCTGCACCGCCAAGACTTGGAGGCGCTGGTGCAGGCACGCACGGCCGAGCTGGAGGCCGCCAACCGACACCTGCGCAAGAGCCAAGGGGGACTCAAGGCGCTGCTCGATCTGAGCCAGTTGGCAACTGGCCTGGACGAACCAGAACTCTTGCAGCGCGGCCTGGAGATGGTCGAGGCGGTCACGGACAGCAGCTGCGCTTATCTGCATCTGTTCGACCCGGACCAAGAGACGATCCGGCTCGTCACCTGGTCCGCCGGCACGAGCAAGCAGTGCTCGGCCGCCTTCGAGAGCCACTACACCCTGTCTCAAGCCGGCGTCTGGGCCGATACCGTGCGCACCGGCAGACCCGTGATCCACAACGACTTCCAGAGCCTGTCGCAACGTCAAGGCTACCCCGAGGGTCATACCCAGCTGATCCGTCACCTGGGCGTGCCCATTCGGGAAGCCGGGAAGGTGCGGCTGCTCATCGGGGTCGGCAACAAGGCCAGCGACTATGATGCGACCGACGTCCAGCAAGTGGAGCTGATCGCCGACAACCTCTGGCGCATCATCGCGCGTCGGCGCACCGAGATCGCCCTCGCCGAGGCCAAGGAGGCGGCAGAGGTCGCCAACCGCGCCAAGAGCGCCTTCCTGGCCAATATGAGCCACGAGATCCGCACCCCGATGAACGCCATCATCGGGCTCAGTCATCTCTTGCAGCATGAGCTGACGGATCCCAAGCCGCGCGAGCAGCTCGCCAAAGTGATCACGGCATCCAGGCATTTGCTGAGCATCATCAATGACATCCTGGATCTCTCCAAGATCGAGGCAGGCCAATTGACCTTGGAGGACAATCCCCTCTCGCTCGCCCAAGTCATTGATCACTGCTTCAGCCTGCTAGGGGAGCAGGCGAGCGCGAAGGGACTCGAACTCGGCTATACCATAGACCCTGACGTGCCTGCTGTCCTGAGAGGCGATGTCCTGCGACTGGGGCAGCTCCTCCTGAACCTCGTCGGCAATGCCATCAAGTTCTCTGACCAGGGCCGGATCCAGGTCCATGCGCATCTGGTCGCGGATGAGGAAGGCCCCCCCAGGTTACGGCTCGACGTCCGGGACCAGGGCATCGGCCTTACCCCGACGCAGCAGCAACGGCTCTTCGAGCCCTTCGTCCAGGTCGACGACTCGAGCACGCGCCGCTATGGAGGGACTGGGCTGGGACTGGCCATCTGCAAGCGCCTGGCAACCCTGATGGGGGGCGAGGTGGGCGTGGAAAGCGAGTTCGGCCACGGCAGCACCTTCTGGGTCAGCGTCCCCATGAAGGGCGTTGGAGAAGCCGCATTCGACACCCGGGCCGAGGCCGGACCACGCGCGTCAGCGCCGGCGACTGCCGAGGACACCCTCAGACGTCGCTACGCCGGTGTCCGGCTGCTGCTGGCGGAGGACGACCCCATCAACCAGGAAGTCGCCCGCGCGTTGCTGCAGCGCGTAGACCTCATCCTGGATGTCGTGAACGACGGACAGCAGGCCGTGGAACAGGTGCGCAGCGGGAACTACGCCTTGGTGCTCATGGACGTGCAAATGCCGGTCATGGACGGACTGGCCGCCACCCGCGCCATTCGCCAACTGCCCGGCAAGGCGGAATTGCCCATCCTGGCCATGACCGCCAATGCCTTCGAGGATGATCGCCGGGAATCCCTGGCTGCCGGGATGAACGACCACCTCTCCAAACCCGTGGTGCCAGACGCGCTCTATGACGCCCTGGTGCGCTGGCTGCCCGGCCCCACAGACCGATCGGATTCCACTAGACTCAAGAGGTCGGAGGGAGCTGTAGGCGCAAGGCTCGAGGCCGCCGCATCGCCGACGGCACCTGTGATCGATTGCTCCAGGGCGACTCAGGTCCTCGATGAGCTGGACGCCCTGCTGGAGAGTGACGACACCCATGCAGCGACGCTCTGGCGCGCCTCACGCCCCCTGGTTCAGGCCGCGCTGGGTAAGGATGCGGCCCTGATCGAGAAGGAGATCCAGCACTTCGATTACGATCGGGCACTGCTGAGACTGCGTCAGATCAGGGCGACGCGAGCGCGGGAGCAGGGAGCATCGCCCTGATCACGCGCCCCGACATTGATGTGCCCGATCTGGCTCGACCAGGTACAGCAGGGAATTGCCGATCCCACCCGGGATCACCAGCTTGCTGAGAGAAAAGGAGCGCGCAATCCAATGACACGACCTGATGGCTAAGCCAATCGCAAGCGACCTGCGCCTCTGGCCCGCTTGGCTCGTGCTCGTGGCCGGATTGATTCTAACCCTGGCCGCAACGCTTGTGAGCCAGGAGGACGTCACGGCCCAAGCCCGAAGACAGCTGACGCTGATCGGCGGCGAACTCGCAACCAAGGTCGACACCAGGCTCCATGCCCATGCTCAGCTGCTGCGCAGCGGCGCGGCCGTCTTCGCGCTTGCGGGCGAGGTCGACCGCGCACAGTGGCACGAGTTCGTCGCGCAGAGCCGGATCCACCTCAACCTCCCCGGCATCCTAGGGGTTGGTTTCGCCCGGCTCATCGCACCCGAGCAGTTGGCCGCGCATGTCCGCGAGATCCGCGCCCAGGGCTTCCCGGACTACCGGGTGTGGCCGCAGGGCGAGCGCGCCCTCTATACCTCCATCGACTATCTCGAGCCCTTCACCGCCCGCAACCAGCGCGCCTTCGGCTACGACATGTTCAGCGAACCCGTGCGCCGAGCAGCCATGGAACAGGCGCGCGATGAGGACGTGGCGGCACTCTCCGGCAAGGTCCTGCTGGTGCAGGAGACCGCAACCGACATCCAGGCCGGCGCCCTCATGTATGTCCCCGTCTATCGCCAGGATCTGCCGACGAAGACCCTAGAGCAACGGCGCGCGGCACTGCTTGGCTGGGTCTACAGCCCCTACAGAATGAAGGACCTCATGCAGGGGATCTTGGGCGGCTGGGGGCGGCCGGACGATCAAGGGATTCGCCTCAGCCTCTATGACGGTGACGACGCCAACCCGCAGGCCCTGCTGTACGACAGCCAGTCGGGAGATCTCCAGGCGGCACCGCCCGACTCTGCGGCGGCGCTGCACCTCCCGGTCGATTTCAACGGGCATCGCTGGACCCTGAGCATCGCGCCCGCCAAAGGCGGAATCGCATCGCCGGCGGAGAACCAGGTCTGGCTGATCGGTGTCGGCGGGATCTCCATCAGCCTGCTGCTCGCCGCGCTGGTCCGCGCGCTCATCAAGACCCGCTCTCAGGCCGCGCGCCTGGCAGCCGAACTCTACGCGCGTGAAACCCTCAGCGCCGTTGCCCGGCTGGCGGTTTCGTCCGACTCGATCGACCGCTTCTACCAGGATCTCCCCCGGCTGCTCGCGAACCGGCTGGGGCTTCCGATGGTCGCCATCGAGACCTATGACGCGGAGCGTGCAGAAATGCACTTCGCAAGCGCGGTAGGGATCCCGGCTGCCGCCGATGGCCGCCTGCGGGTCCCCGTCGGTCAAACGCCGTCCGGACAAGTTGCCATGAGCGGGAAGTCATGGGTGCGGCCAAGTGTCGAGCGCCTGGCCGAGCCCCTCTTCCCCGCGCTGCGGGCGCTCCGGGTCAGGGCCTTCTTGTGCATGCCCATGACGCTCGGAACCAGGGTCCTGGGGACCCTGTCGCTGGCGGATACACGCCCACGCCCCGAGTTCTCTGAGATAGGCGAGATGCTCCAAACCATCGCCGATACCGCCGCCGATGCCATCGAGCGCCTGGAGGTCCAGGCGGCGCTGCGCGCGAGCCAGCACCAGTATCAGAGCCTGGTCGACAACCTTGATGCCGGCGTGGTGGTGCATGGACCCGATACCGCGATCCGTTTCGCCAACGCCACCGCGTCGCGACTGTTGGGGCTGACTTGGGAGCAGCTGCATGGCATCCAGGCCAGGCAGGAGGACTGGCACTTCGTCCGCGAGGACGGCTCGCGGATGCCCGCGACAGAGTACCCGGTCAATCGCGTCCTGGCGTCCGGGGCGGCGCTGCGGCATCTGGTCCTCGGGATCCGCGCCCCCGGACGCGCGGCCCCAACCTGGTTTCTCTGCGAGGCCCATCCGGTCCGCGACACGCAGGATCAGCTCCAGCAGATCGTCGTAAGCTTCTTCGACATCAGTGATCGCAAGGAAATCGAGGCCGAGTTGGAGCGACATCGGGATCATCTGGAGACGCTCGTGGAACTCCGAACTCAGGAGCTGAGCGAGGCGCGCGACGCCGCCGAGGCCGCCAACCGCGCCAAGAGTGCCTTCCTGGCCAACATGAGCCACGAGATCCGCACCCCCATGAACGCCATCCTCGGCCTGAATCACCTGCTGCTGCAGGAGGTCGACACGCCCAAGGCGCTGGCCCGACTGGTCAAGGTGGGCGAGGCCGCCACGCATCTGCTGCGGATCATCGACGACATCCTCGACCTGTCCAAGATCGAGGCCGGACGCCTGACGCTGGAGGAGCGCAGCCTCTCACTGGTGCAGGTCATCGAACAGGTCTTCAGCCTGCTGGGCGAACAGGCGCGCAACAAGGGCCTGCGTCTGGCGCGTGAGATCGACCCAGAACTCCCGGCGGAATTGCTTGGTGATCCCCTGCGGCTGCGTCAGATCCTGCTCAACTTCGTCGGCAATGCCATCAAGTTCTCCGACCAGGGGCAAGTCCGCGTGCGCGCGGTCCTGACCCAAGACGAGGGCCAGGCTGTGCAGCTGCGCCTGGAGGTCGAGGATCAGGGCATCGGACTCACGCCGACGGAGCAGGCACGCCTTTTCCGCCCCTTTACTCAGGCGGACGAATCGACCACGCGCCGCTATGGCGGGACTGGGCTGGGCCTGGTCATTGCTAAGCGTCTGGCGAGCTACATGGGCGGCGAGGTGGGGCTGGTCAGCGAGCCAGAGCGCGGCAGTACCTTCTGGATCACCGCGCGACTGCGCAAGGCCGAGCACCAGGACGTGTCGCCGGACACCTCGACCCAGGAGTCAGCGGATTCAGCGTCCACGGCGGCGCTTCATGCCGGGCACTACAGCGGCGTCCGCCTGCTCCTGGTGGAGGACGACCCCATCAATCAGGAGGTCGCGCTGGAGCTGCTCAGCCAGACCGGGCTGCTGGTGGATGTGGCTGACGACGGCAAGATCGCCCTGGAGCGCGTGCGCAAGCACGACTATGCCCTGGTGCTGATGGATATGCAGATGCCGGTGATGAATGGCCTGGAGGCAACGCGCGCCATCCGCCGATTGCCGGGCCGGGCGAGCTTACCCATCCTGGCGATGACCGCCAATGCCTTCGACGAAGACCGTGAGCAGTGCCTCGCGGCGGGTATGAACGACCATATCGTCAAGCCCGTGGAGCCGGAGCGCCTCTATGCGGCACTGGCACTCTGGCTGCCGCCCCCGCCGGATCAAGACCTAGCCCCAGCGGCCAGCACGACGAAGGCCGGCGAGGACCGCGCCCACGGATTCGCCCTACCGAGGATCCCGGGTCTCGATCTGGAGGTCGGCTTGCGGGCCTTGCGTGGCAATGAGGCGCGCTATGCCCAGGTGTTGAGATTGTTCGCCCAAGGCCATGGAGAGGACGCCGCCCTGATGCGCAAGCACCTGGCGTCTGGAGATCGGGAAACGGCCGTGCGTCTGGCCCATACCATCAAGGGCGTGGCCGCCACACTGGGCGCAGGGCTACTGCGTCAGCGCGCGCTGGACCTGGAGCTAGCCCTGCGCGATCAGGCAACAGATGCAACGATCGAGGCAGGCATTCAGGCGCTGGAAGCTAGCCTGGTCCCGCTTCTGCGGGAGATCCGTCGGATGGTGCCCGTCGACCAGCCCGTCACGATAGCGGCGCAGGAGGTGGACGCGACCAAGACAACTCAGCTGCTCTGCGAGCTGGAATCACTGCTCGCAAATGACGACACCTGCGCCCGGGACCACTGGTTTACTTCGCGAGGTTGGCTACAAGCCGCGCTCGGCGCGGACGCGGCCCAGATCGAAGCGGATATCGAGCAGTTCGATTACGATCAGGCACTGCAGCGGCTGCGTCTGGCCAAGGCGGCACTCGAGCAGGAGGAATCCGAATAAGGCGATTGCCGGAATCCCCCTCTGAGAGCGCCGCCCCCACCCACCGCGCGGTTGGACTAAAGAATGATCCAGGCCGCGCTCAGAGGCTGTCTGACAAACCTCGGAGCGGCTTTAGAAAGCGTCCATCAACAACGTCCCCCCTTCGCAAAGGGGGGCTACGTCCATCAACAACTTCCCCCCCTTTGGCAAAGGGGGGCTAGGGGGGATTTCGGGCGGCATCGCCCGCATCGGGAAACAATTGATGGACACTTTCTTAGGCGCCCTTGGCACCGGCGAGAGGGCGAATGAATTCGCCCCTACGGCTCGGGCGATTGCAATATTCAGACAGCCTCTCAGCTGTGCGCCGCCATCCGCTGAATGATCCAGGCCGCTCTCAG
>NZ_JAAIJR010000010.1 GCF_010915725.1 Thiorhodococcus mannitoliphagus
GACTCGCTCAAGAGCGCCTCGACCTCAACCTCGACGGCCCGCTGGATCAGCTGGCGTGCACCACGGCGCACCAACTCTTCCAGGGTCGTCGTCGGCAGCAGGCTTGCGCTGTCCTTCGGCTTGCTCGTATCGTCTCTCATGGCGCACCTCTTCGTTGCTGTTGTGTGTCTTGAACAACCACATTGTCAGCAACGGTGCGCCGCCTTCCAAGCCCCGATCAGCCCGCGCTTATACACCAGAATTCAGCATAGCTCGCCGCGTCTTGACCAGCCGCTTCGGGCGTACCGGTCTGGTGGGCAGGGGCGTGGATTATCTGAGTTTTTATCTGAGCGCAGCTTGGAGGCTGCGGCGTCTGGTGCGTCCGGATGATCTGGTCGTGGCCATGACGGATCCGCCGCTGTTGTCTGTGCTGGTGCGCTGGGCGCTGGTCGGACGGCGGGTGACGCAGGTCAACTGGTTACAGGATCTCTTTCCGGAGGTCGCCTCGGCTTTGCAGCTGCGACTGGCGAGCGGCTCATTTGGACGGATGTTGCAGCGGTGGCGGGATGTTTCGTTGCGGGCGGCGGCGTTGAATGTCGTGATCGGCGAGCGGATGGCGGAGCGGGTGCGGGAGGCTGGGGTCACGCCCGAGCGGGTGCGGGTGATTCACAATTGGGCGGATGACGAGGCGATTCGCCCCCTCTCCCCGGCGGCGAACCCGCTGCGCCACGAGTGGGGGCTGACGGATGCCTTCGTGTTGGGTTACTCCGGCAATCTGGGGCGAGCACATGATGTTGCGACGGTGCTGGAAGCCGCCGAGGTACTGCACGCGGATCCGGGTGTTGACGGGCAACGGGTCGTCTTGCTCTTCATCGGGAGCGGTCATCAGCTCTTGGAGCTCCGTGCGGAGTCGGTGCGGCGGGGGCTCGACACGGTGCAGTTTCGTCCCTACCAGCCGCGGGAACGTCTGAGCGAGAGTCTGGGGGTCGCCGATGTGCATTGGATCTCACTGCGCCCGGCACTGGAAGGCTTGATCGTTCCGAGCAAATTCTATGGCATCGCCGCCGCGGGGCGACCGGTGCTGTTCGTAGGCGATCACGACGGCGAGATAGCGCGCTTGTTGCGCACCCATGACTGCGGCACGGCTGTGGCGGAGAGGGATGGGCAGGCGTTCGCAGCAGCGGTGCGGCGACTGCGCGACGATCCAGGGTTGCGGCAGCGTCAGGGAGACAATGCCCGGCGGTTGCTGGAGGAGGGCTTCAAGCAGCGGTTGGCGTTAGGTGCGTGGGGGGGGATCGTCAGGGCATTATCGACGGGGGCGCAGTGATTCGCCGATATTGGTTGTTACCTCGAAGCAGGAACTGGCCCTATGCAGCAGCCAATTGCTCGATGTCGTCAACATTGAAGCGACCGGCGAAACGGCGAAACGTGGCCCAGCCCCCGGGCAACCCAGCCCCCCCTCGAACACTTCGCGATGCGACGCCCTCACCAATGCTCAAGCCGACGAATGTCGGTCCGGGCTCGGCGCAGATGCTGAACGAGGGATCGCGCGAGTCTGAGCACCAGGGCGAGGGCGGCGGCATCCGTGGTGCGGTCGGCGAGATCCCCGATTGCCGCGCGACTCAGCACCAGCAGCTCGGCGTCGCGGATGACCACGGCATCGGCCGAGCGGGGGCCTGGTTCGATGAAGGCGGTCTCGCCGAAATAGCCGCCGGGCCCGATGCTGCTCAGGCGCTTGTAATGGTAGTCGCCGCTCGGCAGGCGCAGATCGATCACGCCCTGGATGACGAAATAGACGGCATCGCCGGGGGCGCCAACCTCGAATGGCCTGGCCTTGCGCGGGAGTTGCAGCTCCAGCATCAGCGGGCGCAGGGTCTCCAACACGCTGGCCTCGATACCGCGGAAGAGCGCGTTGTCTGCGATCTCGATCCGCGTATCCATCGGCGTGGGCGGTCGGCCGAGCGCGCTCAAGAGCAAGTCTTCCGCGGCCTCTAGCGCCTTGTCGGTGCTCTTGAAGCTCGTCTTGATGTCAGGCTGGCTGTAGCCGAACGCAAATGCGCGCAGAAGCTTGTCCATCTTGTGAGCCTGCGCGGCGCCGCGATGGATGTTCGCGAACAGCATGTGGCCGCCATGGGCGCGCAGGCGCAGCTTCATCTGACGAAAGAGGTCAAGCGCTGTCAAATCGACGGATTGCACACGGCGCATATTGATGACGATCCAGACGGGGCGCTCGAGCAGCGTGGCTAGCTCGGTGAAGAGGCGATCGACCGTGCCAAAGAACAAGTGGCCGCGCAGCTCGATGTAGACGATGCGATCGCCGTGCTCGTCCAGCAGCGCATGGTCCTCCTTGCTGCGCAGGCGCAGTGAGCGCAGCTCGCGGCCGGTGCTGCGGGTATGGATCGTATGGGCGCGGATCTGGTCGCGGAGAAAGAGCACCATGGCCCCAAGTGCCCCGACGCCGACGCCGATGATCAGGTCGAAGTAAAGCGTAGAGGCAACGACCACCAGGGCGAGGAAGCCGTCGATGCGGGTTCTGGGCTGGCGCAGCCAAAGCAGCACCCGCCACTCCAACATGGTGAAGCCAACGTAGATGATGACGCCGGCGAGCACGCTGATGGGTAGGTAGCGACCGATCGGTCCGGCCACCGCGAGCAGTAAGATGAAACCGAGACTGGCGACCACGGCTGGCCAGCGCCGCCCCCCGGCGCCGATTGCCACCAGGGTTGATCCTTTGGTCCCGCCGCCACCAATTCCGCCGAGCAAGCCGGCAAGAATCTGGCCCACCCCCTGGCAGGCCAGCTCACCACGCGCCTTGTGACGGCATCCCGTTGCCGAATCTGCCACCACTGCCGTGACCAGACAGTCGATTGAGGCCAGCACCGCCAGTGCGATGGCGGCAGGGAAGAGCAGATCCCAGCGCAGTGCAGTCAGCGCAGCCCAACTCAGATCGAGATGGATGCCCTCAAGCTCTGGTATGGCGCCTACCATCCAGGCGTCCGGTAGCGGAACGGGCGCGAGCGCGGCCGCCGAATGAAAGGCGACCAATCCGACGATCAGCCCTCCGATGATGGCCGGCATCCGGGGTAGGAGCCGAGGCGTTAGCTTGATGGCGGCGAAGGTCACAATGGCGGTCGCTGCAGGCAGCCAGCTCCAGATCTCTGGGATCGCGTCGCCGGGTCTCGCCAACAAGGGCGAGAGCTGCGAGCGCATCATGAGGATCCCGATGGCGGTCACGAGACCGGCCACCATGGGGTAGGGGATGAACTTGATCAATTGTCCGCCACCGCTCAGCGCGATGACGAGTTGAATCAATCCGGCGAGCACGACCAGCACGGCGAGCGCGACCACGGCGCTCCCACCCGAGATCCCCTCGGCGCTGAGCGTTGCCATCGACGCGATCAGCAGCATGGTTACCGGACCGTTCGGGGCGCTGATCATGCCACGGGTGTAGCCGCCGATCCCGGACACGAGCGACAAGGCTGCGGCGCCGATGAGTCCTGACAGCGCCCCGGCGGCGGCGCCCAGCCCCATGGCGCTGAAGAGCCCGACGCCCAGGCCCATGGATTGCGGGAGCGCGACCGCAGCGCCCGCCAAGCCGCCAAGCCAGTCGCCGATCGTTAGCCGATTCTCGGTGCCGTTTTTCAAGTCGCCTAGTCGTATGCGTGCAAGAGGGATCCTCCGATTGTTACCATAAGATGACAGTTATGTTACGAAACGTCTAGGCTCTCGCCGCCCGTTTCGTCCGCAGGCCGAAGGTGGCGTACAGCTAGATGCGCGTCATTCCGCCGAGCGCGGATTGCACCCCGCAGTTCGCCTACGAGGTCATGACCAAGGGGAATGCCGCGAGGTTCAGTGGCGATGAGTGTTCGGCCGTCGATCTGGCGTTGGACGTGGATGACTTCGCCCGGTCCGACAACCTTCGAGTAGCTTGAGGCGACGCCTCAGCGCTCCTCGATCGCATGGAGACTGTACCGCTTCGAGGCGCGGCTCGGCCGGTCTGGGGTGATTCGAGTCGGCAGTCCCATTGCCTGAAGATAGGCGTCCGTGCTGGCCTCGATCTCATAGCGACGGATCCCCGTCTGCAGGGCGTGTCCGGGAAGCGGGTCATCCAGTGTCGCCAGAATGGCGTGTGCCAGGGCCTCATCATCGCCAACTGGAACCAGGGGGCCGTAGCCTCCCTGATCGAGAATCTCCCGCGGACCGCTCGGGCAGTCGGTGGAGACGACTGGTGTTCCGACCGCCATGGCCTCGATCAGCACGAAGCCAAGTCCCTCCCATCGCGAGCTGAGGACGAAAAGCGCTGCATGGGCCATGTAGGCATAGGGTTGCGGGACATAGCCCAGCAGGTCGACGTCCTGCGCGACCCCGAGAGACTCGGCCTGATCGAGCAGCCGCTCGCGCGCGGCACCCTTGCCGATGATCATCAGGCGGCACGGTCGCGCGGCGCGGACGCGGGCGAAGGCGCGCAGCAGGGTCGCGAAATCCTTTCGCCCGCAGAGTTCGCCGACACCCAGGATGACCGGGATGCCGGGCTGTTCGAACCAGGGATGATCCGGGCGCGGCTGTTCGGCGTCGAAGAGGCTGGCTGGCGCCACGGGCGATGGCACCGACCGGATCCGTTCACGGGCCAGCCCGGTGTAGGCGGCCATGTCGTCCGCGACGCCGTCGCTGGTGACGATGACCTGATCGGCCATCGGGTAGAGGTGTCCCATCGAATTGCGCTGGATCCAGCGCTCCAGTGGGCCACGGGAGGCCAGGTCGATCGAGATGGTCGTCCCGGAACTCAGCACGAGACGCGTCGGCACGCGCGCCAGCGCCCGCGCGAGCAAGGCTGTGCGGTTGACGCGGTCTTTGTCCGAAAGCATCACCACGGGCTGGGCACGGCGCAGATAGCGGACGATCGCCGGCAAACAGGCGTATGTGTGACGCGAGCCAAGGTCGACGATGGAGACGCCCTCCGGGACCTCGTCGAGATCCGGCCCATGCCGCCGCACCTTCAGAAGATCCACCCGATAGCCGCGTCGGGCGAGGGCAGGGATGAGATGCGCCGCCGCGCGGTCGACCCCGCTGTGCCCCGAGGTCGAGAAGAAGCAGGCAATGCGGTTCGGGTCCGACATCGCGGAGGAGGTTAGGGGTCGCTGCAACCACTGTGTCATGACGGCTGCCTCACTCAATGCCCCGACACGAACTTGAGACCGACGATGCCGACGACGATCAGCCCAACGAAGAAGAAACGCGCCAAGGTCGCGGGCTCATGGAACAGCAGGATCCCCAGCACGAAGGTGCCGACGGCGCCGATGCCGGTCCAGACGGCGTAGGCCGTCCCCATGGGGATGGTCTTCTGGGCGATCAGCAGCAAGGCGCCGCTGGCGACCATGCAGAGGCCGGCGAAGCCGATCCAGCCCCAACGCAGGCCGGACTCCGCCAGCCCGAGCTTGAGTCCGACCGGCCAGCCCCACTCGAACAGACCCGCGATCACCAGGTACAGCCAGGCCATGTTGTCCTCCGAATCGTGATGTCGAGAGACCCAGGCCGGCGTGATAGACGCCAAATAGGGTCGCTGATGTGGATGCTAGGCCGAGCTGGACGCGGAGGGCGTTGCCGCCGGCGGCGCAGACCAATGCCCCCTCGGCGACGGACTTGGGCTCGGGCGGATCGGCCGCATCGCCCGGTGTCATCATGGCCACGCCGTATTCGTTGAAGACGTCCAGGATGTTGCGGTTCAGCGCCGAGTAGACCCGTGGTGCGCTCGGCGGCCTGTTTCAGCATGGCTTTTACCCGGCGCCACGGGTCTCTTGGCCGATACCCGCGGTCGTATGCAGGATCAAGTCCCTGCCGGCTCGCCAACGCAGTGTAATTGATCACCTCGCTGGGCGGCACCATGGTATTCGGCCTCACTGACAAGGAACGACTGAGTCCTCCCAGGTTCCTTGGCGACTCGTGCGTGCATGTCCTGCTCTCAGACCCCGGCGGAGTTTCCCTGTGCAGGCTTCGCAGGCGAGATCGCTCCCGCACCAAGCAACACTCGGTTGCGCTGGATGGCCAGTCCTTTCCGGCTCGGGACTTGCCCCCGCCGGGTCGGTCGCAAGAAGGAGTTTCCGATTCGCTTATCCGTTCGCTATCTTCCTCTCCTTCCAGGCGTTGCCTGGCGCAACGAAACGACGACCAAGGCCCGATTTCTCGAAATTGATGAAATCCCCACGGCAAGATACAAAATGAAAAGGCCGCATTTCCGTCTGGATGCGGTTTAGGAGCCTCGCCATGTACGCAGACCTCACCATCGTCGGCCTGTTTGTCTTCATCTACAGTGCCATTGCTGGCGGTGTGGAGCGCACGCCACTCACCGGCCCCATCGTCTTCACCGCCTTTGGCCTGGCGCTCGGGCCCGTCGGGCTCGGCTGGCTGCATCTGGGTATCGACCGCGAAGGTCTGCGTACCCTGGCGGAGCTGACCCTCGCCCTGGTCCTGTTCACGGACGCGGCCAATGCGAATCTCTCGGTCCTGGGCAAGAGCTGGCGCATCCCTGAGCGACTGCTCGGCATGGGTTTGCCGCTGACCATCCTGCTGGGATTCGCGGTCGGGGTGCTGTTGTTCCCTGAACTCGGGTGGTTTGAGATCGCGATCCTCGCGACCATGCTCGCCCCAACCGATGCCGCGCTCGGCAAGGCCGTCGTCACCAATGCGTCCGTCCCGCCAGACGTGCGCGAGGGGCTCAACGTGGAGAGCGGCCTCAACGACGGCATCTGCGTGCCCATCTTGCTCGCCTTGCTGGCCCTGGCGACCGGCGTCGAGCAGTATCGGCTGGGGTTCAGTCTGGGGTATTTCGCCGAGGCGATCGGCATCGGCGTTGCCGTGGGCGTCGCGGTCACCTTGACCGCGATCGGGCTCTTGCGTCTCAGCACCCGTCACGGCTGGATCACCGAGACCTGGCGGCAGCTCCCCGTGGTGGCGCTCGCCTTGTCTTGCTTCGCCTTGGCCCAGTTGCTGGGCGGCAGCGGCTTCATCGCCGCCTTCGCGGGCGGCCTCCTGTTCGGCGCCTTGGCGAAGCAGGAGAAGCATGCATTGCTGCTCGCCGCCGAGGGCACCGGCGACACCCTGGCCCTTATGACCTGGGTGGTCTTCGGTGCCGGGGTGGTGGGCCAAACGGTGGGTTACTTCAGCTGGTCCGTGCTCCTCTATGCAATGCTCAGCCTCACCCTGATCCGGATGCTGCCGGTCTACCTTTCCCTGCGGGGGCTGCCGTTGCGGGCTAACGCCAAGCTCTTTATCGGCTGGTTCGGGCCTCGCGGCCTGGCCAGCATCGTGTTCGGCATCATGGTGTTCAGCGCCGACCTGCCCGGCGGCGACACCCTGAGCGTGGCCCTGGTCTGCACCATCCTGTTGAGCATCCTGCTACACGGCCTAACCGCCAATCCGCTGGTTGCCTTACTCGCCCGGGCCTCGCGCCGCGACGGGGAGATCCGATGAGCAAAGGGGATGGCCGCTACCAATTGTCATACTGCACGGGCGCCCGGACATGCGCTTCCAGCAGTTGCGGTTCCTGGCTCGCGGGTCCGTCACTCACCTGCTCAACGGTGAGTTCGAATCGCCATCTATCGCCAAAGTCGAACAGGAAGTCGATCCGCATCCCTGCGCGAAGCGCAAGGTCGCCGACCTTGATCTCATCGGCGACGTATTCGGACTCGCCCGCCAAATTGGGGTGATCGATCGCGATGGTGCGGCCGAAGCGGCCCTGATAGCTGAAGCGATACAGATGGTCACTGTCATCGAAGTCGAAGGCGGCGAGAATGGTGTCCGCGAGGTCGTCGACATCGGTCTCGCCCCCAATGGCGATCCGCCGCCAGCAATCCGCTCCCAGCGACACCTTGAACAGATGTTGGCCGGCTTGGAAAGGGGGCTCGGGGATCTCCAGTTCCTGGCGCCAGTCGGGGATCTGCGGGCGCACGAGCTGGCTCCAATGCTCGAAACGCGCCAGGGAGTCGAAAAAGTCTGCGGTGTCGAGGATTGGCATGTCCGATTCAGCCTCGGGCACCAGAGATTGTTGGCGCATGAAGGCCGCAAAGTGGCCCAGCAAGGCGCGTCCCCACGCGCTGAGGTCGACCCGCTCGGGCTGCCAGCCCTTGCCTTCCATCGGCGGCATGGCCCGCAGTTCGACCAAGCCGAAGAGATCCAGCAACGCCAGATGGTGGATGCCGGGAGAATACCGGAGCAGTTCCGCGTCCTGAGGTGTCTCGAACGTCAGGGGACCCCTGTTCGGCAACATCTTAAGAAATTGGACGACTCTCATCGACGCATCTCCGCCCCAGCTTTCGCGCTCGCCGATCATCTCCTCACTGGAGCGGCCCCACCAGGCCTTCAGCAAGGCAAAATAGCGCTCGGCCGCGTTGAGGGAGCACCAGGAGGCGAGGACGGCGGGGTCGAGATGCAGACGTGGTTTCTTGGATGCCGTGTCGATCCACGCCAGTCCACTGGCGCGCAGCACCAGATAGAGACCATTGATGTGCGGATAGGATTTCTGCATGGCGCGCTTCAACCCCAGTTCCAGTGGGTGCGTGAGATGCTGATTGATCGACTCCAGGGTCTTCATGGCGAATTGATGGCCGGGGGTAACCGGCAGCCCCTGATCGCCAATCAGGCCAAGCAGGGCCTCGAAGTCGTGCAGGATGCTTCCCGGCGGCTGCCGTTCGAAATCCGGTGTATCGAGCTGGTGGCCGGGTGTCAATGTGCGTGCGGGAGTCTGGGGTTTGGTCATGAGATCACCATGGTCTTTGATCCGTGTCGTCCTCTAAGAAAGTGTCCATCAACGGCTTCCCCCCTTTCGCAAAGGGGGGCCAGGGGGGATTTCGGGCGGGATCGCTCGCATCGGGAAATAATTGATGGGCGCTCTCTAAACGACGCTCAGCGTGATCTCTCGACTTTGGCGTCGCAGGCTCTGCAGTGAGCGGACTCCGACGGGTGTGAGACGCTGATATCGAGCAGTCCTGGTTGATCGACAACCAGAGTCGATGCCTAGCTTACAGGGAAGGCTCAGAATCATCCGCGCAGAATGATTGGTTCATCGCCCTTGCGCTGACCGCTGCGACCCGGCGAGCGCCTCGAAGCCGGCGATGACATCGAACAGCTCCTCGTCGATACCGCTTTGGCGCAGCCGGTGGAAGGTTCCGTTCAGCGTCTCCAGCAGGTCTTCGATGTTCTTGTCGGCGCGCTGCATCGCGGCGAGTCGGCTGGCGTTTTCGCTGGCCAGGGATTCGGCGCAGGCGCGAAAGAGCGACACGAACAGATGCTCGCGGATGAGCGCCCGCAGGGTCCCGGAGTCGGCGCCGCTGTCGCCCCCGATGACCTCGGGCAGGTTGTTGGTCGGCCAAGGGGCCTCGGCCAGCGAGCGCCGCCAAGGCGCGTCCAAGGGCAGTAGCCGCTGATCGACGGGCGTATAGACGGCTGCGGAGCTGGGTCTGTTGTAGAAGAGGTGGAGCGCGCTTAGCTCACCCTGACGCTGGTGCGCCTCGGTCGCCACCAGGATCTCCCCGACCAATGCGGTGATCGCCGCGACGGAGCTGGGGACGGTGAAGCTGCCGGCTAGCGTCAGACCGGCGTCCGTCAAAGGCGCTTGCACCCGCTCGCCGACAGCCCAGACCCGCAGCTGCTTCCCGGCGCGGTCCTTGGGCGGGTCAGTCAGCCGTTCCAGTGTCTTCACGGCATGATCGGCCACCAGATCATTGAACTGGCCCACCAGCCCCTGATCGGAGCCGAAGACGATCGCGCCAATCACGTCCGCCTCGGCGCCCCTGACGTCGCCAGCCGCTGTATCCGCGTGGCCGATGCCCCGGAAGCAGACGCTCAACCCCAGCTCCACGGTGCGCGCATAGTCGCCCAGCGCAAGAACAGACTGCTCATACTGGACGATGCTCGACGCGGCCAGCGATTTCATGGTGCGGACGACGGACTGGAGGTCACCGGCGCTCTGGATCTTGTGGCGCAGGCTGGCGGTGGTGTCGCTCACGACGCCATCCTCATGTCGAGCGCTTCGTGCACCCGCATCAACCGCTTTGCAAGCCGGTTGCGGTCATGCGGGGACGCAATACTGCGCTCGGCCGTCTCGGCGATCTCCTCGACTTTTTGTTGGAGCATCCACCGCCGGTTGAGGCTGGCGGTCTGGCCGGCGATGCTTTGCAGCGCACCGAGCAGGCGCAACAGAATGGCGACATTGCCTTCGGCGTTCTGCCGGATCTGGTCGAAGGCCTCGCTCAAGAGGCCCTCGAAGCTCGAGCCTCGGACGATCACGCGCAAGGCGCCCTGATCCAGCCAATGGGGCGTCGCAATCCGGCGCGTCGCCAGTCGGATCAGGATCGCCGCCAGATGGTCCACGCACATCACCGCGGTCGTGGTGTCGTTGATGCCGGGCGACAGGGCCTTCATGGCGATATCGACGATCTGGCGGATGCCGAAGGCGACATCCTGCTGCACCGTGCGCTGGCGGCTGATGACGTAGACGGGGTTCAGTCTGGCCGTCGTCGCCTCGTCCAGGTCACCCGGGTCGAGCAGCGAGACCAGGGGTGTGCCCGCGACGACGAAATCCCCAACACCATGCTCCATTCGCAAGAGGGTCTCTAGGGTTCGGGCGACGTCCATCAGCGCGGCGGCGTCGAGGCTTTCGATGTAACCGGTCTTGCTGGCTGGGACGGCCAACCAGGGCTGACTGGCGAGCGCGCTCTCCAGGTCGCCGTCGGCGTTTTCATCGTCGTCCTCTCCCAAGGCATCGGGGAACAGATGGTCCACGGCGGCGAGCGTTTCCTGCGCGGCGGTCGCCACGATGCTCGACGCCTGGATGGAGGTCGCAATGTGATGGATGAAGTGGATCAGCACCGCGATCCCGACGAAGGCGAGGATCAGGCCGGCCAGGACCGCCAGCGTCGGGACGAAGGCCCCCTCGCCACCCTCGCGAATCGTCCGCAGGACCACCAGGCAGTAGGCGAAGATGCCGAGGAAGACGCCGAGCACCCACTGGTTGACGCGGTCGCGCATAAAGTTGCGAATGACGCGCGAGCTGTACTGACTGGAGGTCAGGGAGAGGGCCACCAGGGTGATCGAGAACACCAGTCCGGCCACCGTGATCATGGAGCTGGCGACGGTCGTGAGCAGGCCACGGGCGCCGGACGCGCCGGCGCCGAAGAGCAGCGGCCAGCGCGTCGCCAGATGCAAATCGACGCTCATTTCTAGGGTGATCAGGAGGATGGCCAGCACCACGGCATCCACCACCATCAGGGCGGGGACGAACCAGAAGCTCGACCGCATCGATTGCCAGCCATGGCGGAGTTTGGTGATCACGTTGCGCGACCCGTCGGCGTGGGGCCGGCTTGGGGCTGGAATGCGCCGAGCGCCGCGCGGGCAAGATCGACGATGGCTTGACGATCCGCATCGCTCAATGAATCGGCGCTCACCAGCCGCGCGCTGACATCCTCCGGGATCTTCCCCGCCGCCTCCTGCACCGCGCGCTCGGCGTTGGGCATTCGCTCCAGCGGTACCGCGTCGAAGAGCCCGGCGGTCAGGGCCAGCAGGATGGCGATCTGCGCGGGCATCGACACCGGGGCGAACTCCGGTTGTTTGAGACAGGCGCGGATGCGTCGCCCATGCGCGATGCGTTCCTGGGTGTCTTCATCGACTCGGGCGCCGAAGCGGGCAAAGGTCTCGAGCTCCTCGAACTGGGCGTAGGCCAGTTTCAGATCGCCCGCCACCGCGCGGTAAGCGGCCCGCTGCGCCTTGCCGCCGACGCGCGAGACGGATTGGCCGACATCGACCGCAGGCAGCACGCCCAACTCGAACAGCGACGGCGAGAGGTAGATCTGCCCGTCGGTGATGGAGATGAGATTGGTCGGGATGTAGGCGGAGAGGTTCTGCGCCTCGGTCTCGATGATCGGCAGCGCGGTGAGCGAGCCCCCGCCAAGGTCCTCGCGCAGGCGCGTGGCGCGCTCCAGCAGGCGCGAGTGGATGTAGAAGATATCGCCGGGGAAGGCCTCGCGGCCCGGCGGGCGGCGCAGCAGCAGCGACAGCTCGCGATAGGCGCGGGCGTGGTGGGTAAGGTCGTCATAGACGATCAAGACGTCGCGGCCGTGTTCCATGAAGTGCTCGGCGATGCTGGTCGCGGCATAGGGGGCGATGTAGGTGAGCCCTGGCGCGTCGTTGCCCTCGGTCACAACGGTCAGGGTGTAGTCCAGCGCGCCTTGGTCCCGGAAGGTCGCCAGCGTCTTGGCGATCGCGGACGCCCGCTGGCCGATGGCGCAATAGACACAGAGGACGTCTTTGCCGCGCTGGTTGAGGATGGTGTCGATCGCAATGGCCGTCTTGCCGGTCTGCCGATCACCCAGGATCAGCTCGCGCTGGCCACGCCCGATGGGGATGAGGGCGTCGATGACCTTGAGCCCGGTCTGCAAGGGCACGGTGACGGGCGCGCGGTCCATGATGGGTGCGGCGGGGCGCTCGATCGGCAGGCGCTTGCTGGTGGCCAGCGGCCCCAGGCCATCAAGCGGTCGCCCGAGCGGGTCGATGACGCGGCCCAGCAGGGCATCGCCGACCGCCACGTCCATGACACGGCCGGTGCGCTCGACCGCATCGCCGGCGTGCAATTGCCAGTAGTCGCCGAGCAGCACCACGCCGATCTCGTCCGGATCCAGGTTGAAGGCGATGCCGAAGACCTCGCCGGGAAAGGCCAGCAGTTCCTCGAAGCCGACGCTGGGTAGGCCAGAGACCTTGGCGATGCCGGTGGAGACCATCTTGATGGTGCCGATTTCCCGTGGCTTGAGTCGAGGCACAAAGGTGTCTCTTGCCTGGCTGATGGCGGTGAAGGTTTGGTCGAAGAGGGGTTGGAGGGTTTGTGGCATGGTTGGCTCTTAGGGACTTCAAGGACTAAAGGACTTCAGAGACCCCAAGGACATCAAGGACCGCTGGACTCGATGTCTTTGTTGTCCTTGAAGTCTTTGTCGTCTTTAAGAGGGTTAAGGACTGCAACGACAACTGAGCCAAGCGGTCCTTGGAGTCCTTGGAGTCTTTGTTGTCTTCAAGGTCTTTGTTGTCCTTGCAGTCCTCAAACCTCACCGCCCCCTCCCACGCTGTCGATCACGCTCATCAAGTCGCGCCCTGGTCATGCGTTCACGCATCCCACCTTCCTCAAGAAACGCCTTTTCAAGCGACTGAATCTGCCGACTCAAGAGCACACTCGTCACTCGAATCAACCCGATGATGACGTTGGCGCAGATCGCCGGATCGGGATGCTCCACGCCCTTGCGAAAGGTCTCATAGGTGGCGCCACGAATCCGGTTCAGCTCACGCAGCCGAAGCGCGTAGGGATGCTCCTTGGACCACTCCGCAATCCCGCGCACACGCAGGAAATCGCGGTAGTCGGCCAGCAGCTCCTCCAGACTGGCGCGGGCGACATTGGTCAGCTTGATCTCCATTTCCTTCGAGGTACCGGATGCCATGCTGCCCTCGATGATGTTCTGCTTGCCGGACCGGGCGGCCTGCACCATCTGGTCGTAGGTACGGTCGCGTTTTTCGACGAATCGTTGACAGAAATGGACCGTGGCGTCGTAGACGATCTCGGCTTTTTGATAGGAGAGCAGGTTTTTGTAGCCGCCGTGGGTTGGGATGAAGCCGGTGGGCATGGGGTTGCTCCTTGGTTTAAGGACTTCAAGGACTTCAATGACTGCAAAGAGAAGACTTCAAGGACATCAAGGACGACAACGACAACTGAGTCAATCGGTCCTTGATGTCCTTGGTGTCCTTGCAGTCCTTAAAGTCTTTGTAGTCTCTGGAGTCCTTGAAGTCATCAAGAGCCACTCAGCAACTCAGTCACGCTCTGTTCCAGTGACCCCAGATAATCCTGAATACTCCAGCCAATCCGTTGCCCATTCGCGGTCAGCTCGATCCCGCCAACCAGATCCGGCCCAGCGTCAAACTGGACCGAAACCTCGGTTTCAAAAGTGCCATTAAGCGCCGCTTGAATCCGCTCACGTTGCGCCGGCGGCAGCTCAAAGGCACTGCGCACACGCACCGGGTCAGAGTTCGCCTTCAGCGCCTCGGCAAACAGGGCATGCGCCTCGCCATCCATCGTCCGAAGGCGCTCAATAAACACCGCGACCAGACGCTCCTCCAGACTGGCCCCAGCGAGATCCGTCAACGTCTTACGCGCAATCGCGAAGACCTCCCGCTGCGTCCTGCTCGATAGGGCCTGGTTGAGCTGCTCGGCTTCCTGGCGCAACGCCTCCTGCCGCTTGTCACGCAAGGCGTCGGCAGCCTGCCGGGCCTCGTCGAGCAACCGCTGGCGTTCGGCCTTCGCCGCGTCCGTCGCCTCGGCCAAGAGCGTCGCACGCTGCTCGTCGAAGGCCTGGTTTTTCTGTTGGAAGGTCTCGCGCTCTTGCTTGGCCTCGGCGCGTTTCGCGTCGGCGTCAGCCAGCTCGGCGGCGATTCGCTGCTCGCGCGCGTCGATGGCGTCGAGGATCGGCCGATACAGAAAGCGCTTCAGCAACCACACCAGGACGAGAAAGTTGATCACCTGCGCGCCGACGGTGAACCAGTCGATGAGCATGGCCTACTTCCCGGCGGACTGGGCGATGGCGAGGTTCCAGAAGGGATTGGCGAAGATGAGGATCATCGAGACCACGAAGCAGTAGATGGCTGTGGATTCGATCATCGCCAGCCCGACGAACAGGGTGCGGGTGATGGTGGCCGAGGCGTCGGGCTGCTGTGCCAGCGCGGTGAGTGCGGTCGCCACCGCCCGGCCTTCCGCGAGCGCCGGTCCCATGGTGCCGAAGCCCGTGGTGAGGCCGGCCATGACGATCGATATCACTGCGATTAGGGTCAGGCTATCCATGGTGTGTCCTCCGCTGAGTCTGTGGGTGTCTCATGGCTTGGCCGCCGGCTTTGGTTTGCGTGTCTGCGTGGCAGCCGCGATATAGACGGCGGCCAGAATGCTGAAGATGTACGCCTGCACCATCCCGGTGAGCAGGCCGAGCGCCGTCATGAGAATGGGAAAGAGGAAGGGTGTGATGGTGAGCAGGATGGCGATGATCATCGCCCCGCTCATCATGTTGCCGAACAGCCGTACCGCCAGGGCCAGGGTGCGGGAGACCTCGCTAATGATGTTGAAGGGCAGCATCATGAAGGTCGGCTCCATGTAGGACTTGAGATAGCCGCCGAGTCCCTGGTCCGCGATGCCGAAAAAGGGCACGGCCACCAGCACACACAGCGCCAGCGCCGTCGTGGTCGAGAGCGAACCCGTCGGCGGCTCATAGCCGGGGATGATGGTGGCCAGGCTGGCCGAGGCGACGAACAGGAAGAGGGTGCCGAGAAAGCCGAGATAGGTCCGCACGTCGCTCAGTCCGACCTCCGCGATCTGCTTTTCGATGCCGGTGACGAGGATCTCCAGCAGGTTCTGCCAGCGCGAACGGGTGAGATCCCGCGACAGTTTGCGCGTCACGAGCAGCGAGCCGACCACCAGCACGAGCATCAGCGCCCAAGTGAAGACGATGGTTGCGTTGAGCTTGATCAACCCGTATTCCCAGAAGATGATCTCATCGGGACTCAGGCGCATGATCGACCTCCTTCGCGACCACTGATGGGCTGGTCAATCGCAAGACGACAAAGCGCGCCCCGATGACGCCGACGAGCCCAGCCAGCAGGCGCTCCCAATGACCGCCGGAGACCAGGTACAAGCCGACCAGAAGCAGGCTCATCCGCACCAGCAGGCTGCCTAGAAGCCAAAGCGCCGGCTTGGTGGACGCCAGGCTCTTGCGCAGCGTCCACCAGAGCCCGCCGAAGAACATGGCCCCGAGGCCCAGTCCCGCGACCCCGGAGAGCACCAGGCCCGGCGTGTCAGTCATCGTCATCCTCCTGCTCTTCGCGCATCGCCCGCTCTTCCTTGGCGACCCAATGCCAGGCATTGAAACAGCCGAGCGTGAGCCCGCCGACCAGCAGCGCCAGGGTCCAGGAATGGGTGCCCGGATGCTGTTCGTCGAGCCAGAGGCCCAGCGCCGCGCCAAGCAGCGTCGGCACGACCACCGACCAGCCGATCAGCCCCATCATGCCGAGGCCGAACCAGACCCCCGGCGTGGGGTTGCGACGTGCCTTGAGCTTGCGCGCGGCCTTGTCGCCGATCTGACCAACGAGGCTCGGCGCCCTGTCCGAGGTCTTTCTGTCTGGAGGCTCAGTCATGTTGCAGGCTCACGAAACGGTGCAGAAATCCGGATTCCAGTTTCGCCATCACCGCGCGCATCTCCTGCTCGTGCTCATCCAGGATCAGAAACTCCTGCTCCACCGTCGCGCGCAGCTGGCCGAGGTCGCTACCGCGAATCGCCCGACGCACCGACACCAGCACCTCGGCGCCGGTCTTGACCAGCACCCCTTCATCCACGGCCAGATAGACCTCGCCCTCGGCGGCGGATTCGTAGATCAGAATCCCCGGCGCGAGCGCCGCGACACAATCCAAGCGACGCGGCAGGAGCCCAAAGGCGCCGTCGGGCGTCTCGGCGACGATGCGCGTCACCTCGGCGACCTCTGCAAAGACGCGAAATGGCAACAGAACCTTCAGATTCATCACGTCTCCTCCTTGTCCCTGATGTCCCTGTTGTCCTTGTCGTCCTTAACCTTCACCACCGCCTCATCCACCCCCCCAATCATATAAAGCGCCCCCTCAGGCACATCCTTGAACTCATCCCCCAAAATGCGCTCACAGCCATCCAGCGCATCGGCCAGGCTCACAAGCTTGCCGGTCAGGCTAGTAAAGCGTTCAGTGGTAAAAAAAGGCTGAGTCAGAAAACGTTCCAGCCGCCGAGCACGCGCAACCAGATTGCGATCCTCCGGCGAGAGCTGCTCCAGACCCAGCATCGCAATGATGTCCTTGAGTTCCGCGTATTGGGCCAGGGTGCGCCGGATCTCCTGAGCCAGTGCGTAGTGCCGCTCGCCGACAATGCCCGGCGTCGCCATCCGCGAACTCGATTGCAGCGGGTCGATGGCCGGATACAGTCCTTCGCCCGCCCGTTTGCGCGAGAGCACGATGGAGGCGGAGAGATGGGAGAAGGTATGGACCGCCGCCGGGTCGGTGAAATCGTCCGCCGGCACATAGACTGCCTGGATGGAGGTGATGGCCCCGGCATCGGTGTTGGCGATACGCTCCTCCAGCCCCGACAGTTCCGTCCCCATGGTCGGCTGATAGCCGAGGCGCGAGGGCATCTGACCCATGAGGCCGGAGACCTCCATGCCGGCCTGGATGAAGCGGAAGATATTGTCGATCAGCAGCAGGACATCGCGCTGCTCGTCGTCGCGAAAATACTCGGCCATCGTCAGCGCGGCGTGCCCGACGCGAAAGCGACTGCCCGGCGGCTCGTTCATCTGCCCGAAGACCATCACCATGTTCGGCAAGACGCCGGCGTCCTTCATCTCACGATAGAGCTCCTCGCCCTCGCGGCAGCGCTCGCCAATGCCGCAGAAAAGGCTGACCCCGGCATGGTGCCCGATCATGTTGTGGATCATCTCGGTGAGCAGCACGGTCTTGCCCACGCCCGCCCCACCGAACAGCCCCGCCTTGCCACCGCGCTCCAGCGGGACCAGGACATCGATGAGCTTGATCCCGGTCTCGAAGACCTCGGACTGGGTCGAACGCCGCGCCAGGGGTGGCGGGGCGTTGTGCACAGAACGCCATTGGATCTCAGTGGGCGGCGGCTGGCGGTCGATGGCGTTGCCGAAGACGTCGAACATGCGCCCGAGGATGCCTTTGCCCACAGGTGCCATCAGCGGTCCGCCGCTGTCCTCCACCCACATGCCGCGCGCCAGCCCCTGCGTGGGTGTCAGGGCGATGCCGCGCACATGATGGTCATCCAACTGCGCCAGCACCTCGATGCGGATCTGGCCTTCCGACCCCGCGCGCAGCAGCCGATAGATCGGCGGCAGATGCGTCTCGAAGCGCAGATCCACCACGCTACCGCGCACCGCGACGACGAGGCCGCGATTGGCTGAAGGGGTGCTTAGGTCTTTGCGCTGGTCCACACCGGCTCCCGATGCTCGCGCCTCAAGCGGCGCATGCCGTTATCTGGCCCGATTGAAACCGGATCCCTGCCCGTAGCCCGGACCCTGATCGTATCCAGGACCATAGCCATTCATCATGCCCTGACCCTGACCATATCCAGGCCCGTAGCCGTTCATCATGCCCGGACCCATGCCGTAGCCTGGACCCTGACCGTATCCAGGCCCGTAGCCATCCATCATGCCGGGACCCATGCCATAGCCCTGCCCCTGACCATATCCAGGACCGGGGCCACCCATCATGCCGGGACCCATGCCGTAGCCAGGACCGTAAGCGCCTTGAGGCGGTTGGGCGAATGCGCCGGCGGCCAGGACCGTTCCGGCGAGAAAGAGGGCAGCGCGCGAAGTCGTGCGAAGGCTCATGCGTTTCATGTTCAAACTCCAGTCAGGATTTGGTTCGATGTTTGTTTCCGCAATCAATCGTCCAAAACGCTCATCTGGCAGCGCCCGACTGAACCATTGCGACAATCCCTTTATAGGCGCACTGGCGATGGCTGTCGGTACGCTGCCGCACATAAGCGCCCTGCTGAAGGTGCCGATGCCCCGTGACCGCCCCCCCGCACACATCCAACCCATCTCGTCGGACCAACGTCAGTCCACCGGCGCACAGGGTCCTGCCTTCTCCGCCGGATGATCACTGCCGCAAGTGGCCAACGTCTTGCCGTCGGGATCCAGCAAGCCTCCCGTCCAGCCGGCTTCACCGCGCGGCTGAAGCTCCATGTAGCCGAAGGCGTGGAGACCCAAACCGGCCCAGCCGATCTCGCCGAAGGCAAAGGAGAAGGGCATCCTGTCCTGGCCCGGATCGAGTTCGATCCCGCTATTGCCGATGACGAGTTGATCGGGACCGGCGGGCATGCCGTCGCGCGTGCGCCCGATGGCCTCGAAGGTGTGCATGTGACCCGAGAGAATGAGCTCGAAGGCACCCGCGATGGGGTGTCGCTGATCGGACCTCTGCAAGGTCTGGTTGATGAGCGCAAACCGGCCGGAGGGGTCGGTCTGGTTGGAAGCGGTCGAGGTGTCCGCCGCACGCACCGCCCAGATCGGCCGATGCGTCAACAGCCAGCGCGGGGACTGCTCCGGGGCAGCATCCACGAGGGTTCGGAGCGCCTGGAACTGTCGGTCGAAATGCCCCTGGTGCAGGGAGCCTCGGTCACAGGCATTGGCGGAGTCCATGACGACGATGGAGAGCCCGGCCAGATCCAAGCGATAGGGACGGCCGAAGACCTGAGGTTCGGTGCTCTCCGCGGGCGGGCAGGTGCCTTGACCGGTGGCGACATCCGGCAGGTCGGAGCCGGGATCGAGCAGATAGAACCAGCCCGGCCCCGCGCGGCTGCACAACTCGTGATTGCCTCGGGCGACGATCCAGGGCGCCGCGGCCAGCAACGCCGTCGCGGGCTTGAAGAAATCCAGCCACCAGTTCGTCCATTGGTCCGGTTGGTCGCTGCCGGGGCTGTTCTGGCCAAGGTAGGGGCCCGGCAGCGTGCAACTAATGGCGTCGGTGTTGTCTCCGGCATCGTAGACGTGCTCCTGCTTGCCATTGATCGCGACCTTGCCGGGGGTTCCGCGATAGTTGTAGTCCCCCATGTGCAGCACGATATCCGGATCTGCGCGCGCGGCAGTGTTGGCGATGTCGAGCAGGGGCCAGGCCGAACTCCCTGGCTGACATCCCCCTTGGGATCCAGGGCGACACCCAGAATCGCCGATGACCGCCAGATGCGCTGCCGCGACGGGTGGACCGGGCAGCCGTCGATCACTGCCTTGGACTTGCATCTCTCTGGTCACGACCGCTTCGCAGACCTGGATGTCGAAATGAGCGGGGTCCGGATTCGTGCGGGCTTGTGTGGCAATGGCCGCTCCGCCGCCGCTTGCGGGTACCAGCCTTGGACACGCCGACGCGGCCCCTTGCAGAATCACCCGTGCGATGGTGACCTGACCGCCGTGGCTGGTGGGTGCCAGAATGCTGTAGGCGGACAGGACCTCGCCGGACGTCGGATCACACCGCGCCGCCGGCGCGCCGAGGACGGCGAAACACGAGAACATGGAAAACATGGTAAGAAGAGGGACATTCGATCGCATCGGAGGCTCCGTGTGGTGAATGCCGCAGGACTGCGACGGTGTGTGTCGAGTGAGTGCGTTGGGCGCCTTGTCACCAATCCCTCAGACGCCTTGAATAGGCGCTGCGATCATGGCGAATCGAGCGTCAATTGAACCCATCTGAAACAGAGGATCGCCCATGGACGCCAAGCCTGCCACGACCGATTTCCCGATCGTCTGTGTCGGCGGCTCGGCCGGTGGTCTCGATGCCTATACCCGGTTGCTGCGCCATTTGCCGAATGACATGGGAGTGGCAATCGTCATCGTGAATCACCTGAGAACCGTCGCGACCCATCTCCACGAGATTCTCCCCGCTCATACCAAGATGCCGGTGGAGTTGATCACGGAACGTTTGCTCATCCGGCCGAACCAGGTGTTCATCATCCCGGCGCAGCGTGACCTTCACGTCTTCAATGGCGAGTTCCGGTTGAAGCCGATCTCAAAGCCGAGGGGATGGCCGGACGTGATCACCGTCTTTCTGCGTTCACTTACCCAGCATTGGGACGGCAAGCTGATCGCGGTCATCGTCTCCGGCTACGATGGCGATGGCGCCGAGGCGCTGTGTGGGATCAAAGCGGGCGGCGGAATCACCATCGCGCAGGCACCCGACACCGCTGGGCAGCCAGACATGCCGGAGAGCGCCATCGCAAGCGGCTGTATCGACTTCATCCTGTCGCCGGAAGCGATCGCGCAAAAAATCGCCAGCATTGCCCGAGGAGATGATCAGGGCCCTGGTTCAATCGCCGCCGAGGCGCTGCAGCCGTGATCGGAGCGCGTCGATCTCATCGAGCAGATCCAGCACAAGCGCCGTGCTGGTCGCGATCAGGGTCCCTCCGAGGGCGGTCGCTCGAGCTGCAAGACAGCCAGCGCGGCTTCGAAATCAAAGGCTTCAAGACGCTCCATGAGTGTGCCAAACCCTTCACCGAGGATTCCCCTGAGCAAGGGGGCATTGGTCTCGCACAGCTGCTGGGCCGCCGTGTCCGCCTCCGCGACCAGCGTGGTGAGTTCACTCAGGATCGCCGCGGCTGTCGACGGGTCGCTCGGCGCCTCGACCGGCTCGGTCAAGGGCCTCGCCTGGGTCGGCTGTAACGCGGCAGAGAGCACCTCAAGCATCTGCTCCATCTCCTCGATCAATGGCGTGACCAAGGCTGGATCGGGAACTTCCGCCTGACGCAGAATTTCATCAAGACGTGTGGCTGCCTGCTCCATTGCCGTGATGCCGAGGTTGCCCGCCACGCCCTTGAGGCTGTGCGCAAGCCGACGCACCGACTCCTGCTCACCGGCCTGGAGGTGGGCCGAGATCGCGGCTGGCTGCTCCCGATAGCTGCTGATGAAGCGTCGCAGCAAGGCAAGATACTTGTCCGCATTCCCGTTGAGCGCGGCGAGTCCGCGAGACAGATTGAGGTCAGAAAGGCCAGCCAATCGGTCTAGCTCGGACGCGGCCGAGTCCGGCGGCGCGGTCGCGGTCTCCGAGACGGCATCGCGCATCTCGGCGAGAGATTCCAGGGACGTGCCCGACGTCCGCGGCAGCCAGTGAAGCAGCGCCGCATAGAGCGCCTGCGGCTCCACCGGCTTGGGGATGAAGTCGTTCATACCCGCTTGCAGACAGGCCCGACGATCCTCGTCGAAGGCATTGGCCGTCAGGGCGAGAATTGGCAACTGTTCGCGCCCCGGCAAGGCGCGGATCGCGCGCGTCGCCTCCAGCCCATCGAGCACAGGCATCTGTACGTCCATCAGAACCAGGTCATAGCGCTTGGAACCCACCCGCTCCAGCGCCTCGCGACCATCGCCGGCGGTCTCGGTACTCAGGTTGACGGCTTTGAGAATCTCGACCGCGACCTCCTGGTTGATCGGGTTGTCTTCCACCAGGAGGATGCGCGCGCCGCTGTAGCTGCTTGCGATCTCGGCGGCCACCTCGCGGGAGGGCGTCGCGCGCGATTCCGGATGCACGGCCGCCCCCGGCCGCAGGCGTGCGGTGAACCAGAAGCAGCTGCCCTTGCCGGGCTCGCTCAGGGCGCCAGCGTCACCGCCCATCAGACAAGCCAAACGGCCCGTGATCGCGAGTCCCAGTCCGGTTCCGCCATACTTGCGCGAGACGGATTCATCGGCTTGCTCGAAGGCCTCGAACAAGCGCGCCAGCATTGAGGGCTCGATGCCGATTCCGCTGTCCTCAACCTCGAAGCGCACGAGCAGCTGCCCATCGTCTTCGTGCTCCAAGAACGCTCGGAGGACAATCCGGCCGCGCTCAGTGAACTTGACGGCATTGGCGGCGAGATTGAGCAGGCACTGACGCAAGCGCATCAGATCGCCGCGCAGCCACCGAGGGAGACCACGTTCTTCGACATCCACCCGCAGCCCCTTGGCGGCTGCCGACTCCGCGATCAGGAAGCGGGTGTGCTCCAGGATCTCCGGCAGCGCGAAATCACGCGCTTCGACCTGCATCCGCCCGGCCTCGATCTTGGACAGATCGAGGATGTCGTTGATCACGCCCAAGAGGTGATGGGCCGATGCATCGATCTTACCCAGGCGCTCCTGCTGCGCCTCGGTCAGTGGCGACTGCTGGAGCAGATGCGTCAGCCCGATGATGGCATTCATGGGCGTGCGGATCTCATGACTCATGTTCGCCAGGAAGCGGCTCTTGGCCTGGCTGGCGGCTTCCGCCTCTTCCTTGGCGGCCGCGAGCTGGATCTCGGCGCGGCGGCGGCCGTAGATCCGCCAGAGGTCGTTGCCGATGGCCTGGAGTTCTCGCACATCGGATTCGTCGTAATCCCTGGACTTGTTGCCGACCCCAAGCAGGGCGCGTACCTGCCCGTTGTCGATCACGGGAACCCCCAGGTGGCGAACGAACTCGATCTGGCCTTGAGGTTGACCCCGTCGGCCGTTCAACCGCTGACAATCGTTGTGGATGACGGGACGTGCGAGACGTACGGCATCGGCCCAAGCACCGGCCTCGCTGATGGGAGCCTGCGGTTGAGGGTCGGCGCCGCAACGGGCCGGCGTCCCGCTCGACCAGGTCATCAACCGGATGGTCTCCTGCTCATCGTCGAGGAAATACAGAGAGCCGACCTCGCTCGCGGTCAGGCGTACCGCCGCGTCGATCCCTTGCCGCAGCAGATCGTGCTCGTCCAGTGTGTTGGCCGACTGGCTGATCTCGAACATGGCCCTGAATCGCTCGTCGGTGCGCGACAAGACGGCGTTGGCTCGCTCCAGCTCGCGCGTGCGCTCGCCGACCAGCTGTTCCAAGTCCTGCTGGTGGCGCTCCAGCTCGGCCTCCGCCCGCTTGCGGGCGGTGATGTCCTGATGCAAACAGAACAGATAGCGCTGTCCCATCGCTTCCACGCAGTTCACGCTCACCTCGACGTCGTACTCAGTCCCGTCCTTACGGCGGTGACGTGTCTCGACGATGCGGTGTGCTACATCGGTACGCCGGAAGTCCTCCTCCATGCGCGCGCGCGGGATGCCGACGTCCCAGTCCCAGACATGCAGCCCCATCAGCTCGTCCAGCGCATAGCCCAACATGGCGGCAAAGGCCGGATTGGCCTCAACCATGGATGCGTCCGGGCGGAATACCGCGATGCCGTCTCTTGACTGCTCGAAAAGGATGCGACGTCGTTGTGCCTCATCCCGCAGTGCTTGCTGGGTCCACAGCCGTTCGACCGACTCGGCTACGGTCATCAGTGCCTCTTTCACACGCGACATCTCCGAGCGATGACGGGTGTCGGCGAGCAGTAAGATGCCGGCTGTGTCGAGTCCTAGCTGCAGCGGCACACTGATGCAGGTGACGACGCCCAGCGCAGACAAAGGTGCCGGAATGGATCGGGGCTGCGGTTTGCCGTTTTGCTTCCCGGACGACTGGACGCCGATGTCCGCCGATTCGATCTCGCTCGCCACCACGGGTGCCAGCCGACTCAGGACAACTTCGGGCAGTCCGACGCTGCTCAGAAAGGTCATGTCGTCGTGGTCCGGATCCAGGCGCGCAATGGCGGCGATGGGAAATGCCAGCCGGGTCGCCAGCAGCGGCGGCAGCGCCTGATGGAAGCCATCCAAGGTGTTGCAGGTGCTGGCGAGCTGCATGACGGCGTTCACCGTCTCGCGCGCCCGTTCGCGATCGACCCGTGCGCTGATGTCGCCGTAGGTGACGACGACCCCGCCGCTCGGGGGCGGCAGGGCCGCCGCGATGACCTCAAGCCAGGTGACCTCCGTATCGGCCCGCACGAAGCCGATCTCCCCGCTGTGCGGCCCGCCGCCT
Organism: Thiorhodococcus mannitoliphagus; assembly: GCF_010915725.1. Classification (GTDB taxonomy): domain Bacteria; phylum Pseudomonadota; class Gammaproteobacteria; order Chromatiales; family Chromatiaceae; genus Thiorhodococcus; species Thiorhodococcus mannitoliphagus. The sequence continues at coordinate 24,392 of NZ_JAAIJR010000010.1, forward strand.
TCCCGGAGCGCGCGCACGCTGGGGAATTCCTCGGACGGCATGGGCGTACCGTCGCGTCGCAGCACCTGCCAAACAGCGTCATCCAGCGTGTGGCTCAGATGCGACTCGCGCGGAAGACCCAGCAGGCGCTCGGCGGCCGGGTTGGTCTCGAGGATTTGCCCCTGAGCGTCGGACACCGTGATTCCGAGCGGAAAGTGCTCGAACAGGACGCGATACTTGGCGAGGGCGAGGTCGCGCGCCTGTTCGATACGCCGGGACTCGGTGATGTCGATGTTGAGGCCGAAGATGCCCAGCACGCGCTCCCCTTGGCGGATCGGGGCAACGATATTCCGGAAGAACCGCGTTTCACCCTCCCGCACATAAGAAACCTCTTCGTCCACCACCTCTTCCGCCATGACACGCGCGTTGGTGTCCAGCCAGAGGCGCAGCACCTCCTCGGAGATGGCATGGTCCTGCGGGCGCTTGCCGAGCAGGCTGCCCCAATGCCGCACCAGCACCGCGTTCTCCATGAAGCAGTACCCATCAAGGTCGCGCGCCCAGAATTCGAAGGGGACGTTGTCGATCACGGCCTGCAGCTCGGCCGTGCGCTCATCCACTTTGCGCTCGAGCCTGGTGTTGAGTTCGCGGATCTCGTCTTCGATGCGCCGGCGTTCAGTGATCTCCGACTCCAAGGCTTGAGTGCGCTCGGCGATCCGCTGCTCCAGCACGGCATTCATCTGCTGGACTTCATCCTCCGCTCGCAGCCTGGCGGACAGTTCTTGCCTGAGCCGAATGGCGCGCTCGCTTGATCTGCCCAGCGCCCGCAGCAGACCGGTCAGGAGCAGGCTGATGAGGCTGCCGCTGATGGCCACCAGCAGCACGGGAAAGGCCATGATGGTCGAGGGCGCATTGGCCATGGGCGCAACCTGGAGCGTCCAGCGCTGCCCATTGAAGTCCACGGGCAGCTCGATCGCTTGATCCGACGTCTCTTCCAGGCCGTCAACGCCACTGGGGTATGCATACAAGAGGCTCTCAGCACCGATTTGGGCACCCTCGTAGACCGTGAACTGAACCTGAAGGGGGGCAGGTCGATCCCAGTCGTTCAGAATGCCCCGCATGAAATCGGGCATCCGATAGGTGCTGTAGATCCAGCCCCTGAGAGCCGACTGGCGCTCCGCCACGTCGGCGATTGGCGGACCGACCCGATAGACGGGGACGAACATCAGAAGATTGGCCGCTGGCGCGTCCGTCTTGGTCTCCCGATCCAAGAGGACATTGCTGGCAAGCGCGACGATGTCCTGATCGCGCGCTTGCTCCATGGCGACCCGGCATCGCGGGTTGGTGAGCAGGTCATAGCCGAACCTGCCCTGGCTGCTGGCGGAGACGGGCGCCTGATCGACAATCGCGGAATACAGCGTCCGCCGCCCCGGTGGCCAGACCCGATAATCTGGGAAGCCCTCGGCGCGGAACGCCTGCTGATGCGCATCGAGCTGGTCCGGCTGGATGCGCAGGGCGAAGCCAGCTTCTTGGATGGCGAGGAAATCCTTGTGCGCCTTGCTCTGCGCGATGAAGGTCTGCCACTCCTGCTGCGTCACCTCCGATGAAGCGGCAAAGAAGGCGGCGGCAGCGCGGAGAAAAAGTGCGTGTGCATGGAGCCGCTGGTGAAGCTCATGGACGAGGTCATGACCAATGAGCAGCAGTGCTCGGTCGCGTTCGGCTTCCTCGTCGGAGCGCACATGGAGGGTCGCGAGCAGGGTCAGGAGCAGCCCCATCCCCAGTGCGATCCAGCTGAGCCAAGGGGAAGGCCGCGCGTTCATGCTTGCCATGGGTGGTTCCCTATGCAAGAACGTCTCTGTTTGACAGCGTACGCAATAAGCACTGCAGATCCGTTGACGACCAAGGCTTTTCTAGGCGACCTGTCAAAGCGGCTCATATCACCCTATCAAGGATAGGGTTACACAGACATTGGCATATTCGAGCAAACAAGTGGGCGTGGTCAAGCCAAGGGGGCAGGTCACCTCAACACCTATCGGTTTCCCGAAATCAACCGGAACAGCCGCTCCAAGCCTGCGTAGCCAGGCCATCCTGGCCTGGTTTGCCAGGGCTGGAAGCCCTGGCTACATAAAACCGATAGGTGGTGAGGGCAGGTCACAAGGCCAACGCACTCGGTCAAGACAAGCAAGGGGGCAGGTTTCAAGCACCAGCAACGCAAGCAGTGGGGACGGGGCTTGAAATCTACTATCTGCTCCCAATCCGGCGCTTGGAAGCTAGAGGACGTCCCCTGTCAGGCCCTGATTACCCCCTCTGAAAAACCGTCCCTCGCATAGGCGGTGAGATAGACGTAGCAGGTTCGCGGATCCTCGGCCAGATCGAGGAAACTCAAGCGGCGGCCCGGCCAAGACGTGTAATCCGACTCGTTCGGACCGGGTGTCAGATCGCGCACCAGCATGCCCCAATCCAGGAAGACGCGCCGTCGCGCCGGACCCTCGATGACGATGCGCATGTCACGGCGACGCGGTTCGCTCCTGACCTTGTCCATCAGAAGCGGTCACGACCTCCCGCTGGCCTTCGAGCATCTGCATGAATAGGCCGTCCTGGTAAAGCAGGCAGCCGGTGCGGCCGGTCGAGCGATTGTAGCTAACGAATTGTGTTCGAAGGACGTCGAGCGCCGCCCCTGTCATCGGCGGCGTAGAGCCGAATACCCCGCTCGCGCAACTCGTCGACGACCTCTTGCAGGACGGCGTCCGCCGTCGGGACGAGGAGCGCCACCAGGACGAGGCCCAGGGTGACGGCAGTCAGCCTGCGAAAGACGATGGATAGGGTCGCCTTGATAGGGCTCGCCTCCGGCTTCGCGAGCGCGGGACGCTTGCGGTGCCTGCTCCCATCAGTCGGATGACAGCTGTGTTGGTCGGCGTGCGACCAAGGCCGTTTCGCGCTGCGCCGGTGAGCCGCGGCTCAGCTCGAACACCGCCACGGTGCGGCTGAGGGTCTCGGCCTGATCTTCCAGGCTTTCTGCCGCCGCGGCGGCCTGCTCAACCAGTGCGGCGTTGCGCTGGGTCATCTCATCCATCTGGGCGATTGCCTGGGTCACTTGTCCGATGCCCTGGCCCTGGTCACGGCTTGCGGTCGCGATCTCGGTCACCAGCTGCACCACCTGCTGGAAGGAGCCGACGATGGATGCCATGGTCTTGCCGGTGTCGTCGACGACCTTGGCACCGCTCTCGACCTGGGCCACTGAACCGTCGATCAAGCCCTTGATCTCCTTGGCGGCCTGGGCGCTGCGCTGGGCCAGACTCCGGACCTCCGAGGCGACCACCGCAAAGCCGCGCCCTTGCTCACCAGCGCGCGCGGCCTCGACGGCCGCGTTCAGCGCCAGGATATTGGTCTGGAAGGCAATGCCCTCGATCACCTCGATGATGTCGACGACCTGCCTGCTCGATGCCTGAATCCCGTGCATGGTTTCAGTCAGTTGCTTGACCAGCGTGTTGCCCGCCTCGGCCTGATAGTTAGCCATGTTCGCCAGGTCGCTGGCGCTACAGGCACTGACGGTGTTCTGCTGGGCGGCGGTATTGATCTGCTCCATGGAGCTGGTCGTCTGCTCCAGGCTGCTGGCTTGTGATTCGGTGCGCTCGGACAGATCCGCATTGCCTGCGGCGATTTCCGCAGCCGCGGTGCCAATGGCGTCCGTTGCTTTCAGAATCCTGCCGACCAGGTCACGCAGTTGATCGACGGAGGCATTGGTGTCCTCCTTCAGCTGACCGAAGGTCCCTTGATAGTCGTCCTCGACGCGTTGACTCAGGTCGCCGCGCGCGAGTGCGTTGAGTACGCTGGAGGTGGTCTCCAGCGCGCCCTCTGTGTTGTCGAGCAGGGTGTTGATGTCACGGCCCAGCGCGGCGATGAAGCCCTGTTTGTCGGTGAGGTCGATACGTGCATCGAGCACCCCCACGGCTGCGCTCTGCACGATGGTGCCAACCTCCTTCTCGACACGGACCTCGCCAGTGCGATCGCGCCACTCTTCGACCACGCCGAGACGCTCGCCTTGGGCGTTGAGCACCGGGCTTGCGGTCACCACTAGATGGTGATCGCCGAGGGCGAGTGCCGTCTCCTCGGGCGCCGCGAGCTGGTCCAGGAGGGCCGCCCGCTGCTGGGGATCGGCATGCAGGGCCTCCATGGCCGTGCCTTCCGGACGGTCCGCGCTGAAGGCTGGGATGCGCTGGCGCACCGCGCCTTCGACGTTCTTCAAGATGCGCTGCGCGGCTGGGTTGCTGTAGATCACAGCGCGGTTGGGCTCCGCGATCATGACCCCGGTACTGACGTTGTCCAGGGCGATGCGGATGCGCAGGTTCTCCTCCGCGACGCGGCGATCGGCCTCGATGCGGGCGCGCAGTTGATCCTGCATGCGCTTCATGTTGGCCAGCAGGCTGGTGTCGTCGCCGGCACGCAGCGCGATGGCGTTGTTCAGGTCTCCCTCGGCGATCGCCCGGGTGATGGCGACGGCCGCGGCCGGCTCGCCGCCCAAACGGCGGATCAGGGAACGAAAGATCCAGACCAGGATCAGCACGGTCGGGACCAGCACGCCGATGATGGCCGCCGCCATGCTGAGCAGGGTCTCATCGCGCTGCTGGGCGAAGGGCTGGGTATCCAGACGCACGCGCAGATAGCCGCCGTCTTCACCGACACGCCAGTGGGTATGACAGACGACGCACTCCCCCTCGACCGCTAGGGCGTAGTAGAAATCCCGGTAGCCAGGACCCGTCAGCGTCGCGCTGCGTGAATCGGATGCGAACTTCAGCCCTTCGTCCATGACGAAGTGGCAATCGGCGCAGGACTGGCCGCTGCCCTGGTACTCGGCGACGTGCTTTTTCGCCGTCGGTGTGTCGATGACGTCGCGCAGGGTCCAATCGGCACGCTGGAAGCGGCCCTTGGTCTCGCCATAGCGCGGCTCGTTGATGTTGTTGGTCAGTTGACCCTCGGCCTGCACGAAGGGCAGGCCCAAGCTGGTTAGCCCGGAGCGATAGACCATCTGCTTGAAGCGCGCGTAGAGGGCGACATCCATGACCCCGTCGAGTTCGGCGAAGTCGTCGATGGCGCGCTGAAAGCTCTGTCGCTGTCCCTTGTTGATCGACTCATGGGTGTTCTTGACCAAGGTCGCCAGCAGGTGATCCCCGGTCTGTTCGACCCGCGCCTCGGACTGCGCGTTGAGATAGAGCCAGGCAAGCGTGAGCGCAATGGTTGCGACCAGCGCTACACCCAGACCCATCGCGATCAAGGTCCGCGCCAGGATCGATTCGCGCCCCCCACCACCGTTTTTCTTTGAGCCCCTGGACATGCCTATGCCTCGAATTCGTTCATGATGGAGCGGCGGTCGCCATAGGCATGCAGCATGATCTGGCGCGGGAAGCGCTCGCCGGCGCAACCGACGCAGCGGCCGACGATGAGATTGCGCAGGCGCTGGCCGTTGGCGTTTGGCTTGAGCCCCATCGCATTTTCGAGCGCGAGCGAGGCGGCCTCCGCATGGGCGTAGGGGCAGACCCCGCAGACACGTTGGGTCACCTGCTGGGCGACCCGCGCATCGTGACCGATCAGGGCCTTCTCGATGCCGCGGAACATGTCCGCCGTGCAGTGTGCGTCGGTGACGACTTGGTCTTCAAGGCGGATGACGAAGCGGAGATGACCCTCAATACGGGTCATGGGATCGACGACGATACTGGCAGTCATGAGCGTCCGCGAAAAGGATTGTTTTCTGTGAGCCTGACTATAAGCAGGCGAGCAGTCAGCTCATGTGATGAGTTTCTCGGATCGGCCCCGAAAATGAGCGACGGAACCTGTGGTTGACGAAGATCACCGTGAGGGAAACCCTGTGCCAGAGAACATTGACTACTCCCTGGTGGCCTTGGCCCGTGGGATCCCAGAACAGCCGGAACTGCTCGTCGGCTATCTTGACGATGCCACGCACGATCTCGATCTCGACGATGATGAGCTATCGGAACTCTGGGCGCGCGCCACATCGGGCGATTGGGATTAGGACCTGATATTGACGCGCATTCGGCACAACCGTAGGTCGGTTTTTTGTCGCGGACCTTGAGACGGCGCGCACAGCAACGATCTCCTACAATAGTTAGCATTGGCTCGCGATTCTGCGTCCGACCCTCAGATTCGCCCGCATTCGGCGCGCACCTCCCCCCTTTGCGAGCCGCATGGTGCTTGGGCTGATCCGACCTTCGTCGAGCCTCGTCCCTCGGTCCAACCGACGCCAGGTATCGGTTGTGGCCACAGCCGTTTTTCGGTGTTCCCTTGCAGATCTGAGACAACAGCGCCGTCAGCGCTGCTGCAATCAAAAGGAGGTTTGAACATGACTCGGTATCGCCTGCTCTCGCTCCCAATGCTCCTGGTCTGCTGGGTTCTTGCGAGCCCGATTGCATCCGCCGCCGATCTGCCCGAGATCCAGGCTCGCGGCGAGCTGCGCCACTTGGGTATTCGCTACGCCAACTTCGTCACTGGCACCGGCGATGGCTTCGACGTCGAGTTGATCCAGGGCTTTGCCGGCTACCTCGGCGTCGCCTACAGGCTGGTCTACAGCGATTTCTATTCGGTGATCCGCGACCTGCTCGGCAAGAATGTGGTGCGCTCAGGCGACAGGGTCACCCTTGAAGGCGACTACCCGGTCAAGGGCGACATGATCGCAACCGGTTTCACCGTCCTACCCTGGCGCGAGCAGGTCCTGCTCTATTCCGAGCCAACCTTCCCCTCGCAGGTCATGCTGATCGCCCGCGCCGACTCGCCGATTCAGCCCATCAAAGGCAGCGACGACCTCCTCAAAGACATCCAAGAGACCAAGGAACTCATCGGCAAGCGCAGTCTGCTGGTCATGGAGAAGACCTGTCTCGACCCCGCCAACTATGGCCTGAAGGGCCGAGGGATCGAGCTGCGCGCCTATACCAAGAGCACCAACATCAACGAGATGGTGCCGGCCTTGCTCCACCTGGATGCGGATCTATCGCTCCTGGACGTCCCGGACCTCATGCTTGACATGCAGAAGTGGTCCGGCACCTTCAAGGTCATCGGCCCGATCTCCGAAGAGCAGGCCCTGGCAGCCGCCTTCCCCAAGGATGCGCCCCAGTTGCGTGATGCCTTCAACGTCTATTTGCAGCAGATCAAGACGGATGGCACCTACGACAGGCTGGTGAACAAGTACTATCCCGGTGTGAAGCGCTACTTCCCGGCGTTCTTCGCTGAACAGGACTGAAGCGGAGGGGAGACGATGGTGTTATTCAGAACAACACCTCTACGCTGGCTGCTGCTCCTCGTCGCCGTCGTCTTCTCCTTCTATCTGCTGCTGCTCCTGACCAACGTCTATCACTCCCAGAGACAGTTGCGTGCCGCCGCCGAGGCACGCCTGCTCGCAGAGTCCCAACAGACCGCAACGCTGATAGGGGACTTGCTGGCGGATCAGGAAAGCTTCGTGATCGACCTCGCCAAGATCCACGAGATCGGGACATTTCTCGTGAACAACGCCCTTGGCATGTCGATGCGCTACGGTCTGAGCACCAACCTCGCCGCGATCGAAGAGCGCTTTCGCAGCAAACTTACTCAGAAGCGCTTGCTCGGCGCTGACATCTATGAGCGCATCCTCTATGTCGACGAGGCACAAGCCACACTCGTCGACACCGACCCGGATGCAGCCCTCGATCCGCAAATCCGCAGCAGCGATCAGGAGCCGCACCTCATGATCGACGAAGCCCACGGCAAGATTATCGCGAGCGCCCCTGTTCGCTATCGGGACAAGCCTGGCGGGTTCGTCATCACGGTCTCCAGTCTCGATCTACTCTCTCGCTATCTGACATCGTCCAGAGTCGATCTGGGCTTCCGACAGTTTCTTGTCGCTGGCTCGGGACAGTCACTGACGGATGCCAGCCGAACCCTGCTCGATGCGACACAAACTCGGCATCTCGCGGCTCTCCCTCCCAGGAGGCTCATCCACGTCAGCGAGCTGCCCAGTCTCGCGACAGCCCCGCTGGCCAAGGATTACGATCTGGTGCTGCGCATGCCGGTGGCGCACAGCGACCTGTCTGTCATCACCGTGCTGCCCGCCTCACTGCTCTATGGGCACATCACGTCGCGCGGATTCCTCTTCTTCGCGAGCAGCGTTCCCCTGATCCTGCTCTTCGCGGCGCTCTGGCTCGGGCGCATGCGTCAGCGTGCCCAACGCCTTGAGGCCGATGTGCTGGAGTCGAACCGCAACCGTGCCGAGCTGCAAGACCGCAACGACGCCTTGACCGCCGAGATCTTCCGACGCAAGACCTTGGAGCATCAGTTACGCGAAAGCGAGGAACGCTATCGCACCTACATCGAGCACGCCCCAGAAGGCATTTTCGTCTCCGACAATCTCGGCCGCCTCGTGGACGTCAACCCCTCAGCCTGCGTCATGGTTGGCTACACGCGCGCCGAACTCTTGACGATGGCGGTGACCGACCTGTCACCCCCGGACATGGTCCGCACACATGCTGACGCACTCGAGCAGGTGCTGGCCAATGGAAGACACGAGCTGGAGATTGGTCTGCGTCGCAAGGATGGCACCGACATTGTCGGCAGCCTGCGCGCGATCACCTTGCCCGACGACCTCGTGATGGGCTTTTGTGTCGACATCACCGAGCGCAAGCGCGCCGAAGAGCAGATTCATAGCCTGGCCTATTTCGACCCCCTGACCGGGTTGCCGAACCGCCGTCTGCTCCACGACCGCCTGCGTCAATTGATGGCCGGCAGCGACCGCAATCGTGAGTACGGTGCCGTGATGATGCTGGATCTGGATCGCTTCAAGGATCTCAACGACACCCAAGGACATGACATCGGGGATCGCCTGTTGGCCGAGGTGGCACTGCGCCTCGTCGCAAGCGTGAGGCGAGAGGACACCGTCGCACGCCTGGGCGGGGACGAGTATGTCATCATCGCCGGCGAACTTGGCACAGAGGAATCGGCAGCCGCGCTGCAGGCCGAGCACATCGCCGAGAAGGTTCACCGTGCGCTCGACCAGCCCTACGCCCTGGCGGAAGGACGGCCTGCCCATCACAGCTCGGTCAGTATTGGCGTGGCCCTTTTCTGCGGTCGAGATCTCGGCGTCGAACTGCTCCTCAAGCAGGCGGATGTGGCCCTCTACCAGGCCAAGAATGCGGGACGCAACACCATCCGCTTTTTCAATCCGGAGATGCAGGCGGCCATCGACGCCCGTGCAACGCTGGAGACCGCCTTGCGACGGGCCATCGAACACGAGGAGCTGCGCCTCTACTTCCAGCCGCAGGTGGATCAAGACGGACGCGTGATCGGGGCTGAGGCGCTGCTGCGCTGGTTGCCACCTGGCTCCGCGCCAGTCTCCCCGGCGCGCTTCATCCCTCTGGCCGAAGAGACTGGACTCATTATCCCGATCGGCATCTGGGTGCTCGAGCATGCCTGCGAGCAGCTGCGCGCCTGGCAGGCAAATCCTCAGACAGGGGATCTGGTGCTCTCGATCAATGTGAGCGCCCGTCAGTTTCACCAACCGGACTTCGTTGACCTCGTGCGCGACACGATCGCTGCGTCCCGCGTCGACGCAAGGGGCTTGAAGCTTGAGCTGACCGAGAGTCTGGTGCTCGACCGCGTCGACCAGGTCATCGGCCGCATGCAAACGCTCAAGGCGCTCGGACTCGGCTTCTCCCTAGATGATTTCGGGACCGGCTACTCGTCACTGTCCTATCTCAAGCGCTTGCCGCTCGATCAGGTCAAGATCGACCAGTCCTTTGTGCGCGACCTCGCGCATGATCAGAACGATGCTGCCATCGTCAAAGCCGTGCTGGCGATGAGTCAGTCGCTCGGATTAGATGCCGTTGCTGAAGGTGTCGAAACGGAGGACCAGCGGGCCTTTCTAGTCAAACATGGCTGTCAGCAGTTTCAGGGCTTTCTTTTCGGTAAACCCGTGCCTATCGAAGATTTTCCAGCACCTGAGAGATTGCAGCCGGCCCCAGGGGTTGTGCTAGAGTTTCCTGAGTTTGGCCGGAATAAGCACGCCTAAGAAGCTGTCTGGAATCTCGTAGGCGTGACTTAAATCGCACTCGATACCTATGCTGGTGGGCGACTGAAGTCGCCCCGTTCATCAATGCCGGCTCTTCTTCCGAATCGGTCAACCGATCACAGAGCACAGCCCCCCGACGCTCTGAATTCTGTGAAGCGCCGACCAGCTTAACCCCTCGGAAATCCTATAGCCAACGCCAGAGCTTCACAGAATTCGGACCTTCACATAAACGCGGCCAGCCGAAGGCGGTCCGCTTCCACTGCGCTTCGGCAAGAGCATTCAGCGCATCGAGCGGGCGCTGCAGCAGAATGAGGACTCCTCTCTGAAGAACGTCGGCAAGCTCGAGACCGCGCAGCAGATGGCCAACCATGAGCGCGCGCGGACCACTGGCCTCTACGATCGGCGCAACGAACAGATCAATTTGGATGAGGTGGAGCGGATCATTATAGCCATCCTGGGTGATATCCATACAAGCCCTTTCGGTTGTGGTACGGAAATACAAGGCTCAAATCAAAGGGTCAGTCCGAGCATCACGTCCGATGGCTATATTTGCAGCGCTGATCGTCTGCAATGTGACAGATGACCAATACATCGAATCCTTGAAAGACTAAATTCCGGAGGCAAACTCTGGATCATCTTGTGGCTGGCAGGTCTTCGGCGTTGCCAAGAAATAGATGACTGTCGAGACCACTAAAGCTGTTAGGACACCTGGCCCCTAAGATGACGAATCCTTGTCTGATCCCATGGTATGCGTCGTTTGTGTATTGGTTGGGCCTCGCCCGAACTCACAAGCGCCGCCGCTGACGCAGTTCGGCCTTGATCATCGTCTCGCCCAAGACCGATAAAAGCACTCAACTAAAGCAATTGTTACCCGAAAAATCAGAGTCTTACTTGAACGACCGAGGTTGCATCACGGCAGGTGGACCGAACGATGATCAAGGCCCGCAGTTCAACTTGGCGAGGCCATCGCCACGAGGCGCCTCCACCCCGCCGTGAATGGCGGGGTGGAGGCGCAAGGAGATTTAGGATGCACGCAACGCTTGCTTCTGCTCTGGCGTCTTCCCCTGTGGCGGTCAGTCAGGTCCGCCAGGCCGATGCCTTCACCGCCGCGCGGGAGGCAGCTCGCCAGGCGCGGGATCAACTTCCGGCGGACGCGGAACTCGGATGGTTGTTGACCTTCGCCGGAGGCCAGCACGATCCCGCCGCGCTCCTCGCGGGTTTTCGGGCCGAACTGGGCGACCTGCCGGTGGTGGGCGGATGTGGCACGGGGGTCATCACGGCGGCGGCGGCCAGCGGCACGGGTTATGAATGCGGCGTCCTGCTGTTCCCCGCGTCACTGACGCCGACCGCCATCCTGAGCGCGACGGGTCTGGATCAGGATGAAGTCGCGGTGGGCCGACGGCTCGGCGCCGAACTGTGCGCCCTCGATCTGCCGGCGGCATCCACCGTCCTGCTGTTTTACGACTCGGTCAAGAGTGCCCCACCGCCGGTTCTGCACCTCGGCAGCCGCCTGCTGGATGGACTCTATGAAGGCTTGGCCGACGCGCATCCACAGGTGATTGGCGCGGGGATGCTGACCGATTTCGACCTATCGAGCGGCTATGTGTTCGATGGCCGAGAAGTCCGTCGACACGCAGCGGTTGCCGTGGTTCTGCCACCGGGGTTGGTGGGGCGGGTGGCGATCATGCACGGCTGTCTGCCGGCCAGTCCTTTTCTGGAAATCACCCGCATTGAGGGCGCCCGGGTGTTAGAACTGGACGGTCGCCCGGCACTGTCGGTCGTCGAAGAGCGCCTGGGCGTCTCGCGCGAAGACCTGCTGGCCCGCCACCCCTTGCCAGCCTTGACCCTGGGCGAGAAGCACGGCGACCCTTTTGCCCCCTTCAACGATGGTCAGTACGTCAATCGGCTGGTGATCGCCGTGGATCCGGCCGATGACGCCTTGGTCCTGTTCGAGGCCGATTTTCAGGTCGGCTCCAAGATCCAACTGATGGCCTACGAACCCTGGCGCATGATCGACTCCGCCCGGGAGCAGACGCTGTCCCTGCTGGCCAGTCTTGAGCAACGACCGCCCTTGTTCGGTCTCTATATCGACTGCGCTGGCCGTTCCATGGCCTTCAGCGGTATGGACGAAGACGAAACCGCACCGGTCCGCCAGGAGGTGGGGGCTCTCTGCCCCTTGCTGGGGTTTTATTCCGGCGTGGAGATCGCCCCCTTCATGGGGCGGGCGCGACCTTTGGATTGGACCGGTGTCCTGGCACTCTTCACCCTGACCACCTGACCTTGCCGTCATGGATGAGCGGCTGAACGAACTCGACTACTACCGCAGCCAGTGCGACGAGCTCGGCGGCCGGGTGTTGCGCTTGCAGGAGGACGTCACCCAGGCGCGTCGCGAGGCGCAGCGCCATCGCACCCTGGCCATGATCGTGCAGGAACTCTATACCTTTGCCCATGACGCAGAGTGCCTCGACTCGCCCTCAGGGACCTTGGAAGACGCATTCTTGATGTTGATGGTGGAGCGGCTGCAGGTGGATTGCGCGGCACTCCTGCGCTGGCAGCCAGATTCCTCCGGGTTTCGGGTGGAGTTCGGTCTAGGCGTGGCCTCTGGCCTCTGGTTACCCGCTCCGCCCCCCGCGGAGGCTGGCGGGACCACTGAACTCCCCGCGACGACCTTGAGCGCCGCCGGTCTGGCAACTGGCTTGTGGGTCGTGGCCCCGCCTTCATCCTTGAGCCTGCTCTTGGGCCATCGTCAGCTGCGCACGCCTCAGCGAAAACGGCTCGAAGACGGGAATCGCCCCATCGCCGAGACCGCGCTCAAGGTCTACAACGGTCTGCTGGAACAACACCAGGCCGCCCTGGCGTTGCGGGCCTCGGAAGCCAATTACCGCACCCTGTTCGAGGGTGCCCAGGACGCTATCCTGGTACTGGATAGCAGGGATCGCAGCCTGCTGGATGCCAACCAGCGGGCACTCGAACTCTTGGCCTGTCCGCTCGATGAATTGCGTCGCCAAGCGCCCAGCGCCTGGTTGGTTCCCGCCGATCTGGCGCGCTGGAAAAGCGTCTGGGAAGCCGCGCTCGCCGGACATCCGCAGCGGGTTGAGACCCGCATCCGTCCCGCGTCTGGTCGTCTCCTCTGGACCGAGATCAACGTCAAGCGGATTGACACGGATCGGCGCCTGCTGTTGGCGGTCGTGCGGGATATCTCGGCGCGAAAGCAGTCCGAGGAGGCTCTGAAACGGGTCCAGGAACGTCTGGATCTGGCCCTTGAGGGGGCCGAGGTCGGGCTCTACGATGTCAACCTGGAAACCGGTGAACTGGTCGTGGATGAACGCTATCTGCGCATGGTGGGCGGCGATCCGCAGCTGATTGCGACGACTCTGGAAGACTGGTTGAAGCGCATTCACCCGGATGATCGCCCCACCGTGCAGCGCCTGCGTGACGAAGCCCTGACGGGGCACCGGCAGAAAATCGAACTGGAATACCGGGTCCGTCATCAGTCCGGTGCCTGGATCTGGATACTGGATCGCGGCAAGGGATTCGACTGGGACGAAGCGGGCCGCCCGCGCCGCGCCGCAGGCACCTGTGTCGACATCACCGCGCGCAAGACCAATGAGGCGTCCATCCATCGCCTGGCGTTCTATGATTCGCTCACCGACCTGCCCAATCGGCGACTATTTCTCGATCGTCTGAGCAATGCGCATGCCGCCGCGCGACGCGGGGGGTATCACGGCGCGGTGCTCTTCCTGGACCTAGATCATTTCAAGCAAGTCAATGACGCCCGCGGTCATGAAGCCGGCGATCACCTGCTCCAGGAGGTGGCGGCGCGGCTGACTCCGCTCCTGCGGACCGAAGACACGGTGGCGCGGTTCGGGGGCGACGAGTTCGTGATCCTACTGGTCAATTTGACCCGTTCGGCGCAAGAAGCGCCCGCTTTTGCCCGCAGCGTGGCGGAGAAGGTGCGCCAGGCCCTGGCCTCCCCCTTTCAATTGCAGGAGGGCGAATTCGTGCTGGGTGCCAGCATTGGCGTCACGCTCTTTTGTGGGACCGAGCGCAGCGTTCACGACATCCTCCGAGAGGCGGATACCGCCCTTTATCAGGCGAAGGCGAGCGGGCGCAACAGCGTGCATTTCTTCGAGTCATCGATGCAGGTCGCCGTGGAGGCACGCTTCGACCTGGAGGGCGAATTGCGTCATGCCGTGGACCGCGAGCAACTGCGCCTCTTCCTCCAGCCCCAGGTCGACGCGGCCGGCCACATCGTCGGCGCCGAGGCGCTGCTGCGCTGGCAACATCCCTCGAAAGGGCTGATCTCGCCGGCTGTCTTCATCCCCTTGGCGGAGGAAACCGGTCTGATCGTGCCGGTCGGCCAGTGGGTGTTGAACCAAGCTTGTCAGATCCTGGCGGGGATTGCCGGGCGTGGTCAGTCGTTGCGGATATCGGTCAACGTCAGTCCCCGGCAGTTTCGTCAGGCGGACTTCGTGGCCAGCGTGCGGGAGGTGCTCGCCCGCACCGGGGTTGCTCCGGCCTGCCTCGTCCTGGAAATCACCGAAGGCCTGGTGATCGAGGATCTCCAGCACACCATTGACAAGATGCATGAACTCAAGGCCTGCGGGGTGCGCCTGTCGCTCGACGATTTCGGCACCGGCTATTCCTCCTTGACCTATCTCAAACGCATGCCCATCGACGAGCTGAAGATCGACCGCAGTTTCGTGCGCGATGCTCCCGTCAATGACAACGACGCTGCCCTGGTCGAGGTCATGCTGTCGGTGAGCCGACATTTTCATCTAGAGGTCGTTGCGGAAGGCGTGGAAACACTCGATCAGTTGAATTTCCTCAAGGCACATGGCTGCCGCTGTTTTCAGGGCTACCTCCTCGGAAGGCCCATGCCGGCGGAAACCTTTCTCTCCCTGATGGATGACGGGTCTGATCAGGGCAGGCTTAGCGACCTGCAAACATCCGGCGCCTGACTTGCAAACATGGGGTAGAAGAAGCGGTCGTGTCCTGTAATCGTGGAATTCTGCGTCGCCCGGTCGTAGTCCTCCGGCGCGAACTGGATCGCGACCGTCACTCATGGACCCTGAGGTGTGGAATTGACGCCATCTGCACCGCCGGGATTCCTATGAGCAAAATCGCTATGAGCAAAATCGGGAAAGCGGTCTTCTGAGTCGGCGCGAATCCTGATGGTATGGCTGGTTGCAACCTTTGCTCCGAGTGACCTATTGCCCGACATCGAAGGTCCGGACGCTCTCCTGCCAGGCATCGGCCCGTGCCTAAGGGGGCGCTCACTCTCCCGAGGCGAGGGTGCAGCGGGTAGAGCCGCGGGCGGGAGGCGGGGGCGGTTGAGGGATAGCGACCGGCGATGGGCGCTCATGCCTCGCCGGCCCAAATTCGGATCAGAGCAGGATCAAGGTGGCCAGACCCAGGAAGGCGAAAAAGCCGACGATGTCGGTGACCGTGGTCAGCACCACGCTGCCGGCCAGGGCGGGGTCGATGCCGAGCCGGCGCATGAGCAGCGGAATGGCGACCCCGGCGACGGCCGCGCAGAGCAGGTTGAGCAGGATCGCCACGGCAATGATGCCGCCGATGGCCCAGTTGCCGAACCAGAGGATGGCCAGTGCGGCGACCACCAACGCCCAGAGCAGGCCGTTCAAGAGCCCGATTCCGGCCTCCTTGAGCAGCAGGATGCGGGTGTTGCCGCCGGCGAGCTGGCCGGTCGCCAGCCCGCGGATGACGAGGGTGAGCGTCTGGCTGCCGGCGATGCCTCCCATGCTGGCGACGATCGGCATGAGTACCGCGAGCGCCACCACCTGCTGGAGGGTGCCTTCGAAGAGGCCGATGACCCAGGCGGCAAGGAAGGCGGTGATGAGATTGATGCCGAGCCAGACCGCGCGCCGCCGGCTGCTGGCCAGCACCGGGGCGAACATGTCCGTCTCCTCGTCCAGACCCGCCATGCCCATCATGGCGTGTGCGGCCTGCTCGCGGATGACATCGACCACGTCATCGATGGTGATGCGCCCCAGCAGACGGCCGTCCGCATCGACCACTGGGGCCGAGCTGAGATCCTGCTCTTCAAAGCGGCGCGCCACCGCGTCGCTCGGCTGGTCCGCAAGCACCGGCTCGAAGTCGGTCTCCATCAGGTCCGAGACCATCGTTTCGGGTCGCGCGGTCAGCACACGGCGCGTCCGCAGGATGCCCTGATAGTGATGCTTGCGGTCGATGACGAAGAACTTATCCGTGTTCGACGGCAGGTCTTCGCGCAGCCGCAGATAGCGCAGCAGGGTGCCGATCTTGATGTTGGCGCGCACCGCGATCTGGTCCATGTTCATGAGGCCACCGGCGCTGTCCTCGGGATAGGACAGCATCGACTGCAGCCGCTCGCGCTCGCGACGGTCCATGGCCTCCAGGATCTGGCGGCCGGTGGCCACCGGCAGATCCTGGATGAGGTCGACCAGGTCATCGGCCTCGAGCCCGCGCGCGGCCTCGACCAGATGCTCCAGGTCCATCTCCGTAGCGAGGCGCCGGCGCACCTCCTGGTGCAGGTGGCGCAGAACCTTGCTGGTGCGTTCGCCCTCCACCATGTCCCACGCGGCGGCCCGCTCGGTCGCCGGCAGCGACTCCAGCAGCCCGGCGATGCGCGCCGGATGGAGCTTGCTGAACAGACGTGAGATCCGCTTGAGCTTGCCCTGATCCAGCGCATCCAGGACCAGATGCAACTGGGTTTCCGGCGCGTCGTCGATCGGGGAGTCCGCCGTGGACAGGGCGCTGTCGGAGGGTGGCGCGTCGACCTCGAGGTCGCGGGCAAGCTGCGCCCGCATCGCAGCGGAGAGATGCGCCAGCACCTTCGGCTCGGTGCGCGCATCGACCTGATGCCAGGCGGCGATCCGCTGCTGTGGTGTCAGCGTCTCCAGTAGGCTCGCGACCTTCGCGGGATGCATCGCCTTGAGGAGGCGGCGGGCACGCTTGCCCTGATCGTGCGCGATCATCGCGCGCAGGTGAGCGATGTCAGTCGCGGTCAGGTCGGGTTGGTCCTGCTGTGGGTGTCCGGTCAAGGGCCTCTTCCAATTCGGATTATGGTTGACTTCGCCAGCCTCACGGAATGGCTGGCGGGCGCCTTACCACTGCCGTCGGATCGCGTGACTTGAGTGGGCGGTGCAATTCAATGCAAAGCGCTTTGGTGCCTTTGGCCCATCCGAGGGGTGAAAAGCCCCGATTGACCGTCTTTGGCCGTAAGCGCTGTGCGAGCCTCACTGACGTCTGAGCGCTCTACCTCGGCGCCCTCGTCGGCGGGCTGCAGACCCGGTTGGCCAATCGCGACATCATGCCCCAGTCTGCGGCCCTGCGCAGCGGCGAACTGCTGCTCGTCCTCGAACTCGATCATCGCGACATCGGACGGGTCGAGGATCGGATCAAGGCGCGCCATCCAGAGGTCGCGGTGCTGGGTACCGATGCCGCCGGGACCACGCCCTTTCCCTGAGGCCATTCAAATGATGCTAATCCATCAGCACCGGATGTGCCCGCGCCGCAGGGCGTCCAACGCCCCAGAGCCCGCGACGTCCGCCCACCGACCACCGACCACCGACCGCCGACCACTTCAGGAGCCGCACTGATGACCGCGAGGCTCGGAACATTCCCGGAAAAGTCATCTCGCAGCGGACAGGATTGACCTTCGGGGCCAGGAATGAGGTGGCAATTTGCATAAAACCGACTAGATTGATCAGAGATCGCTTCTGTTGACCGAATGCCGAGCATGGCGACAGACCGCCCGATGAGGAGGTGAGTCACAATGAACGAGGGCTATGCACTCTCGATCGACCAGGGCACCACGGGATCGACGGTGCTCATCTTCGACCATGAGGGTCAGGTGCGCAGCCGCGCCTACTCCGAATTCACTCAGCACTATCCCAAGCCCGGCTGGGTCGAGCACGATGCCGAGGAGATTGTCCTGGTCACCTTCAAGGTGATCGCCGAGGCCATCCGCAATTCAGACATCCGTGCCAGCGACATCCAGGCAATCGGCATCACCAATCAGCGCGAGACGGTCGTCCTCTGGGACCGCAAGACCGGGCGGTCGGTTGCGCATGCCATCGTCTGGCAGGACCGCCGCACGGCCCGCTATTGCGACCAGCTCAAGGAGCAGGGCCATGAGGAGATGTTTCGACGCAAGACCGGGCTCGTCATCGACCCCTACTTCTCCGGCACCAAGGTCAAGAGGCGTACATGCACCAGGCGATGCTCATGGCCCTCGACAGCTACACCTCGCCCGAGTCGATCGAGCAGCTCTCCAGCCGACTCTGGCGCCGCTATGACCAGCAGGCCTTCGAGCTGCTCGCCCAGATTCGCGAGGACCCGCGCCAGACCGAGGTCCTGATCAAGGGCACCGATTACCTTCGCTGCGAGATCCAGCTCGCCCGCCGCCCGGAGATGATCGTCCGGCTCGAAGACTTTCTGCGTCGGCGCTCCAGGATCGCGCTGGTGGTGCGGCACGAGGTCATCCGTAGATGCCGAGGGGCTGATGGATGCCTGCCAGATCCTCTTCGGCGACGCGGCCCAGGCAAGGTACAACGAGTATTTCGGCGCTCGGGAGCAGGCGGGCGATCAGGAGCTGCGTCGCTACGGATAGCGGCTGGAGTGGCAGACAGGCATCCGCAGCGCGCTGATGCGCACGACCCAAAGAGAGAAAGGGGAGGGCTCTACGCATGAATCCATTCCTCGGCGAGCTGATCGGCACCGCGCTCTTCATCCTGCTCGGCAATGGGCGCCCCGGCCGACTGGCTCTCGCGTCCGGGCGCGCCCAAGCCCAAACTGGCCGACGAGGAAGGGCAGGGCAGGACGGTCGCTTACGCAACCCTTCTGCAGGCCTGGCGGGATGGCAAGACCAGTGTCTGATGACGAATGGAGCGCATCGCTCCGACCGCAACGCCGGGTCGGGCGCAATGATCATCTGGCCGCGCGAGAATCTGGCCCCTGTGCTCGCGACTATGCTGCCCAGGATCATCGTGCTCGGCGGCTTCCTCTATCTGAGCCAGGGTCATCTCTCAACTTCCCCCCTTTGGCAAAGGGGGGCTAGGGGGGATTTCGGGCGGCAGCGCTCGTATCAGAAAACAATTGATGGACACTTGCTTACTCGATGAGGCGCTGGATGCCATGCTCACTGATAAATGCTGGATCGCCCCGCTGAGCCGCGGTTCGAGCGCATCCTCTGGAGCTGCCTGGATGGGTTAGCCACCTCCGGACGCATTGAGCGCATGCACGGCATTGGGCGCAGAGATCAGGAGGCAGTTTGACTGAGCTTTCACTCACCGCGACCTTGACCATCTTCTTTCTCGGTGCCGCCGTCATTGCGGCCGTCGGGGTAAGGCTCACACGGTTCGCAGATGAACTCGCGGACCTGACCGGACTCGGGGAGGCCGTCTTCGGGGCCGTCTTGCTCGGTGCGAGCACCTCCTTTCCCGGGATCGTCGCCTCGGTCACCGCGGCTGCATCCGGGCATGCGGAGCTGGCCGTCGGCAATGCCGTTGGCGGCATCGCCGTGCAGACGGTATTTCTCGTGGCCGCCGACCTCGCGTACCGGCGCGCGAACCTGGAGCACGCGGCGGCCTCGCTGCCGAATCTGATCAGCGCCGCCTTGCTGTGTGGTCTCCTGGCCTTGCCGCTCATGGCCTCCAACGGGCCGAACTTCACCCTGCTTGGCATGCACCCCGTCTCCTTCCTGCTGCTCGCGATCTACATTTTCGGTCTGCGCATCGCCTCAGAAAGCCGCGATACGCCTGGCTGGCGACCCGTTCGGACCCGAGACACGCTGGAGGACAATCCCAAGACGCCCTTGGCGAGAAAGGGCGGCGCGCGGCGGCTCTGGGCGGGATTCGCGGCCAGCGTTGCCCTGGTTGGCGTCGCCGGCTGGCTGGTCGGGATCGCGGGCCTAGCGCTGGTCCAGCACACGGGTCTCTCTGAGACGCTGGTCGGGAGTCTCTTCACTGCGACGGCGACCTCGCTGCCGGAGTTGGTCACTGCGGTCGCGGCGGTTCGTCAGGGGGCTTTGACGCTGGCCGTGGCCGGCATCATCGGGGGCAATACCTTCGACGTGCTCTTCCTGGTCTTTGCCGACGCAGCCTATCGCGAGGGCTCCATCTATCATGCGATGGGGACGCAGTCTCAGTTCCTTATCAGTCTTTCGATTCTGCTGACAGCCATCCTGCTGCTGGGGCTGATCCGCCGCGAGCGGCGCGGTGTCGCCAACATCGGTTTCGAGAGCGTCGCCGTGCTCTGCTTCTATCTTCTCGGGCTCGCTGTCCTCGTCTTCGGGCGATAGCGACAGCTGGGAGTCGTGTGCGCTCCACCGGACGCACGCAACAGCCCTGTGGCGGACGCGCTCTGGCTGACGCCTCGGTCGAGGTCCAGCGCCAAGCCGGATAGCGCCGAGGGTCATTCAATGTGAGGCGTGCCGTCATGCGCAGCCTGCTCGTCGAAGCATGGTTGGCCTTGTTCAGCGGGTACCACCGTCGATCTGGGTGGCGGTCCAGTCGAGCACCGGACGCCGGAAGAGCGAACGCCGGGCGACGGCGAATCCAACGCCGTCCCAGTGCATGGCGTCGATCTGAATCCGATGCGGGGATGCCTCGATGCGATTGAATGCGTTCGGCTCACCCTTGTGGCGGCTGGAGATGGCGGTGCCAGCCTGGGCGACGACCATGCCGCCGGCGATGCCGGCATAGCCCTGATGCAGGTGGCCGCCGAGAATGAGGTCGATCCGCGCCGAGCGCAGCCCGCTCAGGGCGCGGTTGGCGCGACCCACTAGGCCGCGTCGGCGCATGGCGGCGGACAGCAAGAAGGGGTGATGGGCGATCAGGATGCGGAGCGCGTTCGGGTCAGCGCCGCTTGCGAGCCGCGCGATGCGGGCCAACTGATCCGGGTTGATCCGGCCCCGCGACCAGTCGAGATGCAGGCCCCAGCGTCGTGCCGTCTTGACCCCGATCGCGATGAAATCCTGTTCTGCGATGCAGGGCTCCAGCTCGCTTGATAGGTGGCGCCGCCAATCGCGCCAGGGATGTAGGAAGCGTCGCAGCGGGTGCCAGCCGGGGAGATCGTGATTGCCCGGCACCACCAGCACCGGTTCGGGCAGCCTGCGCAGGAACTCCGCCGCGGCGGCGAATTCTCGCGGCCGGGCGCGTTGGGTCAGATCGCCGCTCAGTGCGACCAGCGCCGGTTGCATCCGGAGGATCTCCTCGCTCAAGGCGTCGGCGAGTCGAGGCAGATGGGCTCCGAAATGCAGATCGGAGATATGGGCGATGCGAATCATTGCGTCGCGCCCTCTCATGTCGGTGAGGTCACGGGCACGAGCATCGCGACGGCGTCTGGTTTGATCGAGAAGCGCAGCGGCGTCTTGAGCCGTCGGATTTCGCCATCCAGCATGACCGTGATCGCACCGCGCCCGGAGACCGCGAGGCTCGCCTCGGAGGTGGTCGCGGTTAGCAAGGCGTCGTCGGCCTGCCAACTGCCCAGCATGAGCCGGGTGAGCAGACGCGCGAGTTCGCGGGCCGACGTCTTGCGCACCGCGTAGATGCCGAGGACGCCGCCATCGAGACGCATGCGGCGGGGCAGGGGCCCGAAGGAGGCGTCGAGCAGATTGCTGGTGACCACGACCGTGCGCGAGCGCAGTCGCTCTCGGCCCGCCCCAGTGACCAGCGTCATGCGCCGATGCGGGTAGCTCCGCAGCAACCTCAGGGCGCGCCAAAGCAGCTTGGGCCAGCGTTGCCAGGGGGGCGTCCGCCGCTCGCGCTCGCGCCAGCGTGCCACCAGGGGGCCGACGCCGACCATGCAGGCGCAGAGAAAGGACTCGCCGTTGACGCAGCCAATGTCGACGGTCTGGACGCGAGCATCCAACAGGGCAGTGACCGCATCCTCCAGATCGAGCGGGATGCCGAGGTCCTTGGCCATCCAGTTCATGGTGCCGCGCGGGATGATCCCGATGGGCACGCGATGTCCGTCCAGTGCCTCGACGACACTGAGCAGCGTGCCGTCGCCTCCTGCCACATAGATCGCGCGCACATCCTCCCCGAGGGCGTCGTGCAGCGACTCGGCGAGGGTATCTGGCGCGAATGCAATGACCTGGACCTCGATATCACGCTCGCCCAGGCGCTGATTCAAGAGACCCAGCACTGGATCAACAGCGTTCGGATCGGCGTTTCCAGACGCTGAGTTGATCACCGCCAAGACGCGTGAGCCTGTCTGTGTTGAGCCTGTCTGCGTTGAGACTGCAGGCTTGGCCGGGAGCGATTCAGGTGGAGGCATGGGCGGGCTGGCTCCGGTGGCGAAGGAATTGAGTTGTTGCGGCACAGCATCTGTCATGGCGCGTCAGTCTGAGGCGTGGAAGCAGGTCATGAGATGTCGTCTCGGGAGGACGGTGCACAGGGGGCCAGTGTTCGTCTCGGCATGTCTCATCGCCTTCTCGTTTCACTTGATTGATCATAGTGATAGCAATCGCTGGGCCAGCCTTTTCAGCAATAAGACTGACTTTGATTTGCCGGTCCCGCGACCTGCGGGAGATGCCCCGCTCAATGGTGCTAATCCCCCATCCTTGAGGTGGACGCACTACTCTGGTGAAACAGCCGCACTCAACGCCTGCTCAGTGACCGCGAGATTCAGGTTCTGGGTGTCGCGGTTCAGCCAATCAGTCTGGCGCCGCCTAGAGCCGGTGAGATCCCTCTCCGAGCGCGGTCCAGCGGTGCAATTGAACCGCGAGTGGTTGCAATGGCCCGATCGGCTGCACTGTCGCTGGTCCTATCCACCGTCTCTTCCCACTTGAGGGGAGCCTTGAGTCTTGCCAAGGTAGGCATCGACGTCCAGCTGCTCATGCGGGGCATCCTGGCATCCAGGATGCTTAAGTCGAAGTTCGCAGGGTTTCCGCGGACCGTCGCAATCACCACTTTCGTTGGCGTCGGCTGCCGCCGCTGAGCGGCTGCCTCTCATGGCTTTTGTCTGCGCCCTATCCATCACAAGTCTTGGAGATCGCTGATGTATCCTCACCGCGTTGCCTTCTGGTTGCTCTCCATCGCCCTTGCCCTGTTCATGATGGCTCCCGAGCTGCATGCCCAGGCCACCGCGACGACGCCCAAGGATAGCGGCGTCGAGACGAGCGCCGAGGCGACACCCTCCGCGCCAGAGGCGACACCCCCGCAGCCAGACGCGGCCGGATCCCAAACCGGGGTCGATCCGGCGCGCGTCGGTCTGGCGGGTCTTGGTGTTCCGCTCGTGACCGCAGAGGACTTCGAGCGCGCCTCCACGTTGATCGACGCGCGCATCACGGACATCGAGAAGACCGATCACAGCGATGCGCAGGCCCCTGTCTCGGCTGCGCAGGGTGAAGCCGTTACGGCCGATCCCAGAATCGCGCCCCTGCAGGCATTGAGACTCGAGGTTCAGCGTCGGGCCGCCCTGGTTGGTCGGCTTCAGGAGGCGCAGGACGCGCTGACGGACCTGCAAGAGCAGCGCGCGACACTCAAGAAAGCGGGGCTTGCGACCAAACCGCCCTACGGCATCACGCTCTTGGACCAATTTCGCTCCGAGCAGCGTTCGAGCGAGCACGATGCCGAAGCGGCTGAGCGGGCCGTCGCCATGGCAAAACAGCAGATCGCCGCCGCCGAGGCGAAGGTCGCGCAGGCCAATGAAAGGCGACGGCGCATCCGCGACCAAGTCGAGCAGGCCGAGGCCGGTGCGGATTCAGGGGCGCTGGCGCGTCAGTTGGAGGCCGCCAGGCTGAGCGCTCTCGCCGCGTATTTCCGTCAAGAGGCAGCGAGCAGGGAGCTGGAGTTGGCGCAGCGGCAAGACGACCTGGCACGCCAACGCCTGAGCCTGCTGGCGTCCAAGGTCGAGCGCGTGAAGGCGCATCTGGTCTTCACCCAGGCGGCCTTGGATGAGCAGCTCAAGGCGCTCGATGGGCGGGAGAAGGACGCCCGTGAACGCATCAGCGCCCTCGAAGAGGCGAGCAATACGGCCGAGGGGGCCTTGTTCGAGGCGCGGCGACGCCTGCGGCACACCACAGCCGAGCAGGACAAGGACCTCCTTCAGGCGCGGGTTGCGGCGCGTGAGGCGGAGCTGGCGGCCGCGCGCCAAGGGATCGAATACCTCAATCAGATCGTCACTGACATCGCCGCGGCGCGAACCCTCTGGCAGCGGCGCTATGCCTTGATGCAGGACGACGCGCCGGCGGCGCCCGCCAGTTGGCTGAGCGGCACAGACGCCATCCTCGACGCGATCACGGAAGAAACCCAATACATCCAGGCCAGGATCGCCTCGCTGCGATCCATACAGCTGACATTGACGCAGCGCCTTGGCGAGCCGCGCCTCGACCCGGAGATGCGCACGGCCATTCAACAGCGCCAGGCGGCCCTCGACCAGCAGGAAGGGCTGGCCGAGCAGCTGCTGGCCTTCGAGGATCAGCTGCGCGCCTTGGCCCAGCAATTCAGGGCTGAGCTGACGGCCGCGGCGCGCGCGCGCACCTTTGCTCAGCGCCTGGACGCGCTCGTGGTGCGTCTGAGCGGCTGGTGGAATCAAGAACTCTTCGTCTTCCAGGACCAGGGTTTCTATCTGCGCGACATGGTCACGGGCGGGCTGGTGTTCGTGCTCGTCCTCGCCATCGTCTCCTTCCTCAAGACCCTGTTGCGTCGCACCGTCCTGCCGCGTCTGAACAACGCGGCGCGCGGGGACGAGCGGGCGCCGCGCGCGCTGGTGCTGGCGTTCATCCGCAACACCAGCCAGCTCTTCGTCCTGGCCGTTGCCTTTTATGCGGCGATGGCGACCTCCGGCTTGGCACAGGGTCAGCTTCAGGGCTGGCTCTGGTCGGTGCTGGTGGTGGTGACCTGGCTCCAGGTCGGTCTCTGGGCCAGCGCCGGCGCGGTCGATCTCATCCAGCGCCAACGCAGCCACCGCGAGCGGATCGATCCATCGGCGGTCACCGGCTTCGGCCTCATGCTCTTCTTCGCCCGGGTCGGTATCTGGATGCTGGTGCTGGTCTCGGTGCTCTCCCATTTCGACTATCCCATCACCGGGTTGATCGGGGCGCTTGGCGTGAGCGGCATCGCCATCGCCTTTGCCGTGCAGAACATCCTGGCCGACGTCTTCAGCTCCATGGCCATCATTCTCGACAAGCCCTTTCGGGTCGGCGACTTCATCGTCACCGGCGAGACCCTGGGCGTGATCGAGCAGATTGGCGTCAAGACCACCCAGATCCGCAGCCTCTCGGGCGAGCAGGTCATCATGTCCAATACCGAGCTGCTCAACAGCCGCATTCACAACTTCAAGCGCATGCGCGAGCGCCGCGTGGTCTTCAAACTTGGCGTCGTCTACCAGACCCCGCCGGAGATGCTCGAGCGCATCCCGGCGATGATCGAGGCGATCGTGCGGGGCCAGGCGCGCGCCCGTTT
Source organism: Thiorhodococcus mannitoliphagus (assembly GCF_010915725.1). Taxonomy (GTDB): domain Bacteria; phylum Pseudomonadota; class Gammaproteobacteria; order Chromatiales; family Chromatiaceae; genus Thiorhodococcus; species Thiorhodococcus mannitoliphagus. Next base: position 49,826 of record NZ_JAAIJR010000010.1, read on the forward strand.
CGATCGCGCACACTTCTTCGAGTACGCCGATTTCGCACTCACGTTTGAGGTCGTCTATTACGTTCAGGGGGCCGACTACAACCTCTACATGGATATCCAGCAGGCGATCAATCTGGCCATCTACCGGGCCTTCCGTGAAGCCGGCGTGGAGTTCGCCTATCCGACGCAGGAGCTTATCCTGCGGCGCGGGCAGGGGATGGCGAAACCTGCGTTTGACGAGGGGCGTTAGAGTGCCTGCGGTTGCCCTGGCGTCCGACGGTGCGGCCGGTCCGTTTGTCCCCATTTCCCCTTGGATTGTCCGCCATACTGCCTCTTGCGAAAATTCGGGCAACCCCACGAGCCATAGGTCGATCTCCATGCAGATCGAAGTCGATGTTTCCGCAGATGGTGTGCTTACGGCGCGCCTGCCGCAGCGTTTTCGCGGCAAGCATGTCCGTGTCCGCATTGAGGAGGAGGTCCTGCCGCGACGCCGCGACATGGGGCGGGCGGCACGCCGCCACCTGATGGATGCCTGCTATGAGTTGGATACCAGCTTCGAGACGCTCTTCAATCGCTACCAAAAGAGTCTGAGTCAGTGAGCGGACTCCGAGACATCTGCCACCACCGAACTCGGCCGTATCCTCAGCTACACCGATACCCTGGACGAGGAAACCGAGGCTCCTTACCCAAGCGTCCATGATCCAAGGCCATCGGCATCGCGTCGTTCAAGATGGAAAGACCTTGAACGCCTTACCCTCAATGCCCTCCCGCCGAAGGTCAGTGCTTACCGATTTCCACATCTCTTCGCACCAGCGCTGCAAATCGGCACCTAGTTCTGCGGAGATGAAGTCGCGCTGAGCGAGGTACTCGCCAAACCAGTACATGGCGTTGATCGAGCCCAGTGCCTTCGTTGGATCCATTGAGAAGATAAACTGGGCATTTTGGGCCAGGGTTTGGTCAACAAGCTGTTTGGTGAAGGTGAATGGCTGCCGTGGTCGCTTGCCGCGTGGAGTGCTTCTCAACAAGTACCACAACACCTGCTGACGGTAGAACTGGGCCTTCATCCAACTGAAACCCTTTTCTCTGTGCAGCCATCCCATGAAGTTGAGGGTGGCGGTGCTGTGGAACTGGGCAACATCCTTCGTCGTGCGAAAGCTGTCGAGGAAGCTCGCGTCGAGATCACCGACGATCTGATCGAGTCTCGTCTCCAGACTCTTGGGGTCGTACCAATGCTCACGCAGCGGCGTCCGCAGTGCCTTGAGTCGTTCGATGAGTGGCTCTGGGTTGGCGCGATCACCGCCCCTGTCGAGGTAGTCCGTGCAATAGGCATAGACCAGAATGTCCAGTGCCTCGTCCCCTCCGATAACCTGGGTTGATCGTATAAGTGGGTCATAGATCGCTTCCAGGAGATCCACGAGCGTCTCGTCGCGCTCGCTCACCATGAGGAAATTGATCACTCCGAACAGGAAGTCCGGGTCGGCATCTGGATATTCCTTGAACAACTCCAGATAGACCTGGATGTCGGCGCCGGAGCCCTGCTCGATGAGGCTGTAGGCGATGATGTCCCGATCGAAGTAGGCGAAGTGCTTGAGGTAGGTCGCCGGAAAGGTCTGGCGGAGATGCTTCAGGAACTCGATGTAGTCGCCGGTTCGGTCGAGCCTGATAAGCTTTGCGCCCAGCTCGAAGAGGGCCTCTTCCACCCCAAGGTTCTCGACCAGATCCGGGTGGGCTTGGAAAAACGCGTGCAGATGATGGAGAACCTGGTCCGGATCCTTCGCCATCTCATCGTATTCGGACCACCATGCCTCGACCAGGGCTTGCTCTTCCTCGTCGATCTCCGGCATCTCCTTGTCGATGGTCTTGGAGACATAGGGCTCCACGTCGCTTCCGGGCGATTCCTCGAAATCTTCGATTAAATCAATCTCATCGAATGCGTCATCGACGATGGGGGAGTCTTCGAACAGCGCCCCGATATCATCCGTTTTTGTATTTTCGAGGTGCTTTTTCTCGTCTTTCGCGAGGCAGCATTTCTTGTATTTCTTGCCGCTGCCACAGGGGCAGGGGTCATTTCTTCCAACTTTGCTCATGAGTAGGATAGGTTCTCGCTGTCGATTTTTTGCTATTAAACCGCGTCCAACGCGAATTGAGTAATCTTCATTAGTTCGGAGCGACCGTCCGCTCAGGAGTCGCGGCGGCGCTTCGGCGGGCATCTTAGTCGGTCGATCAGCGCATAACATCGCGCCGGGCAGGCTGCGGGCGGGCTCGGCGTGAGCCAGGGTCGGTCCTGTTTCCAGAGATGGAACCGATCACGAGACACTCCGTCACCGATGGTCGCACACAGCATTGTGTTCGACCGTCGAATACATAGACGCACCTGCCGAAGACCCAAGGGTCTCCAGCGAGGAGGTGATGTTCATTAACGCAGCCTTTGAGACCGCCAAGGAGGAGAAGCCGCTAGTGCTCAACGAAGCCCTGGTCGCCATGAACGCTCAGCTTACGGAAAAGATCCGCGCGCTGGAAGAGATCAACGACGATCTCAACAACCTCCTGGTGAGCAGTGGGATGCCCACCCTGTTTCTCGATCCGCGCCTGCGCTACCGGATCCAGAAATACGGATTCAAGGGTCATGAGCCACAGGGCGAGGACGTCAAGGCAAAGCGGCGTGGGAGGGGCGGTCCGCCGGGATCTCCGCCATCGATCCGGCCGTCTCTTGCGTGATCGCTGTCGCCGAGCCGGCTTGGTCGACGTCCATGGTCGCTCCCCGGGCGTTTGCCGCGAGTCCAAACATCGCGATTAGGCCGACGATCAAGGCTCGGTTCAGGAAGGTGTTCATCTCGGTTCTCCTCAGGGTCTTGGGGTGAGTCTCGAGCGAATGCGCATCGCGGCTCGGCCGGGAACCCGGTCCTCCGGTTGCGTTGTTGGAAGAAGCTGTGAACGTAAAGCAAAAAACAAGCCAATATTAGCGGAGCGCCGTCTAGCGCTGGTCGGCGCGGGAAACAAGGGGGCGTGGGAAACGGGGAAAGAGGCCGCCGCGCGCGGGGCGGTGGTTGTTAACAACCATAAGAGTGGGTAATAACCACCGTGCCTTTCTGTCGTGCATCGCCCATCTCAAGATCGGCAATCGACCGTTGGGCGGCATGCTGAAAGGTCGGGTCACGGCTGCCATTGCCGCGATATGGGTGACGGTCGCGGTCGGCATCTCGCTTGTTGCTCTGACAGGGGGCGCGGGTGGTCCGAACCGGGTCGAGACTCATCATCCGCTCCCTCTGACTCACCCTCGACGAACTCGACCGGATGTGGATTCCGGTGGTCCGGGATTGGCGGTTGAACGAGCGCCACTAGGGCGCGTTGCAGGGTCTCGGCAAGACCGAAACGGCCACGCGATAGGGTGGGGCGCAGGTCCACCGCTGGCGTCGCGGCTTCGCGATCGCCGCCGCCGAGGATGACGCCGCCTGCTGGCATGCGCGTCTCGCAACCAGGATCTGGAAGGCTTCTTGGGGCTTGGAATTGCTGGCGATCCGGACAGGTCGCGGGGCGGCTGGGGGGTGAGAAACAGTGCTCAGACTGTTAGGCTGTCCGCAATCCCGACAGATGACAGGCTGCCCTTAGCCGAGCTAAACCACAGATCCGAATCAGGTACGAGACCATGCGCGACAACGAAACAAGCCCCGCCGATGAACGCCAAACGGGGCTTTTCAAGCTCGACGTCCATCCCTGGGTGTTCTTCAGCTCCGCAGCGATCATCGTGCTCTTTGTCGGCCTGACCATCTTTTTCGAGAGTACCGTCGACAACCTGTTCAACCTGGTCCAGGGGGCGGTGTCGAAATACGCCGGTTGGTTCTTCGTCGGCACCATGAACCTGATCCTGATCTACGTGGTTTCCTTGCTGTTCGGGCGCTTCGGCGACATCCGCCTCGGCGGCGAGGGCGCCAAGCCGGAGTTCTCGACGATCGGCTGGTTCGCCATGCTCTTCAGTGCCGGCATGGGCATCGGACTGTTGTTCTACGGCGTCGCCGAGCCGATGTTCCATTACGTCGCCTCGCCGATGGCCGAGCCCGGCACGCCCAAGGCGGCGCGCGTCGCGATGGACTTCACCTTTCTGCACTGGGGCCTGCACCCCTGGTCGATCTACGCCCTGGTCGGGCTCGCGCTCGGGTTCTTCGCCTTCAACAAGGGGCTCCCGCTGTCGATCCGCTCGGTGTTCTATCCGCTGCTCGGCGAGCGTATCTATGGACCGATCGGCAATGTGATCGACATCATGGCCACGGTCGCGACCATGTTCGGTGTGGCGACCTCGCTGGGGCTCGGGGTGCAGCAGGTCAACGCCGGTTTGAGTCATCTGCTCGACTTCATCCCTCAGAATGCCAGTGTGCAACTGGTCCTCATTGCCGGAATCACCACGATTGCGACCTGGTCGGTGGTGCGCGGACTGGATTCCGGCATCAAGTTCCTGAGTCAGCTCAACGTGGTGGTCGCCGCCGTGCTGATGTTCTTCGTGCTCTTGTTCGGGCCGACGCTGTTCATCCTCAATGCCTTCATCGAGAACCTCGGCGTCTACGTCCAGAACTTCGCCTCCCTGAGCACCTGGAACGAGACCTACAACGACACCGATTGGCAAAACGGCTGGACCGTCTTCTACTGGGGATGGTGGATCGCCTGGTCCCCGTTCGTGGGGATGTTCATCGCCCGCGTCTCCTACGGGCGCACCATCCGCGAGTTCATCAAGGGGGTGTTGCTGGTGCCGACCCTGGTGACCTTCCTGTGGGTCACCGTCTTCGGCGATACCGCGCTGCACATCGAGATGTTCGGCGACGGCGGACTGGCCAAGGCGGTGCAGGAGAACATCCCGGTCTCGCTGTTCGTGATGCTCGAGGACCTGCCGCTGAGCGAGATCTCATCGGTGGTCGCCATCATCGTGATCATCACCTTCTTCGTCACCTCGTCCGACTCCGGCTCGCTGGTCATCGACATCATCACCGCCGGCGGCAATACCGAGCCACCCGTGATTCAGCGCGTGTTCTGGGCCGTTCTGGAGGGTGCCGTCGCTGCCGCGCTCCTGCTGGGCGGCGGCCTGGTCGCACTGCAGACCGCCGCGATCTCCACCGGGCTTCCGTTCGCCATCATCCTGCTCGGCATGTGCTGGTCGCTGCACCTAGGGCTGGTTCACTACAAGACAGGGCAGGGCTTCGAACTCGGGGTTCAAGGCTATCAGGGACCCGAGTTCAAGACCCATGCCACGCGCAAGATGCCGACCTTCGGCCGGCGTCAGTTCTGGTTGACCGAGGCGCTGCATCGCCGCACCGGGGTGGCGATGCGTCCTCGACTCAGCCCCAGCCCCAGCGCCGCTTTCCAGATCGAGGGCGCCGGCGCTCGAAGCGAATCGATCCACCCCACCGAGACGCGGACGGGAGGCAAGGCATGATCGTCAGGACGATTCACCGGCTCGGCGACACCCTGAGCCGCTGGAAACGCGCGGGCCTGCTCGCGGCCCTGATGTCGGCCGCCGCCTGCGCGCCCGCCGCCGACGTGCCGACCCTGCGTATCGCCTATGTGGACTGGTCCTCGTCCGTGGCGAGCGCCAATGTGGTCTGCGCGGTCCTTCGCGAACGGCTCGGCCATCCGTGCGAGCTGATCGAGACGACCGCCGATGCCATGTGGCGCATGGTGGCCGACGGCGAGGCCGATGCGTTGCTGTCCGCCTGGCTGCCCGCGACCCATGCCGGGTACTTCGCCGAGTACGGAGATCGGCTCGCGGATCTCGGTCCCAATCTTGTCGGAACACGAACCGGACTCGTCATCCCCGCCGTCGGCGTTGGGCGTCAGACCGGCGGTCGCGGCGAGCGCACCCAGCCGGCGCTGGACATCGACAGCATTGCCCAGTTGGCCGATCACCGGCAGGCGCTCGGCGGGCGCATCGTCGGGATCGATCCGGAGGCCGGCATCATGTCCGCGACCGAGCGCGCGCTCGATGCCTACGACCTCCAAGGCTTCCGGCTGATCAAGGGCTCGGAGACGGCGATGACCCAGGCGCTCGCGGACGCCATCGCGCGCAATGCCCCCATCGTCGTCACTGGCTGGGAGCCGCATTGGATGCTCGGACGCTGGTCGCTGAAGTTTCTGGATGATTCCAAGAATGTCTATGGCGGGCGCGGGAGCATCCATACGCTGGTGCGCCCAGGCCTGGCGCAGCATGACCCCCAAGCCGAGGGCGTCTTGGACCGCTTCGAGTGGGACTCGCGGGCCATGGAGCAGCTGTTGGTCTGGATTCATCAGGACGACGGACGAGACCCTTATGCACAGGCGTTGCGGTGGATAGGGACCAATCCTCGGCGCGTGCAAGCCTGGATCGGCACCGACCTGGCCGATTGACGTCCGACTCGCGATCAGGAGCAATCCAAATGCTGCAAGGCACTAGCCAGAAATTTCGCGGAGGCTGTCTCATGCTGGTCCGCGACACCGAGGGAGCCGTGGGCTTTCTCGGAACCGCGTTTCTCGTCCATGGAAGTGGTTACCTGCTGACCGCCGCTCATCTGGTCTCCAAACCCGAGGGGCTGCTGGTCGTTGCGACCGCGAGCGGCGGCGAGTATCAGCCCATGACCTTCGATCGGGTCGCGGCCATCCCGGTCTCGATCGTCCAGCAGGACATCGCGCACGACGTGGCGCTGCTCAAGATGGAGCAGGAGATCGCGATCGGAGTTCCAGACGATTTCCTGGGCAGTGGCGCCAATGTGCGGCCCGGCGCCTCGCTCATGAGCCTCGGCTACGCCTTCGGGCACGAGCAATTGCATACGGCGCTCAGCGTCGGCAGCTTCGCGTCCGCCAAGATCCGTTCCCCGAACGACACGCAGCTCATTCTGTTCGACACCATGGTGCAGGACGGCGATACCGGAGGTCCGCTGATTCACGTCAGTGACGGCCACATCGTCGGCATCGTCAGCGGTCGCTTCGAGCCGGCCGAGGTCGTTCGCGGCAGCGCCGATTGGGAGCGACGCCCGGCGCGCGACACCAACATCTCGTTCGCTGTCGATATCGACTATGGCGTTGAGCTGATGCGTGCGGAGGGACTTTTCGAGCACGACTGAAAGCTGCTCCATCCGCCGATAGCCCCCTGGTTACACGTCGATTGAGCGCAGCCGCAGTGCGTTCGTGATGACCGAGACAGAGCTGAAGCTCATCGCGGCCGCGGCAATGATCGGCGAGAGCAGCAGACCAAAGACGGGATAGGGCACAGCGGCCGCGATGGGCACGCCGATGGCGTTGTAGACGAAGGCGAAGAACAGATTCTGGCGGATGTTGCGCATGACCGCGCGGCTCAGCCGTCGGGCGCCCAGGATGCCGCGCAGATCGCCCTTGACCAGGGTGACACCCGCGCTCTCCATGGCGACGTCGGCTCCGGCGCCCATGGCGATGGCGATGGCGATGGCGATGGCGACAAGCATGACCGTCCGGCCCTCGGCGCGCTGCGACTCGGCCTCCAGCGTGCCGGGCTCGATCCCGATCGAAGCGAGATAGCGACTGGTGCCGATGGCCATGCGGCGGCCCGCGACGAGGCCGCTGACGCCCCTTGCCGGTGCCGGACTCGAAGGTCTCGGTCTCGGCAAGCTTGAGGTCCTTGTCTTCAGCCCCCCGCACGATGGCCTCGGCCAAGGGGTGCTCACTGGCGCGCTCCAGGGATGAGTCATTGCTGGAGCCTGTCTCATCTCGGCCTCCTCGGCTGGTTGGATCATCGGTCTGGTCGCCCGGCCCCTCGCGCGGGCTCCTTCGCGGGGCGGGCGGTTGGGGCTGATGGGTCAAGTCACCTCAAGCAGGCGCAAGGGCGTCACGGACCCGTTCCATCCGTCCCTTGACCTCCGAGGCGAGTTCGGCGACCTCGGGCCTGCCCACCAGTTGCAGAACTGACTCAGGATCCATGAAGGCGACAACGATGGTGCCGTCGGCCTCTTCGCGCACGACCACATTGCAGGGCAGCAGCAGCCCGATGTCGGGCTCCGCCTCCAGTGCCCGATTGGCCAGCGGAGGATTGCAGGCACCGAGGATGCGGTAGGGCCGCTTCTCGACGCCCAGTTTTGCCTTCAGCGTGGCCTGGACGTCGATGTCGCTCAGGACGCCGAAACCCTCGCCCTTCAGGGCTGCGGTGACGCGGCCGACGGCCTCATCGAAGGGAATCTTCAGTGTTGTGGAAAATCCGTACATCGTATGCAACTCCTCTGTCGGTTGTGAAATAGGACGCCGCTATTCGGTCGACGCAGGTTGAGGCGGGGAGGGTGGGTGGTCAAGGGTCATGCCGTGATGATCTGCATTGATCTACATCCTGCAGACCGGACCAGTCAGCCGGCGCTGACGTCATTCGCCTGTCGTGCATGTCGATCTCTGGATCCTCATAGGGCTCTGAGAAAGAGGGCTCTGAGAAAAAGGGTTCTGAGAAAAACAGACTGATGAGAAAAAAGTGTCCTGGGAAAATCGCCGGTTCTGCTCTGCAGTCTTTATAGTTCGCGGGCGGCGTCCGCGCTCAACAAATTGTCCGCGGCGTCGTTGGCTCCGCTGGCCTTGACCTTGTCCTCGATCGTGTGGTCCACGGACACGTCCCCGGTGGCGACGGGATCGACAGCGTCGGCAGTGCGTCGCACCTCCGGCCGGCGCTCGGCGCATACCCCGGCGTCACGATCTGCGTTCGCCGCGGTGACCGAGCCGGCGTCGAACAGCCGTACCTTGTAGACCGGCTCCGGCATCACGATACCGGCACGGTCGAAGGCGGATTTCACCGCGCGGATCGCCTCGCTGCGGACTTTGAGGAAGTCGACCTGCAGCTGATCGATCCACGCATAACAGCGCAAAATCACATTGGAATCGCCCAGCGATTGTACGACGACGAGCGGTTTTGGATCCTGTAGCACGCCCGTCACCGCCAGCAGTGTGTTCAAGGCCAGCGATTGCGCCGCGGGCAGCTCTTGATCCGTGTCGACACCCACATCGAATTCGAAGCGGCGCTCCCGATTGCGGGTGTAGTTGACGATCACGGCCTTGAACACTGTCGCGTTCGGAATGCGAACGTGGTTGCCATCCGGAGACAGCAGGATCGTTGCACGCGAGGTCAGCTTGATCACGCTGCCTTGATGACCGTCGATATCGACGAAATCGCTGACCTCGAAGGGGTTGCGCAAGCTCAGCAGGATACTGGCGATATAATTTTCGACGGTGTCGCGCACCGCGAAGCCGACCGCTAAGCCGATGATCCCGGCCGCGCCAAGGATGGTGCCCAGCAACGCGGTTGCATCGAGCAGACTCAGCGCCATCACCAGCCCCGCGATCACAAAGGACACATGCGTGAGCTGTCCGAGCAAGTGGGCGATGAAGTGATTTGGCGCGATGCGTCGAAACACCCCCTGACGGGCCGCCAGCCATCGACCGGTGATCCAAAACAGCGCAAGGATGACGAGTGCGAGCAGAAACAGCGGCAAGCCGACCAAGACCTGCTGGGCGAGCCTGACGATCTTGGCCCACATCGCCCGCAGCCGTGGTTGCAGCTCACGGTTGACGCTGATGGTGTTCTCGACCTTCACGACGCCTTCGACTTTACGGGCAAACGCCAGCGCCATTGTCTCCGTCGCGGCCGATTCGACTTCGCCACTCAGGAACACGATTCCGCCGGAAACCCTGACCGACAACCCTTTCAATCCCTGGATCTCCGCGTAAATGACCTGCAGCCGCTTACGGATTTTCGCGTCGTCCTTCTCGGAGGTGCCCGCGGAGATCACCTGTTCGCTCGCTGTTGCCGCCTCTTCCTGCTTTCCAGTCAGCAAGTCGGTCAACTCGTCCGCTCGCGGTGAAGCGGCGATCAGGAGCCAGCCTGAAATCAAACCGACAACCAAGAGCCGGTATCCGATCATCGGAATCCATCCGTGCGGAACCTCGCCTTTGTGCATGCTGAACCTCGCTACCAGACACCCGGCCCAAACAGAACCGCATCAGCGGGTCGGTGGCGACATGAATTCCGGTCCCACGGGATCCGTCACATGCGCTCGAACAATCTGCTCGATGCTGTGGAGCGCCTCGCGGTCGAGGCTCCAGCCGTCGATGATGTTGACCGGGTCCATCTGATCGGGCCGACGTCCGCCCCAGAGGGCGACGCTGTGGCCGGGCTGGTCGAGTAGCCAGCGCAGGGCCAGCGCCATGACGTCCTTGTCGTAGTGCTCCCGGGCGAAACGGTCGAGCGCCGCGACCGCCGCCAGGTACTGATCGAAGCGCGGCTGCTGAAATTTCGGATCGCTCCGGCGCAGATCGTCGCCGTCGAATTGCCGCTCGCGCGTCATATGCCCGCTGAGCAGTCCGCGGCAGAGGGCGCCATAGGTCAGGGTGCCGATGCCGTGGCGCGCACAATAGGGCAGCACGGCATCGCCCGCCTCGCGCTCGAAGAGGTTGTAGGGCGGTTGATTCGCGTGCAGTGGGGCGACCGCGCGGAAGGCGTCCATCTGCTCCGGAGAGAAATTCGAGACGCCAATCGCGCGGATCTTGCCCGCTCGGAAGAGGTCGTCCATGGCGCGCGCGGTTTCCTCCATCGGCGTTTTCGGGTCCGGCCAATGGATCTGATAGAGGTCGATGCGGTCGGTGCCTAGGCGGCGCAGCGAGTCCTCAACCTCGCGCTCGATGCGCGCACGCGTCGCCTCGCGCCAGACCTTGGTCTCGTCGTCGGACCAGTTCAGCGCGCATTTGGTCGCCAGCACCACCTGCTCGCGCAGTCCGTGGCGAGCGATAGCCTTGCCGAGGATCTCCTCGGAGCGGCCCATGCCATAGACCGGCGCCGTGTCGATCAAGGTCACGCCGAGCTCGACGGCATGGCGGATGGTTTCGATTGAGGTCTCCTCGTCCGTGCCGCCCCACATCCAGCCGCCTATGGCCCAGGTGCCTAGTCCGATTCGGGAGACGTTCAAATCACTGCTGCCTAGGTTGGTGTATTCCATGATTGCTCCTGCGTGCAAATGAGTGTTGGGTCAAATGGGTGTTGGTTTCGGAACATCGCCTCGAGGATGCAGCCTCGATTCACCCTGATTGCGCGGTTGCCCGGTCCTGGTCCCGACGCAATGACTCGGCCTCAATGAAGATGCGCTTGATCTCCGGATGGCGTTCCCGGATGCCGCGCTCCAGCCGGTCCACCACGCCCATGATCGTCTCCGACGACAGGCCGGAGCGGAACCGGACATCTAGATTGAGAAGCACGTCATCGGGGCCAAAATGCATGGTCAGCGGACGACCGGCCTCGACCACGTCCGCGTCCTCGCGGGCGATCTGGCGAATACTCTCGGTCACCTGTGGATCCGCCGCTTCGCCGATCAACAAGCTGCGGCTCTCGTAAGCGAGGAGTAGCGCGACGCTGGACAGGGTCACGCCAATCATCATGGAGGCAATGCCATCCCACACCGCATTGCCCGTTATCTCAGTGAGATAGACACCGATCAGGGCGAATAGCAGACCCAGCAGCGCGGCGGAGTCCTCAAAGATCACGGTGACCGTGGTCGGATCCTTGGCGGCGCGTAGCGCCCGCCAGAGGCGCTTGTCCTTGACCGAGGGCAGGAATTCCCTGAGCGCGATTGTCCAGGAGATGCCCTCGGCGATCAGCGCGATCCCGATCACCGCATAGTTCCAGATGACATTGCCGCGCCCCTCCGGGGCATGACCGGTGACGTGGGTCACACCCTCGAAGAAGGTCAGCCCGCCGCCGATGCCGAAGAGCGCGACGGCGACGATGAGACTCCAGAAGTAGAGTTCCTTGCCATATCCGAAGGGATGCGCCTGGTCTGGCTTGCGCGTGGCGTTTTTCATGCCGAGGAGGAGCAACCCCTCGTTAGCAGTGTCCACCAGCGAATGGATGCACTCCGAAAACATCGCCGAGCTGCCGGTGTAGAGAGCCGCGACGCCCTTGGCGACCGCGATCACTCCATTCGCCGCCATGGCGCCATAGACGGCGATTGGTATTTTCTGTTTGTCCGCAACAGCTGACGCGCTCATGGTCTTTTCCTCGTTGGGTGTCGGCGGGGTGCGGTCCCTTGATTCCAGAAAGCGCGGGCGAACCCGCAAGGTGACTGTTGGAGACGGCCCCGACGAATCGCAATCAGCAAATTGCGCGCCGTAGACTTGGTTTAGCACGACGGGAGGGAAAGGTCATCGGTGTTCAGCCGTCGTGGAGCTTGTGCATGGGTTTGGTAGCGGTTGATAACAACCGGCGCCCTGGTGCCTTTGCACTGATTGACGGAGGCTCGACCCGATGCGGGAACGAAAAGAGTGCGGGCCTCTGCGGCGAGGAAACGAACGAAGTCTCGAAGCGCCAGGGTCTGCGGTCGCTACAGCTTTTTAACGACTTCGCCGGATGCCAGCCCTGGTCAGCCATTCTAGGGCTGAATGCATGACTTTACATAATATACATTATGCGCAATCAACGAGGCGACTCAGGAGGAGCTGAGCCCAGCGTCGGCACGGCCTGGGGCTGAATCTGACGGGTCCACGGCGGCTGACCCTGCGGTCAAAGTGACCGCTTCCCATTGCTGCGCGGATTCCTGGGATGAATGCCTAGATTCCGAGCTGCTTGCCCAAGGGTTCGCGGCCGATCCCAGCACGTTGCGCGCACTTCAGCGCGCCTGCCGGTTCACGACAGAACAAGCAGCCAAGGCCTGCCTGGTGTCCCCAAGGACCTATCGGCGTTGGCTCTCCAGCGGGAATCCGGATCCCACGGCCGTGCGTCTGCTCGCCATCCTCGCCGGCTTCGTGCCGTGGTCCGGCTGGGATGGCTGGGAGATGCATAACGGCTACCTCTTCCCGCCAGGCTACCAGCGCGGCGGCATCCCTCCGGGCGAGTTCTTCGCCTTGGTCTTCTATCGTCAGCAGGTCTCGGCTTACCAGGAGAGCAACGCGAAGCTGCGCGTGGAACTCCAGGCGCTTAAGGATGAGTGCGAACGGTTACGGGTCTGCGGCCGCGCGTTGCGTGCGCAGCTCGATCTGACGCGCGCCAAGGGGTCGGCGCATGGGTGAGGCGTTGGCGGTCCTGCATGTGCAGGAGCATGTAGCACCTGCACATAGTGCCACGGGTGTCGGATCGACGTGGCTGGGCAAACTGGTTTGAGTGGTTGCGCCAGGAGGGTGAGCGTGGCGAGAAGCTGGCCAAATTGCTTGGTCTGAATATGAATAGACTGATGTCGGCGGGGGTTCCTTCGCAAATGGGGTTTAAGCGTTGGTCTAAAACTTATGGATGAAAGCTTAGAACTTGAGTGCGTCGAGTGTGGGCGTGTCGTGTATCGGCGGCGTAGTCGGTCGCTCAGTGATGGTTTTTCTGTTGTCGCGGGCGTTTGCGAGTGCGGGGCACCTGCTCTATTGGTCCAAGCTCCCGAGCGGTTCGGGTCGCTTGTTGTTCTTCTGATCTTGGTCGCCTCTGCTGCTTTCAATCTTGCTGGCGAGCTTCGGATGTCTTCTCACTGAGCTTCCTCGTTGATGTGTCACAGTAAAACGGACAAGGGGCTCCTGGAGGGCCATCAATCCTGTACTCGGTTGGAGTCAACCGAGGGGTCCAGGTTTGCTACTGAGGCCGCTCGGGTGATCTGTCAGCCGAGTACAGGCCATGGATGGTCTTCTCGTCCGAAGCTGAGCCCAAGCCCCCTCTCCGCCTGAAAGCCCCCCCTCCTCGCAATCCTGGAGCGGCACGGGCGCGGGTGCGGATAAGTGTTGTCGTCGGCATCGCTCTTAGCTGCCGGATCACGACGGGCCGCCCCTCCTGGCCCGTCAGGGATGACGGGGCCACGCGCCAACGTCTCTTGCACTCTGCCACTCTTCGAGGGTCAGGGAAGGCCGAGGGCTCTTGCACGGCCTCTTGGGTCGCTCGGCGCTTCCGAGCCCGTCCCTCTTCTAACGGTTTCCCGTTGCGCTTCGGCGCCTTCCTGTCCATGTGGCTTTCTCAGGGCCTGTGAGCCGCGCGCGCCTGTCGGAGCTTGCGGAGACTGCGCGCGCGGCGCGCGGGCTCTGAGAGCGTCACGGAACGGGAGAGGGCAAGCATCCGGTTTCCGGTTGCGATGGGTTGGCGCTTGGTGGCGCGGTGGCGAAGCCCCGCGCTTATACGTGCGGCTCTGCCGCACCGAGCGACTCCTGGCGCTCGATACGTGCGGCTCTGCCGCACCGAGCTGCCAGTCATTCGGGGGATGCGTGCACCAAGGGCCGAGGGTCAGGTGCCATCGGTACCCTACTCTTCTCCGGTGAACATTCGCCGGGTTTTCGACATGGCGTTCTCCATGTCGCACGCGTTGCAGTAGCGGTCTAGGACCGGTACTAGGTCGGATTGCTGCTTGGCGGTGAGTTCGCCGAGTCGATCCATCAGGATGTAGAGCAAAGGCTCGCGTTCGCGGCCGTCCGTTTGTGGCTCCAGGAGCAAGCTATTCGGCGAGCACTCCAGCCCCTGGGTCAGCTTGTAGAGCGTCGATAGTCTGGGGTCTCCGTCGTCTTTCTCGATGCGCGAGATCTGCTGTAGACGCATCCCTGCGCGCTCTGCGAGCTGGTCTTGAGTCCATCCCTTTTCATGGCGCAAGCGTCGAACGTTTTCACCGAGTGACATGATCGAGGTTCCCGATAGAGAGCAATTTTTGCCGTCTGTCGGATCATATCGCGGTCTTTTTGTCCGGCACCCTGGATTCATCGGATACGTTGATATACATTCAACTCATCTGGGAATTGACAGGTTGTCGTAGGCATGGGCCAGACCACTTATACATTATACGCATATCCAGACGTTTCAGGACTGGTGCTGCGCAGCCTGAAGATTGCCCGAATCGGGCACCAAACTGACTTGTCAGTCGTCACTCTCCGAGCCCCCCTTGTTCCCGCTGCACTGCAGTGCAGCGTCGCTGTCGGCGGGCGCTCGCCGGGATCGACGCCTTTTACGCCCACGTCGAAGCGACGCACGGCGCCGATGTGCTTGATCGCCTCCTGGTCACGCTGGACATCGATGCGGTGACCAGTGCGCTTGAGGCGTTCCTTGCTGGAGATGGCCATGGCGCGTGCCAACGCGGCGCTATCCCAGACAGCGCGCGATCTCCTGGTCGGCACGACATGCGCCACACCGCTGCGCAGCGCCTCGCCGACATCGGTGCCAACCGGCTGACGATTGCCGAATTCCTGACCCACGAGGACATCAAGACGGCGAACGCTTACATCGAGAATAGCCCGGCGCAGGCCGAGATCGTCAATCAGGCCCTCGGTCAGAGCCCGGTATTCCGCAAGCTCGACGCGGAGATGAAGCGCCGCTCGATCGCGACGTCCGAGCACGCGCGGCTGGATCCGGACAAGCAGGTCATGGACGCGCCGAACGGCTATCCGATCGTCGGCATCGCTGACTACCACAAGGTCGCCGACAACGCCGGGCTCGCCTGAGACCAGATCCTCTCCGGCACCGGCGCGGTGGCGTCGGCCGAACGCTGGAACCTGAGCGCTATCGCTGGCGTACCGGGCACCAAGCTCTACCTGTCGAGCTTGGGCACGGACGCCAAGACCCTCGCCGAGATCAATCGCCGCCGAGCCGATCGCGGCGAGGTGTCCATGGATGCGACCGCCCTGCCCCGCGGTTGGCAAGACCTGGTGCGTGCTCTGATCGTCAAGCATCTGGTTGCCGAGAAGAAGACCCCAGGACACGCGGCCAACAACGTGGCGCGTCCGACGCGCTGCCTCGCGACCTGCTGCTTGCCCAAAGAGCCGTGGGAGATCACGGCCGAAAACCTCCGCAATGCCCTCGACAGCATCGCCGCAGTCTCCGCGAAGACGGTCGAGAACGCCGAGATGTTGGCGCGATGGATGAGCGCCGAGCGGCTAACCCACGCGCATCCACTGATCGGCCCGCGCAAGCGAGGACGCGCTGCGCTCAGGGCCAGCCGTGCGACTGACATTCGCGACAGCCTCGATGAGCGCAAGCGCCTGAACCGACTCCCTGGGGAGTTAAGGAATTCTGGGAGTTGGTGCGCCGCCCTCGACGAGAGGCCCGCCTCCTTCTACGATAAGCCCAATAGGTTTATGAAACCGATTATGTGCGCTATAACGATTATCTACACGAGGATCAATGTTTTGCATCGGACCATGGCACGGGCCACTAAAAATCATTATGCAATCCATCGTCGCCGAAAATGTAACATTTTTCGCTTAAGAACCTCTGACTACTGAAGTCGAACCTATATCCAGAAAGAGGTTCGCGTTTGCCATATAGTTTTTTGTAAGCGATTTCTGCTGTTATACAGATTTTCGGCTTAACGCATTCAAGACCTTCGCATTTTGGAACTGATGCGACCATTGATGGCTCCCAGTCATAGGATTCATTTGTAGTTCTGACAAACGTTACACTAGGAAGCCAGAAAAAATCTGGTTTTTTAAATTTGGAATGCCATACCACGCGATTATCGACTTGACTTGTTCCAAGAGTGTCGATCGTTACATCCGTGTAACTGTAAGTCTTCGAGTATGAGGCATTAACCCCTCCAGACCCGATTCCGATTGAGATGGTTTGGGTATGCTCTTGGTTGCTCGGCTGGGGAATATGTTTGTATAATGTTGCATCGTTAAGTTTAACGTTGAAGTCAGTGCTGACAGTATACCATCCGCATTCATAAAGTGGCCCATATTCTTTGCACTTTTTAAACTCCGGTCTTGATGTCAATATAAAATCAAAGCGATACCAGTCTTTTTTATCATTTAGTGGTGGTTTTTCAAGCTTAAAGATTTCAATACTCCAGCGACCTTCATTGCCAGAATCAAGCCTGTCGCGGATGTCTTCTTGTTGAATTAGAATCCATGCGCTTTCACTTGCCGCACGTTCCTTTAAAACGGCACCCATCTCTTCTATATCGACATCAATCTCTGCCGTCCAATCAATCGAGGCTTCCATGAGCTCTTGAAAAGATAGGTTATTTGTAGGTAGAAGCAGCTCCTCACCACGGTATAGGAGGTAGTGCCACGAGTCTTCAGGCGCATAAGCATTGAACAAAATAATGCTCTCACCCATCCCAAGAATATCGCGGAGCACTGTACCGTCGCTGGTATTGATGCTAATTAATGCGCCCGCATTGAAAAGGGTTTCTAATGCAGAAATATCCACGCTGCCAAGTTCGCTGATCACGCTGTTACTCGTGAAATGCAGCGTTAACTTTGCGTTGCCAGCTCTTAAGTCGTCAAGGGATGTTTGGTAGGCAGTTGCTACTTCAGCAAGAGTAGTATAAGTTTCACTCGGATTCCAGTCATTGTTGAAAAATATTCTGCTCAGTTTTTCATTATTATAACGCCTTAATAAGTCAGAGGATACAGTAATAAGGTCGTAAGGCTTTATGTCTACCTCTACTTCCTCGTAGTCATCCTCGGCGCATACGTTGAGCGGTGCCGCGATTACAAGCACTGCGATCATAGAAAATAGAATGCGAGCTAAAGCTTTCACTAACAGGTCTCCGAAAATTATTTGTGGCCATTTTGGGACCAAACTCGGCTGGGCATCGGTGTGTCACTTGGCCAATGTGCAAACCTACTTGACGCTAGCAGTTGGCCACGACTTTTTCTGTGACTAAAGTCCGCATTTGGCCGAGTCCTTCCGGTGAGCTGCCATGGGTGAGTTTCCGCTAGTGGGGCACGACGATCAGTCGAGTGGCCTGGCGCAGTGGCGGATCGGGGTCGACAGCCAAGCCCCGGTCTTCTACCGCCAGCAGATCAGCGCCTATCAGGAAGCCAACGCGCAGCTGCGCGCGCGGATCGCGGCCTTGGAGGCGGTGGGAGCTTCGTCGCCGCTCCCTGAGGACTGGCCCGCACGGGAGGATCAAGATGGCTGCGTCTCGAGCACCGCGCCAACTTGGCGGCCCGCAGGGAGCGGAGGCTGCGCGACTCAGCAAGCGCTCGCAGATCATCGCGCCCCAACCGCGAGCGTCCTCTGCGGCACAAAGCTGTCGACCAATCGCGCCCTTGGTCAACGCCAAGATCCCATCGGGGGCCTGAATGAAAGTCGTACCGCTCGGGCAGAGGTTCCGGTGGCGGCTCTCTATGAAAGGCTGCCCTGCCCTCACAACGCAGGAATCCGACTCGCTACAGGGCCTCGACGACCAGGCGCTCGATCTTCTGTAACAGGTGCTCGCTAAGGTGCGCCCTGCCCGGCGGCTGACGACAGCCTGATTCCGGCTCCAAGGTAGAGCCCTGATCCGGGCGCTTCGATCAAGGCAGCAATCGTCAGCTAGACGATGCGCCGTGGCTGTATCGAGCCCAAGTCGGCCTCGATACGTTGCCAGGCTAAGCTGCGCAGACACTTGCCGCGTCTGGCGTGGCGCCAGGCCTGCCAGTCCTGGAAGGGCCGCCACAGGTGCGAGTCGGACGTGAGCCGCTCGATGTAGAAAGGCTTCTGGTAGGCGATGCAAAAGGGCCCGAACTTGGGGTTGTTGTCGATCCAGCTCTTTGTATCCTTTTCCACCGGCTCGGCGTAGCAGATCTGGCAGACGCGCTGGTCGGACTGAATCGGCCAGTAGGGCTCCAGCCAGACCACACCCAGGCCCGCGCTGGTGTCGACGATAAAGACCTCAGCGACGCACCTGTACTCGCGCTCCAAAGGCTTGCTGCGCAGCGGCAACAAGACCTTTAGCGGCGTGCTCTGTTTGACGGCCTGGGGGAATTCCATACCAGGGACTGGTCGCCCTCCAATTGCTGCGCCCAAGCCAGCGGCATGAGGAGCAAGCGTTGAGGAAACTCGGTTCATCGCGACACCTGGGAGCCGGTGTACTCATCAGGTTTCAGCCTGAAGCACATCCATCCATCCAGCCAGTCTGCAGGCCGTTTGCGCTCGTGACGACTTGGGGGCAACCAGGCTACGAAGGCTAGGGATGCCGGATTTTAGCTCAAGGGTGAGAGAAGACGCACGCAGGTCGTCGGAAAGCCGAAATGCCGATTGTGCCAAGCGGCGGTAAGGTCCGGTCGATGCCAGGTCAGACGCCGATCAAGATCATCAACCCGAGACAGCTGGTATGAGATTTTCGGCAATCGCCTGAGGTGGTCTTTTGGCAGACCAGTCGGCCACCCATTGGGTGAGGCATTTAAGAGGCTGTCTGGAAATCATCGTAGAGGTCCCTAGGATCCTTGAGGGCGAAAAATGCTCGCAGATGAGTCAAATTTAGATGCAGCGTCCGACCATCCAAGGCCATCGGGATCGGGATCGGGATCGGGATCGAACCGACGATAGCGATTCCGACCCCGATAGCGATCCCGATGACATGACTCGTCGGTCTGAGGCGAAGCCTCCCTAGGAGTTTCCAGACAGCTTCTAAGACGGAAAAGCAGCCTTTGAACGGAGCTTCAAGCGAGTTTCTTTCAGCGATTTCGAGGTCATGACAACCCCTTCTTGGTTCACCACAACCGGAGCATGCGTATGAGCGATAAGGATCAACAATTCGAGGGCATGGACTGGCTTAGGGCCGAACTCGAGGACGCGCTCGATGAGGACTACGAGCTGGAGATTTCAGAGCCCGCGCTGTCCATGGAGCTGCGCAAGATTTACAAGCGCAGGCACCCGGACACACTTGACCGTCGAGCCTACTTCGAGGGCTTGCTGACGCTGCAGGCCGAACTCATCAAGCTACAGGACTGGGTAGAGCACAGCGGCGAGAAGATCGCGGTCATCTTCGAGGGTCGTGACGCGGCCGGCAAGGGCGGTGTCATCAAGCGCATCACACAGCGACTCAATCCACGTGTCTGCCGCGTGATTGCGCTGAGCAAGCCCAGCGAGCGCGAGCGCACGCAGTGGTATTTTCAGCGCTATGTGCCGCATCTTCCCGCAGGCGGCGAGATCGTCCTCTTCGATCGCTCCTGGTACAACAGGTCCGGCGTCGAGCGGGTCATGGGCTTCGCCAGTCCGGATCAGGTGGAGCAGTTCTTCCAAGACGTTCCGGAGTTCGAGCGCATGCTGGTCCGCTCCGGCATCAGACTGATCAAGTATTGGTTCTCCATCACGGACGAGGAGCAGCAGCTGCGCTTCCTCATGCGCGTTCACGACCCACTCAAGCAGTGGAAGCTCAGCCCCATGGATCTCCAGTCCCGGGTGCGCTGGGAGGCCTATACCAAGGCAAAGGAGGAGACCTTGGCGAGGACCAACATCGCAGAAGCGCCCTGGTTCATCGTGGAGGCCAACGACAAGAAGCGCGCCCGCCTGAACTGTATCCACCATCTCCTCGACCAGATTCCTTACGAGGAAGTGCCTCACGAGTCCATCAGCCTGCCCGACCGAATCTTCAATCCGGACTACGAGCGCGAGAGCCTGCCGCCGGAGCTGCACGTACCCAAGCGCTACTGATTTGAGCCGAAGTCCCGCGCGCCGCCGCGCCCAGGCGACTCCAGCGCAGGCGCGCGCGCTCGATAGCGCGTGCTGGCGCAGCCTTGGAGCACCCACCGATCCCGTGCCGCGAGCGCTCGCTCTGACGCTGGGACATGTGGTAAATAGCTCACCGCAGCAACAGCGGGCTGGGTGAGATTGCCCATCTCAGGACTCGCCGCGAAGACGAGAGCCCTCTGCCCCACAAGCCCGGTGCTCAGTAGCGGGTTGCAGTCTCACGCGCAATTCGATCGGCTTCCCTGTGGTGGCTGCGCGCGCGGCGCCCCACTCGGCAGCAACAAGCTCCAAGGTCTGGGAGGTTTCAATGCTTGAGAAGGATCACAGAGATCAAAAGGCTGATCAGGACGCCATGGGGCCTGAACTCGATCTCACCCGGCGAGCCTGGGAGCGTCGAACTCTCACCAACGGCATCATGACGTCGCTCACCTGGATCGTGGCGGCCGCTGCGGCCATCCCCTTGGTCTCGGTGATCTATCTGCTGCTGGAAAAGGGTGGCACCCGGCTGTTCAGCGCGGACTTCATGGAGATTCTGACCGGCCTCCCGCCAGCGGGCTTCGAGCTTGGGGGTGGAATCGGGCCAGCCATTGTCGGGACCCTGGCGATGGTGGGTATCGCCTGCGCTATCAGCATCCCGATCGGGGTGCTCGCCGCGATCTATCTCGGTTTTCTCAACCCCAGCAGCAAAGTGGCGCGGACGTCGCGCTTCCTCGCGAAGGTTCTCACCGGCTTCCCCTCCATCATGGCAGGCGTTTTCGTCTACGCGATCATCGTCGCCCACTGGGGTTATTCGGCATGGGCCGGCGGCATCGCCCTGGCTGTGCTCATGCTTCGCACGGTTGTCCTTGCGGCCGAAGAGGCACTGGCACAGGTGCCACAGCTCATGAAGGACGCCGCCTACGGCATGGGCTGCACCCGCTCGCAGGTGGTCTGGAGCGTCGTCTTGCCGACCGCACTTCCCGGCATACTCACCGGGGTTATCCTCGCCATCGCGGGCGCCGCCGGGGAGTCCGCCCCGCTGCTCTTCACCGCCCTCTTCAGCAACTACTACATCTCCGAACTCGCCGAGCCCACGGCCTCGCTCTCCATCCTCATCTACAACTTCTCCGGGATGCCCTTCGAGAATCAGATCGAACTGGCCTGGACCGCGTCGCTGGTTCTGGTCCTGCTCGTTCTAGGGTTCAATATCATGGCGCGCTTGGTCCAGCAGCCCAGGGTGTAGGGACGGATCCGGACCGGCGACGGGGTGCGGGTTTCGTCGGCGGGCTGAGCTGGATGGATCGCCTGCTGAGCCACGCTAGCTCATCGCCCGGATGCTGGTCCGGCTTTGCTCCGGGTTGTCTCGGCTGCTTGGCGGCCTTGTTGTCACCAAGCTGTTGCTTCGTCAAGTTGCCACTTCATCTCGATAAGCTCGCCGCTGAAGCTGCACAGGCGTGCCGATCGCCCAGGCGCCCAAGGCGCACAGGCACGCCGATCCACCTCGACTTCCAGACCGATGGCAGTACACCTTTCGCGCATTGTCATCGAATCGCAATCTTTGCCCTTCATGCTGGTGCTCTCATATATCCAGCTCCTCTCAAGTCAACCCCCAACGACCTTGAAGACACATGAACCTTGCACCGCTCCTCCGCTCAGTCTCCCTCCTCCTGGTCGCCCTCACCCTCACCGCGCTCAGCTTCGCGCCACGGGCAGCCGAGACCATCAAGATCGTCGGGGCCGGGGCCAGCTTTCCTGCACCCATCTATCTGCGCTGGTTCCGTGACTACTATCTCGCGCACCCCAACGTGAAGATCGACTATCAGGCCATTGGCAGCGGCGGTGGCGTTGCCAACTTCATCAAGGGGATGCTCGACTTCGCTGGCTCCGACGTGCCCATGACGCTGGAGCAGATCGCGCAGGTCGAGGGCGGCGTGATTCAAATCCCGATGACCGCAGGCGCTATCGTCATCGCCTATGATCTGCCCGGCGTCGATGGGCTCAAGCTCAGCCGCAACGCGGTCGCCGCCATCTTCCTGGGCGAGATCGATCACTGGAACGACCCGCTGATTGCATCGGCGAATCCAGGTGTGGAGTTGCCGAACATGCCCATCTTCGTCGTCACGCGCGGCGATGCGAGTGGGACCACCTTTGTGACCACACGCCATCTGGGCGCGATCAGCCAGGAATTCCGCGAGAAGGTCGGCATCCAGATGAATCCGGTCTGGCCAAAGGACCTCCAAGAGCGCGGCGCCTTGCTGCGAGGCCAAGGCAATGGCGGGGTGGCTGCCTTCATCAAGGCCATCCCCGGCTCGATCGGCTACATCCAGCACGCCTACGCCCATCTAACCAACATGCAGACGGCGGTCTTGCAGAACAGCAAAGGCGAGTACGTTCCGGCGAACGGCGAGACCTTCCGCGCAGCCGTGGAATCCTTTCGCGCGGATCTGGACCTATCCGCCATTGCCGATCCCGAGGGCGACGACTCCTATCCCATCCTCTCTCTCTCCTGGCTGATCTTGCGCAAGGACTACCCAGACGACAAGGCGGCGGTCATCCGCGACGTGGTGCACTACGCTTTAACTGACGGTCAGAAAGTCGCTGATTCGCTGGGCTATATCCCGCTCACGGCCGAGGCAGCCGCCCGTCTGCAGAAGAAGATCAATCAGATTCACTGAGGTGACGCAAATGACGCCATTGGAGAAAACCGAAGCTCTCTACCGTGAGCTGATTGCCGGGTATGGCGATGGAGAAGAGCGCGAGCTGCGCGCCGCTGCGAAGCTGCTCATGGTCGCCCTGAGCAAGCTCAAAGAGCATGGCGGCCCTGGCTGGCAGGGTCTGGTGGACGAGTACCTCATCATGCTGCGAAACGATCCAGAGCGTTTCGAGCGCATGCTGGAGTCGAACCGCGGCCAAGGCAAGCGCCCGAGCATGAGAGAGGATGGGGCGGGCAGCCTCATTGCCTGAACGGCAGGGGCGCCTGACGACGCTTGGCTCGGCTCATCACTCAGGGCGCGAACTCAATTGGGTCTCTATGCCCAGGTTGGTGCAGTCCACTGCGGGATGCGCTTGTCGTCGCACCCAATCGCCAGCCCCTGACTGGATTCTTCAATTCAATTTCAACCGCTTACAGACAAAAGCCAATCCTCAAATGTTCACGCAATCGTCATCGTTCCTTAACACGGATGTCTGAGCCGCCGGCGAAAATAGCGCTGCATTCAAACGCTGGCCGCTGTCCTAAGGGCAGGGTCGGAACGGCCTTTAATCCCATCGGAGTCTCGTATGCGAAAGGCATCCCTCATCAGATCGGCGGTTGCCGCCGGTCTCGTTTCCGTATTTGCGCTCTCCGGCACCGCCGCTGCCGATGACGTCAAGCTCAACGGCTCTGGCGCAAGCTTCCCCTTCCCCATCTATGCCAAGTGGTTCAAAGACTTCAGCAAGGCCACCGATGGCATCCGCGTCGACTACCAATCCAAGGGCAGTGGCGCCGGCATCCAGGACCTGATCAACCACACCGTTGATTTCGCCGCCTCCGACGCCGCCATGAACGACGAGGAGATGGCCAAGGTCGAGGAAGGCGTGGTGCTGCTGCCGATGACCGCGGGTGAAGTGGTCGTCATCTACAACCTCAAGGGTGTCGATACACTCAAGCTCCCGCGCGACGTCTATCCGGCGATCTTCTCCGGCGAGATCACCGAGTGGAACGATCCCAGAATCGCCGCCGCCAACCCAGGCGTCGAGCTGCCGGCTAAGACCATCACAGTCGTGACCCGCTCGGATTCCTCCGGTACCTCCTTCGTCTTCACCGGCCACCTGTCCAACATCAATGCGGACTTCAAGTCCTCCGTCGGTCAAGGCAAGGCGCCCAACTGGCCGAAGGCCGGCAACTTCGTCGCAGCGCCAAAGAACGACGGCGTCACCGCTCAGGTCCAGCAGAACGAGGGTTCCATCGGCTATGTCGAGTACGGCTATGCCAAGCTGACCAAGTGGAAGCAGGTGGCCATGCTCGAGAACAAGTCCGGGAGCTTCGTCGCACCGGGTCCCGCGAGCGGCGCAGCCGCGCTGGCCTCGGCCGAGTTCCCGGACGGCACGCTGCCGAACAGCGATGTGCCGAACCTCATCGCCTGGGTCTGGGATCCGGCTGGCGAGGATGCCTATCCGATCGCGACCTTCACCTGGATGCTCTTCTACAAGGACCAGGACGACGACAAGGCCGCAGCCCTGCGCAAGATGGTCGAGTACGGCATCGAGGAAGGTCAGAAGATCGCCGATTCCATGGGCTACATTCCACTGCCCGAGAATGTGCGTGAGAAGGTTCTCAAGACCGCCGACTACATTCAGTAAGGCCGTCAGGAGTCGGTCGGGGTGCGCGCGGCCCAAAGCCCGCGCCCCCCCGGCGGGGCGGATCCGCGAGACGTGGGCGCTGGCAGCCCACAGCCCAACCGCCGCCCCCCCCGCGCAGAGCGGCGACGATAGCC
>NZ_JAAIJR010000110.1 GCF_010915725.1 Thiorhodococcus mannitoliphagus
TTCGTCTTTTCTTGGGCATTAGCGCCCGGGATTTCTTCAACCCAACCCAACCACCAGTCGCCGTCTCTCTTAACGATTGCGGTGAATTCTGCTTTCATAAAGCATAGCCTCGAAGATCAGATGCGTAGAGTATTGCTCTTGCCGGCAAACACTTGAGTAGACAGAGTGTCGGTCCGGTGAGATAGACGGATTCTGCCTAGCTCGGTTGGCGGTTGTTGAGGATGAGCGGTCAACCTGTGCAATGCGGATACCCTGAATCTCTAGGGCGACGCTAGCAGATGGCGGGCGAGCACACAATGTCAGACGGTTCTGGCCCTCACCACCTATCGGTTTTATGTAGCCAGGGCTTCCAGCCCTGGCAAACCAGGCCAGGATGGCCTGGCTGCGCAGGCTTGGAGCGGCTGTTCCGGTTGATTTCGGGAAACCGATAGGTGTTGAGGGTTCTGGCCAGCGGTGATGGACAACTTGGGTGATCGCGCACGGAAGTCGGGTATCAAAGAATCTGCGATACCCTGGTAGGTGCAGCACCCGGAAGGCTACCTGAGGGCACATGCCGGCAAGCGTCTTGCCACGCATGGCCTTGACGACAGGACGGGGTGTCTTGAGCCCCTTGGCAGGCTAGGCAGCATCGAGGACTCGGGGGAGAGGGGGAATTCCGCTGACAGTGTCTGTAACGCGTGATCAAGGCGAGCGTTGAGGCTTTCCATTGGATTGCGGACTCCGACCGCGGCAAGACCAGCAGCTCAATGTAGGGCAGAGCGCCAAGTCAGTTGAATTGGCTGAGTGGCTGATTTGGGTCGTGACTTGTCACCCACGAAACGTGCAACACTTTCCGCAAAGAGGATTCTACGGTCCCAGGCCCTCCCTAGACACAGTGGCAGCTTGTGGCTGACTTGAGCGGGTGCAACCTTGATGCGGGAACCATCGAACAACCGTCTCTTGGCGTCACAGGTCCCACTGCCCGACCGATTGAGCGCTGGGCCGAGCGGCTGCGTCTAGGCTGTTCATTCGCGCGCGGGGAGGTGGTGGACGGCCATTGCTGTGGCGCGGCGCCAGGAGTGCCAAGGGGGAAGCAGCCGGGGAGGAGTTCAGACCGTGGGTGCCGGGCACGCCCGCGGAAGGGCGCGCCCGTGCGCATTGCCTAGAAAGTGTCCATCAATTGTTTCCCGATGCGAGCGATGCAACCTGAAGTCCCCCCTAGCCACCCTTTGCAAAAGGGGGGGGGTTGTTGATGGACGCTTGCCTAGTCGATGATATAGACCTCGACACGACGGTTCTTGCTGCGACCCTCCGCAGTCGCGTTGGTCGCGATTGGACGCGCCGAACCGATGCCCTCGGCCTTGATGCGATCCGCCGCGACACCCCGTTCGGTCAAGGCTTGCTGAACGGCTTGGGCACGCTGTTGGGAGAGATCGAGATTCAGCTCGTCGCTGCCGACGCTGTCCGTGTGACCCTCGATCCGGATTGAAAGCTTGGTCTCTTTGTCCATGAGATCAGCGATGCGGTCCAGGCTTTGCAAATCACCAGCGGGCAGCGTCGCCTGGCCAGGAAGGAAGCGCAGCTCGCTCTCGGCCAGCCGCAGCAAGAGCCCTCGATCCGTATAGGTGCCATTGAGCGCCGCGAAACCGGCCTCGAGTTCGCGCATGCTCTGCAACTCGACCTTGAGTTCGCGCGCCTCGTCTGCTGCGCGGCGGGCAACCTCCAGCTCGTCTTCCAGCTCACCGATGCGCGCCTTGGTCGCTTCGAGTTCGGCACTCGAGCCCGACTCAGCCCCCGCAAGGTCGACGCGCGTCTCCTGCAATTGGGCTTGCACCTCCGCCAGCTGCGTTTTCAGCGCGGCGATTTCGTCGCGCAGAGAGGTCTGAGCCTGCTCAGCCTCGGCACGTTCCTGCTCCAGGCTGGTCTGAAGCGCTGCGACTTGGGCTTGAGCATCCTCGCCCGCGGCTTGAGCGTCGCTGCTCGGCGCTTCCTCCGCCTCAGCCGGGGGGGGTGCCGCCTTCAGCTCGGCCAGCTGCTCTTTGGCAGAGGCCAACTGCGCCTTGGTATCCCCAAGGGTCTCCTCGAGCGCGGTGACTGCCGCCTGATGCTGCAGCTGAAGCGCCTCGCGCACTTCGCTCTCCGCCGCGAGCTGCGCCTGCAGAGCCGCCATCTCCTCCGCCGACTTGCCATCGTCAGCGACATCGGACGCCGCCGCGGCGGTTGCGGCCTCTGCCGCGACCTTGGCCTCATCGAGCTGAGCCTGAACGACCTTGAGTTCAGTCTGGGCCTCGGCCAGCTGCTGCTCCATGGCTGCGTTGCTCGCCTTCATCGCCTCAAGCTCGGCTCTCGATTCCTTCAGCTCGCCATCGGCATTCTTGCACTGTGCCTCGAAGGCCTCGACAACCGGGAGCACGCCAACCTCCTGCGCGGTCCTGAGGAGGTTCTCATCCATCGGCGTGGTGCGTGCCAGCTCGACACGCTCGTTCAAATGGCGCTCCAAGGCCGCGATCTTGGCCTGATGCTCCGCTGCGGCATCGGCGATCGCCTGATTGACCTTACTCAGATCCACCTCAAGCTCAGCGGCATGCTTCTTGGCCTCTTCATAGCTTGCCTCGACCGCTTCAAGGCGCGCCGCGAGTTGGTCCCTCTCGATCGCCTGATCATTAAAGCGCTGCTGCTCGGCCGCAATTTGGGCCGCGTCCATGTCCTTGACATCGGCGATCGCCTTCTCGAGCTTGGCCTTGGCCTGCTCGCCCGCAGCGATCTGCGCCTCCAAACCGGCCTTCTCCTCGGCGTGCTTCTGCTTGAGATCAGCAATCTGCTCACGCACCGCGGACTCGCCCTCTTCCGATTTCAACCGCCGTGATTCGGCCTCTTTGACATCTTGGCGGGTCTGATCGATAAGGGCGTCGCGCTCGGCGAGCTGCGCATAGAGTTGATCGTCGTACCACTCGTAGAGAATGTAGACGCCGAGCAGCAGCAACAGCAGGAAGATGGCGAGAGATTTCCAGAACGAGGAACTGGGATCAGACATCGTGAGCTCCTTGGGGTACGAGGTCGACAGCGCGGGGGCGTCTGTCGGCGGATGCTTTGATTAGGCGATTTCTGTCAAATCCATAGCCGCTGACTTGTTTCGAGGCCCGCCTTCCCTGTCGCACCGGCGCTCCTTGAAGGCAAACCTCGATCCGGCGTGCTCTGCTATGAGATTTTCCGCAATCGCTTTATGCTCTTTTGGCGACGAATGATGCCCGTGCAGCGCAAGATTTGGAACCCTAAGATCGGCGTTCGCCTATTGCAGCCCCACCGCGGTCATCGCCTGCTGCGCGATCTCGAGTTCTTCGTTGGTCGGAATCACCAGGACCTTGACCTCTCCCCTGCTCGCACTGATACAGCGCTCGCCCCGCGCATCGGCTGCCGCGTTGGCTGCGTCGTCGATCAGAATGCCGAACCGCTGGAGGCCCTCGCAGGCCGCAGCGCGAATCCTCACGGAGTTCTCGCCGATCCCGCCGGTGAAGACCAGGGCATCGACCTGGCCAAGCTCGGCGTAGTAGGCACCGATGTATTTCTTGAGGCGATGTACCGTGACCCCGATGGCAAGCTCCGCCCGCGCATCGCCCGCAGCGGCGAGACGGTCGATCTCGCGCATATCATTGACGCCGCAGATGCCGAGCAGACCGCTCTCGCGGTTCAGCAGGCGATCCACCTGATCGGCGTCCAGGCCGAGATGCTTGCTGAGGTAGATGAGGACGGCCGGATCGATGTCGCCGCAGCGGGTCCCCATCACCAGCCCCTCGAGCGGCGTCAGTCCCATGGAGGTGTCCGCGCAGGCGCCAGCGCGAATCGCCGCCGCGCTGGCGCCATTGCCTAGATGCAGGGTGATGAGATTGCACTGGCTCAAGGGCTTGTCGAGCACAGCTGCCGCGCGCTTCGCGACATAGAGATGCGAGGTGCCGTGGAAGCCGTAGCGCCGAATGCGATGCTCGGTATAGAGATGCTCCGGGATGGCGTAGCGGTAGGCGCTCGGCGCCATCGTCTGGTGGAAGGCGGTATCGAAGACGGCCACGGAGGGCACCCTGGGAAAGAGCCGGCGCGCCACCTCGATGCCGGCGAGATGCCCCGGATTGTGCAGCGGCGCCAGGGGAATCACGTCGCGAATGGCCTCCACCACGGCGTCGTCGACGATCACGGGCTTGTTGAAGTGGGGGCCGCCGTGGACGACGCGATGGCCGATTGCGGCCAACTCAGAGACGTCGGCAAGCGCCCCATTGTCACGCAAGCAGGCGACGATGTTGTCGATGCCCTCGGCGTGCGTCGGGATGGGACGCGTTTCCTGATAGGTGTCCTGACTCCCGTCCGGCGTCAGCCATTTGTGCTTGACCTCGCCCTCGGCCTCGCCGATGCGGGCCACCATGCCGTTGGCAATGGATTGCCAATCATGGCTGCGAAAGAGCTGGTACTTGATCGAGGAGCTGCCTGAGTTGAGAACCAAGACCTTCATTGCGCAACCTCCTCATGCTGGGCGTCGCTCTCGGCCTGAGCCTGGATCGCGGTGATGGCGACGGTGTTGACGATGTCGGTCACGGTACAGCCACGGCTGAGGTCGTTGACCGGCTTGTTGAGCCCCTGCAGCACGGGGCCAATGGCGACCGCGCCCGCGCTGCGCTGCACGGCCTTGTAGGTGTTATTGCCCGTATTGAGGTCGGGGAAGATCAGCACGGTGGCGCGGCCGGCGACCTCGCTGCCCGGCATCTTGGAGCGGCCGACCTCCATGTCGACCGCTGCGTCGTATTGGATGGGCCCCTCGAGCTTCAAGCTGGGACTGCGCTCACGGGCGATGGCTACCGCCTGGCGCACGCGCTCGACGTCAGCGCCCTTGCCCGAGCTACCGCTGGAGTAGGACAGCATGGCGATGCGCGGCTCGATGCCGAAGGAGGCGGCCGTCGCGGCGGACGTGATGGCGATGTCGGCAAGCTCCTCGGCGCTCGGATTCGGGTTCACCGCACAGTCGCCATAGACCAGCACCCGATCCGGTAGGCACATGAAAAAGACGCTGGAGACCAGCTTCACGTCGGGCTTGGTCTTGACCGTCTCGAAGGACGGTCGAATGGTGTGCTGAGTGGTGTGTACCGCGCCGGACACCATGCCGTCGGCGTCACCGACATAGACCATGAGGGTGCCGAAGTAGCTGACGTCTTCCAGCACGTCGTGCGCCATCTGCTCCGAGATCCCCTTGTGTTTGCGCAGCTCGTAGTAGACGGCGGCGTAGCGGTCGCGATCCGGAGAGGTCGCCGGATCGATGATCTGGATGTCGTCGAGCTTGAGGCCCAGCTCGCCGATCCGCCGGCGAATCTTGTCCGGGTCGCCGAGCAGCACGAGATCGGCCACCTGGCGCAGGGTGAGAATCTCCGCCGCGCGCAGGATGCGCTCGTCGCTGCCCTCGGGCAGCACGATACGCTGACGCCGCGCCTTGGCCCGACGGATCAGCTCGTACTCGAACATCAGCGGCGTCACGCGGTCATGGTGATGAATAGCCACATGCCCGCGCAGCTCTTCGACGTCGACCCGGCTTTCGAAGAGACCCAGGGCCGCGGCGATCTTACGGTCATCGCCGGGGAGGATGGTTGCCTCGATTCGATTGACGTTCATCGCCGTCGTAAAGGTGTCTTGGGGAACTTGCAGGATGGCGACCTTGGTCCGGCGCAGCCCCTCGATCAGTCGCTGCACCTTCTCGGCGGGCCGAATACCCCCGGTCAAGAGCAGACCCGCGACCCGTGGAAAGGCGGAGGAGGCATCAGCGGCGAGGCTGGTCACGATGATGTCCGAGCGGTCCCCCGGCGTGATGATGAGACAGCCGTCCTCGACATAGTTGAGGAAGTCTGGGATCTCCATGGCCGCGATCTTGTAGTTGGTCACGACCTGATTCATGGCGTCGCCCTCACCATAGAGTGACTCGGCATTCAACACCTGCCGAATTTCACCAACGGTTGGCATGCCGAGCGCGGGCTGCTCCGGAAAGACGTAGATCTTCTCCGTCTCGGTCAGCAACTGCTGCGCGCGTACCTCGACGGCATCCATGGATTCAGGTGCGACACCATTGATAATGGTCGCAATGAAGTCACTGCCGCGCTCGCGCATCAACTCGTGGGCAATGTTCAGGGAATCTGCGGCCTCGTGAGGCGAGCGCCCGAACCCCTTGACCACGACCACCATGCCGCAACCGAAGTTGTTCGCCAGATCGGCGTTGAAGCCGAATTCCAGTGAAGGGATGAGCCCGTTGTAGTCCGTGCCTGCGCAAACGACGATATCGCAGCGCTCCTCAAGCATCTTGAACTTGTTCATGATGAGCTTGAGCAACTCTTCGTAGTGCCCGCTTCCGATGAGCTGGCGCGCGGTCTCCACGGTGCAGCCGTAGAGCATCTCTGGCGGAAAAGGAAGCTCGTAGCGGCTGCGGATCAAGGCCGTGAGGTTATCGGGCTCTGCCCCCCTCGGTGCAAAGGGTCGAAAAAAGCCGACCCTGCGGTTCACGGCCGAGAGCATCTCCATAATTCCGAGAACAACAACGGACTTGCCACTGCCTGAGCCGGCACCGGCGATATAGATGCTTTGCATGGATCTCTCTCTTCAGGAACGAACGGCAAACTGAGGTGCAATGCTGCGCTGCAGAAAAATAACAGATATTTCCGGAAAAAGGGGCACGGCTTGATGACAAGGACTCGGAGAACATCGCCGGATCGACGAAACTGACCTCACCCAGAAAGTCCAAACCCAGGTGGATTCGTCCCCCGACGGGGATCCGACGCCTTGTAGGCGCCACCAAGACGGTCCACTCCAAGCTAGCCCGCGAGGTGCCTGAGAACCACCGAGCGAACGTGGTTAGAAGACACGCGAGACCCGCCAGTCCCCAAAGCTCTCGGTGAGATAGGCCTTGCTGACGATATAGCTCAGCGCATTGCGCAAACGGTAGAAGCCGATCACAGAGTCCAGACGCAGGACCTCGCGACCGCGCTCATCGAAGAAAAGAATCGCGGGCGCATAGAAGAGCCCGAGATCGGCCGCCCACTGGCGGGCCGTGGTGCGCTCGCCGGCGGGCGTGACGATCGGCGTATCCGACCACATGTCGAGCTGCACGCTGTCGAACTCATCAAAGCGACGATTGATGGCGGACGCCCTGAGCACCTGTCCATGAAGGACATCGCAGGGATGACAGTCGCCCTGCTCGAAGAAGACGGCCAGAGGCCGCTTGGCGGGATAGCGACGGTCCAGATTGAAGGGCGGCGGCGCAAAAAAGGGCTCTTCGTTCATGTCCTCGGCGTCGAAAACCATGCGATTGTCGCCGCGTGCCAGATATTCCCGAAAGGACTCACGCTTGTAGTGGCCATCCGCGACGTATTCGAGCGCCGCACGGAACTGATAAGGGGGGTAGTAGCCGCGCAGCCTGAGCGCAATCTCGCCCTCCGCATCGATGAAGAGGATGGCGGGCGTGAAGTCCATGTCCTGCGAACGCGCCCAGTCTCGCTCGGTCATGACGCCACCGGAAAGGGTCGTGACCTCATCCACACCCCAGATGTCGATGGGCACGAGATCGAAGTGTCGGCGGCTGTACTCGACGATGTCCTGAAGGCCGAAATTGACCTTGATGAGCTGATGACAATAGGGGCAGCGCTTTTGGCCGAAGTAGACCATGAGCCCCTGCTTGCCGGCGCCGAGGGCTTCATCGAGATCAGCCGGAATATCGAGGAAGCTCTGCTTGAACCAGCTCGGATACTGCAAGATCTCCTCGCGCGGAAAATCGTCGAAGTCGAGGGCATCCAGATCGGCCTGACTCGGATCCGCCGCCTGGACAGCCAAGGGCCAGCCAAGGCCGGCCGAGACCAGCAGGACTGTTAGCAAGACAATAAGGGGCATGCCATCCTCCCTCTTGCGCGGGTAAAAGGTTTCGCACAGGCGATCTTTGCGCTGCCCGGCGCCGGTGCCAAACAAAATCACAGCGCCTCATGCTCCAGCACACGCATGGCCAAGAAGAGCGCGGCAATGGATCTGGCCTCATCGAAGTCGTCGCGCGCCAGCAAGGCATCGATCTCGTCCAAGCGCCAGGGCACGACCTCGATCTGCTCCGGCTCATCCCCGGGTAAGCAGCTGGGGTAGAGGTCTCTCGCCAGAAGGATCAGACTATGGTGCTGGATATACCCAGGCACGATCGAGAGACGGTGGATGATCTGCAAGTCTCGAGCACCATAGCCAATCTCCTCTTGGATCTCGCGGTTGGCTGCGCTCAGCGGATCCTCGCCGCGCTCGACCACACCCTTGGGCAGCCCAAGCTCGTAACGCTCGCTGCCCGCACCATACTCGCGGATGAGCAGGACCGTATCCGGATCCAACATGGGTACAATCAGCACAGAGTCGGCGCCGCCGGGCACGCGTTCATAGGTTCGCCGGCTGCCGTTCGAGAATTCCAGGTCGATCTCCTCGACCCGAAAAAGACGGCTCTGGGCGACGAGCCGCCGCTCGAGGATCTTGGGCTTGGTCCGCATGAGCGGCTCCTAATTTGGACGACTAGGCATGACAGTGATACGCGAGCAACTCGATTGGAGCCAAATCGACAGCGTCTTTCTCGACATGGACGGAACCCTGCTCGATCTGCACTTCGATAACCATTTCTGGTTGGAGCACGTCCCGCGCCGCTATGCAGAGGCACGCGGACTCTCACTGGACGAGGCCAAGGCGGAACTCATCCCGCGCTATCGTAATATCGAGGGCACGCTGAGCTGGTACTGCGTCGACCATTGGAGCCGTGAGCTGGGACTGGATATCGTCCTGCTCAAGCAGGAGGTCGAGCACCTCATCGCCGTTCACCCGCACGTCATGGACTTCCTGGAATGGCTGGCCGCCAGCGGAAAACGGCGTGTTCTCGTGACCAATGCCCACCAGAAGACACTCGACTTCAAGCTCCAGCGCACCCCGCTGGCGGGACATCTCGAGCGCGCGATTACCTCACACGAGCTGGGCGTTGCCAAGGAATCCGCGGCGTTCTGGCCCAGATTCCATGCCATCGAGCCCTTCGACCCCCAACGCACGCTCTTCGTCGACGACAACCTCAGCGTCCTCGAGAGCGCGCGGCGCTATGGCTTCCGCTGGCTGCTCGCCATCAGGGAGCCGGACTCCCAAAAGCCCAGACGCGAGATCGACGCCTTCCCGGCCATCAACAATTTCTCCGAGCTGCTCCCCCTGCCACGCGACTGAGCAACAGCGACCGAAGCATCCCACTAGAATCCTTGAGGGCGCAAAATGCTTGCAGATGCGTCAAGTTTCGATGAAGCCTCCGACCATCCAAGGCCCTCGGTATCGGTATCGGTATCGGTATCGGTATCGGTATCGAACCGACGATAGCGATCCCGATGGCACGACTCCTCGGTCTGAGGCGAAGCCTCGCTCGCGTTAGCGCGCAACAGCCTCGCCGCTGGGGCGATCTCAGTCCACGGCCTCCGGGCTCGACTGCGTCAGGGCACCTTGCGACTCGGCCGCCGCAGCCGGCTTCCGGCGCCTGCGCCGCCGCTTGCGCTTAACCTCAGCTTCGCCTTCGGCCGGCGTCGCCTCGGCCGCCGACACCTGGGGCTGCGCGCCGGACGGGGGGCTGGTCAGTGCCGCCTGCTCACCGCTTGGGCGCTTGCCGCGACGCCTCGGCTTAGGCCTGGAGCTTGGAGCAGCGTCCGTTGTCGGCGCCACCTCAACCGGTTCGACCAATGCCGGCGCTGTGGAGGCTTCGACGGCGCCCGCGCTTGGCCGCGCCTCGGCCTTCGTCTCCCGATCCTTGGGGCGGCCACGACCGCGTTCTTCGCGCTCGCCGCGCTCCGCGGTGCGACGCCTGGGCTTGCCTTTCTCCCGACGGTCCTCGCGATCGGCCCTGTCGGGACGCAAGCGACTCCTGGGGTCGACTTCCGCGAGCAGTTCTGAGTCCACGGGCAGGACTGGAATCTTGGCACCGATGAACGCCTCGATGTCCGGCAGACAGAAGGCATAGGTCTCGCAGACGAATCCGATGGCATCGCCCGCCGCCCCAGCTCGCGCCGTCCGGCCGATGCGATGGACATAGTCCTCCGGGTCTTCCGGCAGGTCATAGTTGACCACATGGGTCACGTCCGGAATGTGCAGACCACGAGCAGCCACATCCGTTCCCACGAGAACCGGCAGCGCGCCCTGGGTAAAGTCCTTGAGCAGCTTGAGACGCTTCTTCTGGGGCACATCGCCGGAGAGCACGGCCGTGTTGATACCGTTGCCCTGCAGATAGCCCCAAACCCGGTCTGCCTCCCGCTTGGTATTGACGAAGACGATGATGCGGCCGTCGGGCCAGCCACGCACCAACCCGACGAGCAGCGGGATCTTCTCCTCGTTGGAGGTCATGTAGCAGCACTGGCGCACGCGATCGGCGGTGACTTGCTCGGCCTCGATCTTGATCAGCTGCGGATGATTCATGTGCTCGTAGGCGAGTTCGGTGACCCGGTAGGACAGGGTGGCCGAAAAGAGCATCCCTTGGCGCGCCTCGACCTCTGGCATGCGACGCAGGAGATAGCGAATATCCTTGATGAAGCCGAGATCGAACATGCGATCGGCCTCGTCCAGCACCACCGCCTCGATGGCATTGAGATCGAAGACCTTCTGCTTGTAATAGTCGATCAGTCGCCCCGGCGTTCCGATGAGAACATCGATGCCCGCCGCCAGCTCATCGCGCTGCTGTTGGTAGCCCGTGCCGCCGTAGACGACCATGGTGCGCAGCCCGGTGTGCCGACCGAGCAGCTGCGTATCCGCATGAATCTGGACCGCCAGTTCTCGCGTCGGCGCAAGGATGAGGGCGCGCGGACGGCAGCGCCCCTCGGCCTGCTGCGCCGGCCGGCTCAGCAGGCGCTGCATCACGACCAGCAGAAAGGCGGCGGTCTTTCCCGTTCCGGTCTGGGCCTGACCCGCGACATCGCGCCCTTCGAGGGCAATCGGCAGTGTCTCGGCTTGGATGGGGGTGCAGTGCGTGAAGCCGGCATCTGCGAGGCCAGTCAGAATCCGCTGATCCAGCGCGAAGCTGTCGAAGCGGGTCTGGGTGAGGTGTGTATCTGTCATTCAGCTAGGCGTCCGTATTGGCTTTCGATTGGGATGATGAGCCTCGCGGACGAGCAAGGCTTGCAAATTATCTTGGCTTTGGATCAAATAGCATCTTACTCAAGGGCACATACCAACGCCAATCAGCCCGCCCGCACCTCGCCCAGCCCGCGACACACCTCTGCGGCTTGTCTCACGCCCTCTATACTACAACCCAAGAAAACAACTGATGGGAGACGACTTCAGTGAGCGATAGCATCGTCCACGTGACCGATGACTCTTTTGAAGACGAGGTTCTCAAATCCGCCGAGCCTGTTTTGGTCGATTACTGGGCCGACTGGTGCGGCCCCTGCAAGATGATCGCCCCCGTCCTGGATGAGATCGCCGGCGAATATGCGGGTCGCATCAAGGTCGCGAAGCTCAACATCGATGAGAACCCCGGCACCCCGCCACGCTACGGCATTCGCGGCATCCCAACGCTGATGCTCTTCCGTGGCGGCGAGGTCGAAGCAACCAAGGTCGGCGCTGTTTCCAAGTCACAGCTGACCGCCTTCATCGACAGCAACCTCTGACTCAGCCCACACCCGGCCTGACGACCTTGGCCCCTCAGGGCCTCCAGGAGGACCCGACTTAAGCCCAACCGACACGGGGCGCCCATAGTGGCGCCCTCTCTCCGGCAGGCTGCCGCTCCCCAGTCGCATTCCCCCGCGACTTCGTTCCTACACCGGGCGCTGCCTACCAGCCACGACCTCTGTCTTACGAAAACCGTGATGAATCTAACCGAGCTCAAGAAGATGCCTGTGCCCAAGCTGGTCGCACTGGCACAATCAATGGAAATCGAAGGTGTTGGACGCTCTCGCAAACAGGATTTGATCTTCGCCATCCTCAAGGCACAGGCCAAAAAGGGTGAGGACATCTATGGCGATGGCGTGCTCGAGATCTTGTCGGACGGCTTCGGCTTCTTGCGCTCCGCGGACGCATCCTATCTCGCCGGACCGGATGACATCTACGTCTCACCCAGCCAGATCCGACGCTTCGCGCTCCGCACCGGCGACACCATCTCCGGCAAGATCCGGCCACCGAAGGACGGCGAGCGCTATTTCGCGTTACTGAAGGTCTCCGACATCAACTTCGACAAGCCAGAGAACGCTAAGTCGAAGATTCTGTTCGAGAACTTTACCCCGCTCTTCGCTCAGAAGCGCCTCACGCTCGAGATCGGCAACGGCAGCACCGAGGACATCACCGCCCGGACCATCGACCTGGTCGCCCCCATCGGCAAGGGTCAGCGCGGCCTCATCGTCTCGCCGCCCAAAGCTGGTAAGACCATGATGTTGCAGAACATCGCGCAGTCGATTGGACACAATCATCCGGACTGCTACCTCATGGTCCTGCTGATCGACGAGCGTCCGGAAGAGGTCACCGAGATGTCGCGCTCGGTGCGCGGCGAGGTCATCTCATCCACCTTCGACGAGCCCGCGACCCGCCACGTTCAGGTCGCCGAGATGGTCATCGAGAAGGCCAAGCGCTTGGTCGAGCACAAGCTTGACGTCGTCATCCTACTGGACTCCATCACCCGGCTGGCGCGCGCCTACAACACCGTGGTGCCGTCCTCGGGGAAGGTCCTGACGGGCGGCGTCGACGCCAACGCCTTGCAGCGGCCGAAGCGTTTCTTCGGCGCCGCGCGCAACGTCGAGGAAGGCGGCAGCCTGACGATCCTGGCAACGGCACTGGTCGACACCGGATCGCGCATGGACGACGTCATCTACGAGGAGTTCAAGGGCACCGGCAACATGGAGATCCACATGGATCGGCGCATCGCAGAGCGCCGCATCTTCCCTTCGATTAACATCAACCGCTCCGGCACGCGTCGCGAGGAACTGCTGATGGGGCAGGCGGAGCTGCAGAAGATGTGGATCCTGCGCAAGATCCTGCACCCCATGGACGAGCTGGCGGCCATGGAATTCCTCCACGACAAGCTCAAGGCGACCAAGACCAACGACGAGTTCTTCTCCTCCATGAAGGGCTGAGACCAGATCCACACCCCCGCGGCGCGCCTTGGCACGGTAGAGCTTGCTGTCGACCGAGTCGATAAAGCGCCCCGGGTCTCTCCGGCGTGCTCGCTCGCCCCGCCGCTCCTGATCACTCGCAGGTCCTAGAGCGCGCGCAGCAGCCTTAGAGGCTGCCTGAATATTGCAATCGCCCGAGCTGTAGGGGCGAATTCATTCGCCCTCTCGCCAGTGTCAAGGACGACTAAAGTCGCCCCGAGGTCTGTCAGACAGCCTCTTAAGCAGTGAAGGCACGACTGAGCTCGGTGTCTTCGTAGAGCCAGCTCCAAAAACAGCCTACAGCATGCTTAAGGTGCTGAAACGCCCCCCAAGCACAGCCTGACTCTCGATCCCCCACCAGCGCTCGAGAACGGTGGCGTAGAGACCGCGAAAATCCAGGGTGAAGCGGGGGTTGCCATTGCCGTCCAGGTCGGCCAGATTCGGCGCCGCGCCCTGGAATCCGCCCTTGACCCGTCCGCCCAGCGCAAACTGGACACTCGCGGTGCCGTGGTCGGTGCCGCCATTGGCGTTCTGCCGAGGCCGGCGCCCGAATTCGGAATAGGTGAGGATCAGGCTGTCGTTCCAGACGCCCAGTTCCTTCAAGCCCGCCCGCAGGCTCGGGAGACCTGCGGCCAGCGACTTGAACAGCCGGGCCTGGGTCGGTGCCTGCCGGATGTGCGTGTCGAATCCGCCCAGGCTCAGATGCACCACGCGCAGCCCGGTGCGCTCGCGACTGGCGATGACCTCGCAGGCGGTCCGGACCGACCGGCCAAGCGCATCGTCAGGGAAGGCGGTCTGAAGAACCGGCCCGCGTTTCATCTGATCGGCCGCGCGGCGGATGCTGTTTTCCACCTCGACGACATGCCGCAACGCGGGCTGCGCGGGCAGTGTCGACGGCGGCACCCCCAGTCGCTGCGCCTGTCGTCGAAACTGCCCAAGATTGGCCAGTGTGATCACCCGCGCCTGCCCTCCCATCAAGCTTCCCGCGTCATCGCCACCGACGACGATCGCGTCGATACTCGCGTCGGCGGGCCTAGGAGCAGCGACGCAGGCGCGATCCAGCCACCCGCTGGTCAAGACTTCATCGCTGCTCGAAGCCGTTTCCCAAATGTCCATCGAACGGAAATGGGAGAGATTGGGATCGGGATAGCCCAGCCCCCGGATGATGGCCAGCTCACGCGCCTCCCAGAGACTCAGCAAGGGCGCCAATTGTGGATGCAGCCCTTCCTGTTCGCTGAGTTTGACCACCTGGTCGCGGTCGATGGCCAGCTCCGGACGGAGTTCGGAATAGCGCGGATCGGCGTATGGAATCAGGGTATTGAATCCATCGTTTCCG
This sequence comes from Thiorhodococcus mannitoliphagus, assembly GCF_010915725.1. Lineage (GTDB taxonomy): Bacteria > Pseudomonadota > Gammaproteobacteria > Chromatiales > Chromatiaceae > Thiorhodococcus > Thiorhodococcus mannitoliphagus. The sequence continues at coordinate 14,446 of NZ_JAAIJR010000110.1, forward strand.
CCTTTTAGCGCGATCAGGATCAGCAGGCGCGCATCGCTCGGGCGTGCAGCCTGACTCAAGGCCGATGGCAAGCATCCCAGCGTGCCCAGTGCCAGACCGGTCCGCAGAAAGGTGCGACGCTTCATCGTTCGACCACTCCCGCTTATTTCAATTGATAGACAGGATCCAGCAACAGCCCCTGGACGAACTGGATCGGCGGCAGACTGGCGGCTGGCTGTCTCAGGGGCGGCAAGGGCAGCAGCAATTGCCTGGCCCGCGTGCGCCAGGCGTCTCCAGCATCCAAGGCTTTGACCCAGGTTTGAATCCGAAAATCCAAGGGTCGCTCCGACAGGCTCATACCTCCGCCACCCTGGCGCGCGATGCGGATCGCCTCGGGATCTGGCCGCTGTGCCCGCGACCATTGGCGCACCACCTCCTGCCGTAACAGCAGGGTGCGGGCGTCGAGCCAGGTCTCGCCGCCCGGCCAGCCTTGCACGTTGGGGGGCGCGAAGAGCTGCTGTCCCAATTGAGCCGACACCCGTGCCACACGCGCCGGGTCAATGGGAGTGATGTCGAGTTGACGCTGAATCCCGGTCAGGAATTCCACGGGGGATTTGATCAAGGCGCCGCGATTGCCTGACGACCAGAAGGCCGATGAGTTCAACAGGGCGCGCATGAGCGCTTTGATCTCATAAGCGTTCTGTCGAAACAGCTCGGCGATGCGCCGGACCTCGGCCGCGTCGGGCGCGGGCGAGATGAATTCACGCCAGAGCTTGCGGGTGATCGTCAGGGCAGTTTCCGGTCGCTCGAGCAGCAGATCGAGCACCTGATCGCCGTCGAGGCGTCCGCGCCGACCGAAGAGGGTCTTGATGCCGTTGTCGTGCCAGCCGGGCCGGAAGTGGACGGTACCGAGCTTGCGGTCGAGGCTCCAGCCGGTGAAGGCGCGCGCGGCCTCCTTGATATCCGCTTCGCTGTAATGGCCCTCGCCCAGGGTGAAGAGTTCCATGACCTCGCGGGCGAAATTCTCGTTCGGCCGCGCCTTGCGGCTCACCGCGCCATCCAGGTAGATCAGCATCGCCGGATCCTTGGCGATCTCGTGCAGCAGGGCGTCGAAGCGGCCCAGGGCCTGTGCGCGCAGCAGGACGTTCTGACGGTACATGAGCACGGGGGATCTCACCTTGGTGATCGCAGAGGTGAAGTGCCCGTGCCAGAACAAGGTCATGCGCTCAGTCAGCGGCGAGGGCGTCACGCGCATCTCGGTCAACCACCATTGGCGCAAAGCGGCTTCTTGCTTGCGCTGGGTCTCGCGGCGTTGGCGCCGTTCGTCGTCGCTCAAATCCTTTGCCGCCACGGGCGGTGGATAGCTGGCGACCCAGTCGGGCGGAGGCGTGCTCGCCTGGACGCGCGTCTCGGCGAGCAGGCGATCAATGGCCGCGCCGCGGGACAGGGCCGCGAAGCGCTGAACCTCGGCCCAGGTCGGCCCAAACCCGGTGCGCGCCAGCAGATGACGGGCGTCGTCGCTGCCCATTCCGGCGGCAAGGACGCCGCCACTCTGGACGACGAAGCACAGGAAGCCAAAAATAGAAATCGTGTTAATTCGCATCAACTGGCCTCGCCACCGAACGAGAACGACCTTCCACTGAGGGTTCGCCGACTTGACGCCACCGCATCTCGGCCAGTGGATCAAATCATAATCCTATCGCGCCCGCCTTCTTTGGCACGGTAGAGCTTGGTGTCAGCCGAGTCGATGAAGGCATCCAGGGTGCCGCCATCATACTCACTGACACCACCGCTGATGGTGACCTCCATGCCCTGGTAGGGCCAGTCTTCATGCTTCAGGGCAATGCGGATGCGATCTGCCGCCTCACGGGCCTGGCCAACAGTTGAATTGGGGAGAATGACGAGGAATTCTTCGCCGCCATAGCGGCCCGCGATGTCCACCTCGCGCAGGCAGCGCTTGAGCACGACGCTAACCCGGATCAGCACCTCGTCGCCGGCACGATGACCCAAGGTGTCATTGATCCTCTTGAAGTAGTCGAGATCGAAGAGAATGATCGACAGCGCATAGCCATACCGCTGCACCAGCTCGATCTCCCTCGCAAGCCTTTGATAGAGAAAGCGCCTGTTGAAAAGGCCCGTCAGCGCATCCGTCTGAGAGGCCGCTCGCAACTCCTCCTGGATCGCCTTGAGTTCGGAGACGTCGACCAAGGTCACCAGTTGACCGGTCGTCCCGGAGAAGCGCAGCGAGGTGGCGGAAATGAGTGCCCAGCGCTCGCGGCCATCGAGGTCGGGCAAGCGGACCTCTTCGCGCACATCAGGCGTCCGCGACAAACCGCGAGCGTAGAGCCTGAGCCAGGTATCACTGATCAAACGACCAGATGCGTCCGGGTGCGACCAGAAGTGATGCACATGGCTCGACTGTCATGCCGTTTGCTTGATCACGTCTTGCCAGTACGACTCCCA
>NZ_JAAIJR010000111.1 GCF_010915725.1 Thiorhodococcus mannitoliphagus
ACATGGTCGGACTCGATAGGGTCAGTCTGTTGAGTAAATCCCATCTTAACCGGGTAAACTGTTATTCGGAAATCACCTTAGCGCACGAGCGCCCTGCCCCGGCCTATCCAGATGCCAACGCAGTCAGCACCAACCGAGCGCCTCAGCGGTGCGATCGAGCGGGTCACCTTCCATAGCCCCGAGAGCGGCTTCTGTGTGCTGCGGATTAAGGTGCGCGGCGAGCGCGAACTCGTCACCGTCATCGGCTCCGCCGCCAGCGTCACACCGGGCGAATACCTGGAGGCCGAGGGCTGGTGGGTCAATGACCGCGAGCACGGGCTGCAGTTCAAGTCCATCGACCTGCGCGTCATCCCGCCACGGACACTGGATGGCATCGAGCGCTATCTGGGCTCGGGCATGGTCAAGGGCATCGGCCCACACTTCGCGCGCAAGCTCGTGGGCGCCTTCGGCGAGCGCGTCTTCGACGTCATCGAGGACAACCCCGAGCGTCTACTGGAGCTGGAAGGCATCGGCCCCAAGCGCCAGCAGCGCGTCACCGCGGCCTGGGCGGAGCAGAAGGTCATCCGCGAGATCATGGTCTTCCTGCAGTCGCACGGCGTTGGCACCGCACGCGCGGTGCGCATCTACAAGACCTATGGCGATCAGGCGGTGGAGCAGGTGCGCGAGAACCCCTATCGCCTCGCGCTCGACATCCACGGCATCGGCTTCAAGACCGCGGACACCATCGCCGGGCGATTGGGCATTCCACGCGACTCACTGATCCGAGCACAGGCCGGCGTGCGGCATGTGCTGCAGGAGATTGCCGGCGAGGGCCACTGCGCGGCTTGGCACGAAGCCCTGATCGCCCAGGCCAATACCCTGCTCGAAATCCCGATCCCAATCATCGAGGAGGCCGTTCAGGCTGAGCTGGCGGAAGCGCGGCTGGTCGCCGAGCCCATCGATGACCGCCCCGCGCTCTTCCTGACCCCATTGCAGCGCGCTGAGATCGGCATTGCCCGCAGCCTCGAGCGCCTGCAGCTCGACGCGCCGCCCTGGGGCGCCATCGATACCGAGAAGGCACTGCCTTGGGTCGAAGCCAAGACCGGTCTGGCCCTATCCGACTCTCAGCGCGCAGCCATCGCTGCGGCCGTGGCCGGCAAGGTGAGCATCATCACCGGCGGTCCAGGCGTCGGTAAGACCACGGTGGTCAACAGCATCCTGCGTATCCTGCGCGCCAAGGGTGTCGACGTCTTGCTCTGCGCACCGACCGGCCGCGCCGCCAAGCGGTTGTCCGAATCCACTGGCAGCGAGGCCAAGACCATTCACCGGCTGCTGGAATTCGACCCCCAGACCATGGGCTTCCGCCGCGATCAATACAGCCCGCTCGAGACCGACCTCCTGGTCGTCGACGAGGTCTCCATGGTCGACGTGGTGCTGATGAATCAGTTGCTGCGCGCGGTACCGACGCACGCTGGCGTGCTGCTGGTCGGTGACGTCGACCAACTCCCCTCCGTCGGACCCGGTGCCGTGCTGGCCGATCTCATCGGCTCGGGTGCCCTGCCGACCGCCCGGCTCACCGAGATCTTCCGCCAGGCCGCCGCATCCCGGATCATCGTCAACGCCCACCGGATCAACGCCGGTCAGATGCCGGAGGTCCCAAGCAACGACCAGACCGACAGCGACTTCTACCTCATTCGCTGCGATAGCCCGGAGGCCATCCACGACAAGCTGATGCGCGTCGTCACCGAGCGCATCCCCCAGCGCTTCGGTCTGGACCCGGTCCGTGACGTTCAGATCCTGACGCCAATGAACCGCGGCGGCCTCGGTTCGCGCGCGCTCAATGTCGCCCTGCAAACCGCGCTCAACCCCAAGGCACAGCCACGCATCGAGCGCTTTGGCTGGACCTATGCCCCAGGCGACAAGGTCATCCAGCTAGTCAACAACTATGACAAGGAGGTCTTCAACGGCGACATCGGCCGCATCCAGTCGATCGACGCCGAGGAGGGCCTGCTCACCATCGACTTCGACGGCCGCGCGGTCGTCTACGAAACCGGCGAGCTGGACGAGGTCGCCCTTGCCTACGCCACCAGCGTCCACAAGGCCCAGGGTTCCGAATACCCCGCCGTGGTCATCCCGCTCGCGACCCAGCACTACACGCTGCTGCAGCGAAACCTCCTCTACACGGCCGTGACGCGCGGCAAGCGCCTGGTCGTGCTCATCGCCCAACCGAAGGCGCTGGGTATGGCGGTCAAGAAGGTCGAATCGAGTCGGCGGCTGACCAAGCTCAAATCCAGGCTAGGCGAGAACGGTGACGGGGCCGGGCTCAAGGATCAGCAGAATCGCGAGGTAGGAGGCTAGCTCAGACTGAACTGCAATCATCATGAACTCTGGCCTACTGCCTTTGGCCGGCGAGATCTGCCAGATGATCAGCGACTTCAATGATCTCATCTGCGCGCACCACCAAGTCCCGCCAAGACTCGGGTATGGCGGCAAGGCCATAGTATGCGCCAGCGAGCTGCCCATAGATGGCGCCAGTGGTATCGGCATCCTCGCCGAGATTGACCGCTTTCAGCGCACCGACCTCGAAACGACTGCTATTGTGGAAGGCCCAAAGTGCCGCTTCCAACGCCTGCACCACATAGCCCGTGCCGCGGATCTCCGGAGGCTGACGCGCCTTGAAGCGGCCGGCAGCGATCTGGTCGATCTGCGCGCTCAGCGGGTGCGCCGCCCAATCCACGCCACCCGACCCGAAGCGCGGGCTCAGCAGCGCTGACTTGGGACGGCCTTCAAGGACGCCAACCATGAGCGCCGTCATGTAGCGGCAAGCGTCCACGGCCTCGGTCGCGCCATGAGTCGTCCGCGACATTCTGCTCGCGCAGCGCACAGCCTCGACTGGGCGCTGGGCGAAGGCCAAGGGAATCGGTGCCAGCCGCATCAGTGAGCCATTGCCGGCGCTGCGCGGATCCACAGAGCCGGCGTAGGGCTCGTGCGTGGCCTCAAAGCGCCGCAAGGCCGCGGCAACCGTGTTGCCGATATCGAAGCAGCGGCCGGTGCTGCTCCAGTGACCATCATCCCGCCAGCGCAGATAGCGACGCATCTGGTCAGCAGCGTCAAAGCCGCGACAGTGGATGAGGCTTTCGGCGAGACAGAGCGCCATGGAGGTGTCGTCGGTCCACTGCCCAGGCGCAAGCCCGAAGGGGCCTCCGCCGACCATGTCGTCGATCGGCTCGAAGCCGCCCGGCTGCGTGAATTCCAGCGTGACACCAAGGGCGTCGCCAACCGCCAGGCCGATCAGGGCACCACGATAGCGCTCAAGCAGCGTTGGAACGGATGCGGACATAGCAGCAAGCTCCAGGAGGATTGGTTCTGTCGTCAGGGATGAGCGCCCGCGTCCTCAGCCAGCAAGTCCAGAGAGACCGCCAGGTCGTCCGCGGAGAAACAGCAGAAGATGACATCCTTGATTCCGGGATGAGTCTTCCATTGCTATCCAGATCGCTATTTGAAACCCAAAGGCCCGGAGGAGCAAAGCCAAAGCATGACATTTGCGCCAAAGGTCGGCCGGAGCGCCTGACTGCATTGCGCCCAGTGGCTAGAGGTAAAGGGTGGCATAGGCAAACGAAATCGGAGATCCTGAAGGACCCGCTAAGCAAGTGTCCATCAATTGTTTCCCGATGCGAGCGATGCCGCCCGAAATCCCCCCTAGCCCCCCTTTGCGAAAGGGGGGGAAGTTGTTGATGGACGCTTTCTAAGTCGGACGGGCGCCTAGCGTTCTGCTGCTTTGAACAGCGCCTATCATCCACTCGCCGCCTGTTGGCTTATCGTGGTTTGTTGGCTGACTCAGTGCCTTGACGCGCCTTGATATGGCCGAAGGCTGCAGGCGGCCGGAAGCGCTTGCGCTAGACTTAGAGGATTGCCGGAAAAATCTTCTACCAGTTCGTGCCGGATCGAGGCTTGGCTTCAAGAAGCATGGCCGGGCCATGTCACCAAGGCTGCGTCACGCAAGGCGGGCCTCGAGACAAGTCAGCGGCTATGAGCTGCGGCAGAAATCGCCTGATGCCTTGTCAGCCGTCCTGTTCCGCGCCCGGTGTTAGACCGCATGATCTGTTTCTGTCGTATCGGAGTTTGGTCAATGCAGATGCTCGTCGCAATGCTCCTCGCCGGGCTGCTGAGCGTCAGCACGGCTGCACCGAGCGGCGTGCCGGAATCCGCCACGCCGGGCTCGACCACATGGGTTCATACCCCGAGTGGTCGGCGGGTGCTCCTGTTGCTCTCCTACGACCCCACCTTTCCAACGTCCCAAAAGATCGTCCAAGCGGTCGGCGAGACGCTCTTCGCGGCCGGTGTCGGGCTGAAGGTCGAGTATCTCGACAGCAAGATCCAATGGGATGAGACCTTCGTGCAGCAATACGCTGCGCTGCTCTCGCACAAATTGATCCGCGAGGCGCCGTTCGATCTCGTCATCACCGCCGATGACAATGCGCTGCAGCTGATGCTCGATCATCGCGTTCGCGGGCTCGATGGTCTCCCCGTGGTCTATATGGGCATCAATGATCAGGCCCGAATGCGGCAGGCGGAAGCCGAGCCACGCACAACCGGCATCTATGAGTCCCCCTCATTGGCGGAAACGGTGGAACTCGCCGCGCGACTCTTTCCCGCCGCCACTGAACTCGTCGTGATCGTCGATGGGACGGTCAGCGGACAAGGGGATCTTGCCGCGCTGCGGGCGCTCGACGGCGAGCATCATTCGTTCGGGCTGCGGGTGCTCTCGTTGAAGGAGCTGACGTGGGACGAGCTGGGTGAGCAACTGGCCGCGCTCGATGACACCTCCGTGCTGCTGTTGCTGTCCGCCTATGAGGATCGTGACGGTCAAGGCAAGTCGTTTGCGGAATCGCTCGCCCTGATCCGATCGCGATCGACGCGTCCGATCTTTCATCTTTGGGAGCATGGCCTGGGCGCGGGCATTCTGGGCGGCGTTCTCGTAAGTCACTCGGCCCAGGCGAGACAAGCAGCCGCCATGGCCGTCGAGATCCTCGCTGGCGCGGACCCGAGCGCGCTGCCGGCGATCTGGGAAGGCGCCAACCTCCCCATATTCGACGATCGCGAACTCAGGCGGTTCGGGATTCCAGAGAGCGCCTTGCCCGAGGGTTCACGCCTCTTGTATCGCCCTGACACACTCATGTCCCGACATGGTCGGCTCGTCATTGGCGCAGGCGTGGTGTTCCTCTTGCTGACCGGGACGATACTCACCCTGTTGCTGCTGATCTATTCGCGCAAGCGCGCGCTACGCTCCCTCGCCGAAAGTCAGCAGCGTTTCGAGCAGGCGAGTCGGTTCGCCGGATTTGGCGTGTGGGAGTTAGCTGCCGCCACGCAGCGCGTCTTTTCCGACAGCTCACTGCGCGATCTCTTGAGATATGGTCCGGACGACGGGCTGCGCACGCTGGAGGATTGGCTCAGGATCCTTCCAGAGCCGGATCGTTCCATGGCGCGCGCGACCTTCGCGGACATCCTTGAGGGCCGTGTGGATCGGGTCCAGCTCAAGCATCGTGCACGCCGCAAGGACGACACCGAAGCACAGTTGGAGGTTGAAGCGATTGCGCTGCACAAGGACGGGCAGCGATGCCTGATCGGGCTGACTCGAGACGTCACGGACCGTGCCATGGCGGAGGCCGCGCTGCGCGCAAGCGAGGCCCTCTACCGCGAAACGCTCGAAAGCATCTCCGATCCCGTCTTCATCACCACCTTGACCGGTGATTTCACCTTCGTCTGCCTCCATGAGCACCGCCTTTTCGGACGATCGGAAGCCGATGTCTGGGCGATGAAGCGCCTGAGCGCCTTGTTGGGCGCAGAGGCATTCGCGCCCGAGGAACTTGCGGCGGGTCAAGAGATCCGTAATCGCGAGGTGTCCGTCGAGGGTGTCGACGGGCGGCAGCACCGCCTGCTGGTTAGCATCAAACCCGTCCACATCGGCGATGGCCGCGTCCTTGTGACCTGCCGCGACGTGACCGAGCTGATGCAGGCGCGTCAGGCGATCGCCGACGAGCGCGAGCACTTGCAGCGGATCATCGACGGTATCACCGAGCCGTTGATGGTGATCGATGCCAATCGCAACATCATCAAGATGAATGAGGCGGCTCGGCGTGGCGGGGCGCAAGCCCCCGACACCGGCCCCCCGACCTGCTACGGCGTTGCGAAGCACCGCGCAGAGCCCTGTCACGGCGAGGATGAACCTTGCCCGCTGATGCAGGTGCTGGCGAGCGGTGTGACGTCAAAGGTCGTTCACAATGAGTTAATCGCGGGACAGCCGCGTACCCTAGAAATCGTCGCAAGCCCCTTGAGGGACACTGAGGGCCGGATCAACAGCATCATCGAGGTGACGCACGACATCACCGACTATCTGGGCGTCGTCGCGCGACTGCGCGAGCAGGAACTGACGGTCGAGCGCCTGGAGACTCACGACCATCTCACCGGCCTGCCGAACCGGCTGCTGTTCAACGACCGCCTGACTCAGGCCATCGATCGCGCGCATCGCCACGGCTGGCAATTGGCCGTGCTCTTCGTGGATCTCGATCGCTTTCAACGGGTCAACGACAGCTTCGGACACCCGATCGGCGACGAGGTGTTGAAGATAGCCGCGCAGCGCATTGGAGCCCTGGTACCCGAAGGCGATACATTGGCCCGCATTGGCGGCGACGCCTTCATTATGCTGCTTCGCAGTCTCTCCGGCGCGCAAGACACCATCGGGGCGGCTCGTGCCATCCTCAATGATTTCGCCCAGCCATTCCTCTTGGAAGAGCGCACCATCTACCTCTCGGCCAGTGTCGGCATCAGCGTCTATCCGCACAACGGCACCACTGCGGATCTGTTGGTGAGCAACGCGGATGCCGCCATGCACAAGGCCAAGGACAAGGGTGGCAACACCTTCGCCTACTACACCGAGGACATGACGCAGTTCGCGCGCGAGCGGCTGATGCTCGAGGCGAGCCTGCGCAACGCCATCGCGAACGATGAGCTGGAGGTCTACTACCAGCCTCAGCTCGACCTGCGCGATGGCCGGCTGGTGGGCGCCGAGGCATTGGTGCGCTGGAGGCATCCGAGTAGGGGCATCGTATCGCCGGACGGCTTCATCGGGGTGGCGGAGGAAACCGGCATCATCCTCGAGTTGGGTCGGCGCGTGCTGGAGCTGGCCTGCCGCCAAATGCGCGCTTGGCTTGACAGCGCCCTGATGCCAACGAACGCGACCATCGCCGTCAATCTGTCCGCCCGCCAGTTCGATGACCTGTCGCTGGGCGATGAGATCCTGCGGATCTTAACCGACGTCGGGCTCGATCCGCGGCGCCTGGAGCTGGAGATCACGGAGAGTCTGCTCGTGACGCATCGAGTCAACGCCGAGCCCTTGCTGCATCGCTTGCGCGCGGAAGGGATCGGCGTGGCCATCGACGACTTTGGAACAGGCTACTCGTCCTTGAGCTACCTCAAACGCCTGCCCATCACCAAACTCAAGATCGATCGCGCCTTCGTCGCCGACATCCCGAGCGATCGCGACGCGGTTGCCATCACCGGGGCCGTGATCAGCCTGGCACAGAGCCTCGGCTTGGAGGTGCTTGCCGAAGGGATCGAAACGCTTGAGCAGCAGACCTTTTTGTCCTCGGGTGGCTGCAGGCTCGGCCAAGGCTACCTCTTTGCCAGACCCATGCCAGCCAGATCCTTCGAGGACTTCGCGGCGCAGAGGACAATCCGCCCCCTCTGGTCACGCATTCAGGTTGATCCGGGAACGCCGTCGCCCCGGAAGCGGCTGTCGGTCTGCTGGTGGACAGGCAGAGAACGCGAAGTGAGGCTACCAAAGATGGATGATCGACACGCCCGAATCTTGACCCGCATGCTGCTGGCACTGGGGCTGACGATTGGCGCCCACGCCCCAGCCCTGGCCGCTGATGGCGCAACACTCTACAAAGAGAAGCTGTGCCACAGCTGCCACGGGGACCACCCCAATGAGCCCGTCCTGCCAATCTATCCCAAGCTCTCGGGCCAGAACTCCGAATACTTGCTGCAGCAGATGAAAGACATCCGCGACGGCCAGCGCACCAATGGCCTGTCAGCGGCGATGAGGGCGGTGGTTGGCGGCCTGACCGACGAAGAGATCCAGACCCTTGCTGCTTGGCTGTCCACGCGCTGACAGCCCCAGCGTGCGGCCCCCGTTCCCACCCCGCAGCCGCATAGCCAGCCGGTGCGGCGCGCTCACAGTAACCCCGAGCGACCCTAGGAGCCTGTCGAGACTGTGACCAGCTCGCCGGTTTATTTCCGACCATTCTGCTAAATTGCCGCTTCGTCACCTTGCGACGACAAGCCGCCGGCTGCACGGCCCCTGAACCAGGCTCAGAGACCGTGAAGCGAAGGCCCCCAAGCATCAGATCAAATGACTAAAACAACCCTCCAGGATTCACAGCGGGCGAGGACTCGACCATGAGAACGAATCTGCCTGTTACGGACAACGAGCACGTCATGCGCGACGATCAGCTGATCGTCTCACGCACCGACCTCAAGGGGCGCATCACCGACTTCAATCGCGACTTCCTCGACATCAGCGGTTTCACCGAAACCGAGCTGATGGGGGCGCCGCAGAACATCATCCGGCATCCGGATATGCCCGCCGCAGCCTTCAAGGACATGTGGGACACCATCAAGGCCGGAAAGCCATGGACGGGCCTGGTCAAGAACCGCTGCAAGAACGGCGACTTCTATTGGGTCGAGGCCAATGTCTCGCCCGAGCGCAAGCATGGCCAGACGACCGGGTACATCTCGGTGCGCCGCAAGCCGAGCCAGGAGCAGATCGCCAAGGCCGAGGCCACTTACGCCCGATTGCGCGCCGGCAAGTCCGCTCAGCCGCTGGTGGCGAGGATCCGCACGCGCATCAATGACATCCACATCACTCGCGCGCTGCCAGGCGGACTCTTCATCACCGCGCTGATCTTCGCGGTGGCGCTCGGCATCTCGATCATGGGGATCGAGCGCACGGCGGGGCACCTGCAGAAGATCACGGACGAGACCCAGGTCCTCGAGCAGGGCTACAACGACCTCTACGGCAATGGGCTCCAGATGGTCGCGGCCATGCGCTACATCCTCATCGAGCCCCAGGACAAGCAGGCCCGCGATAACCTCGAGAAATCGAACGCCCAGTTCGATCAGAGCCTCGCAACGCTCAGACAACTGTCTGCGGGGGATGCCGAAGCCATCACGGCGCTCGACAGCATCAAGGCCCAGCGCAAGGACCAAGCAGCCATTCAGGCGCGCGTCCTGGATCACCTCGATGCCGGAGACCTCGCCAGCGCCAAGCGTGTTTATAAGGAAGAAGAGAACGTCACTTGGCGGGCCAACAAGAAGCTCATTATGGCCGCGCTGCAGCGCATCAATGAAGCCGCGGCGGCCGAGCGGGACGCGTCCGTCGTCGCGGCGCATCTGGCGGAGAAGCAAGCGATTGGCTTCTCCATCTTCGCGCTCCTCATCGCCGCCCTTCTGGGTTTCCAGCTCACAGGCAAGATCGCCAAGCCCTTGCGGGTGATTCGCGGGCATCTCGAGGCCATCTCCAACAGCGATTACAGCCAGCGGATCGCAGTGACCAATCATGACGAACTCGGCGAAATGACGCTGGCCGTCAAATCGGTCCAAGCGCGCCTGGACTTCGAGATCCAGGACACCAAACGCATCGCCAACGAGAACCTGCGCATCCGCACGGCCTTAGACAATGTCACCCTCCCGGTCACCCTCTCGGACGATCGCAGCCAGCTGGTCTATCTCAATGAAGCCGCGCGCCGGCTTTGGTCCGGCATGGCGGAAAGCATTCAGCGCAGCCAGCCAGGCTTCGCGGTCGACAAGCTGATCGGCGCCACCCTGGCAGACTATTTCGAGGATGAAGAGATCGCCGCGGTCTATCGCCAAGAACTCACCGAGACGCGCCAATTCGACATGCTGCTGGCGGGCCGAACCCTCCGCTTTACTGCCAGCCCCGTGCGTGACGAGGACGGCAGCTACCGCGGCCGCGTCACCCAATGGGTCGACCGCACGGACGAGGTCGTCGCCGAGCAGGAAATCGCCGACCTCATCGATGCCGCGGCACGCGGCGACTTCTCACACCGCATCGAGGTCGCGGGCAAGGAGGCCTTCTTCCAACAGCTCGGCACTGGACTGAACCGACTCATGGAGATCGTCGCCAACGGCCTGGCGGACGTTGCCGGCGTGCTCAATGCCATCGCCTCCGGCGATCTCAATCGCAGTATCGAGGCCGAGTACGAGGGCACCTTCGGCCAGGTCAAGGACGACACCAACACCACGGTCGCCCGGCTGCGCGAGGTCGTCGGCCAGATCCTCGAGGTCTCGGATGCCATCGGCACCGCGGCCGGCGAGATCTCCTCCGGCAATTCGGACCTGTCCAGCCGCACCGAAGAGCAGGCCGCCAGCCTGGAAGAGACCGCCAGCTCGATGGAGCAGCTGAACGCCACGGTCAAGCAAAACGCACAGAACGCCGACCAGGCCAACCAGCTCGCCCAGGATGCCAATGCCGTGGCAACACGCGGTGGCGAGATGGTCCAGGGCGTGGTGCAGACCATGGCCGCCATCCAGGAATCCAGCCGGCGCATCGCCGACATCATCAGCGTCATCGACGGCATCGCCTTCCAGACCAACATCCTGGCACTCAATGCCGCTGTCGAGGCCGCGCGCGCCGGCGAGCAGGGCCGCGGCTTCGCGGTGGTTGCCGCCGAGGTGCGCAGCCTGGCGCAGCGCAGTGCCCAGGCCGCCAAAGAGATCAAGGAGCTGATCACCGACTCGGTCAGCAAAGTCGAGGGCGGCGCCGAGATCGCCGGCCAGGCTGGCAGCACCATGGAAGAGATCCTCAACAGCTTCCGCCAAGTTGCCGGTCTGGTCAGCGAGATCACCAGCGCCTCACGCGAGCAGAGCTCAGGCATCGAGCAGGTCACTCAGGCCGTCGCTCAGATGGACGAGGTCACGCAGCAGAACGCCGCCCTCGTCGAAGAGGCGGCCGCCGCGGCCGAGAGCCTCGAGGACCAGACGCGGGTACTGGCTCAGGCTGTGTCCGTCTTCAGGATGTCGGACCACAGCCCAGTTGCCGCGTCAGCTCGGCCCCAAGCGGTCAAGCCCGCGGCTAAGGCCACGCCAGCGAAGCGGCCCGTCGTCCAGATGCCGGCCAAGACCAGCCGACCGAGCAACAAGCGACTGAGTGCCGTCCCAGCCGCGATCGATGGCGGGGATGAATGGGAGGAGTTCTAGCCCGCGCGTGACGACAATCTGGCCGGCCGGCGACTGCGGCGCTCAGCGTCCGCAGTCGCGAAGAGTTCAGCCACGGCGTCCACCGTGGCCTTGATGATGGCTTGCCGCATCAGGGCCGCGTCGGCCGCTCCCGGCGGACAGACCAGGCGGCAAAGCCAGTCGGTTTCCGACTCGAAGTCGCAATGGTCCGCCCCCGGAAAGCGCCGGACGAGCGCCTGCCGGCTGGCGGCATAAAGGCTCAAGCCGTTGTTGTAGGCATTGCAGGACGAGGCATCACCCACCAGACCCACGAGCGGCACCTCGAGTCCCGCCGCCATCAAGGCGCCCAGCCCTTCGGCGTCGACCAGGTCCAGCGCGACGATTCCGAGGCTGCGCGGATCGTTGCGCCCAGCGACCAAGGCGGCCAGCGCACCGGCGGAGAAGCCGACGTAGACCACGCGGCGCGCGCCCTGAGCCCTGGCCAGAGCCATCATGTCCAAGCCATTTCTGAAGTGATTGCCCGCGAAGGGGCTGCCCTTGCAGAAATCCAAGGTCAGTGTCGTCACGCCCGAAGCGGCCAAGGCCCGTGCCAGTCCAGCCATATTTGCCTGGCCACGCAGGAAACCGTGGCCGAGCACGACCAGATCACCCGGTTGCGCGCTCGCCGCTGAATAGCGGCTGTAGCTCAGCACGCAGCCGGTGACGGAGACCAAGCGCCCTCGCTGGACGGCGAAGGCGTCGTGCCCCCCCCTGTGCGCCGCCGCCCCGGCCTGAGGCGAGGACGCCTCGCGCAAGGACCCGGGAGCGCCACCCAAGCAGCCCGAGATCAACAGACAAGCGGCCAAGACCACTGTAAACTTCCATTGACAAGCCGCCGTCAAGCAAGCCTGACAGTCCTTTGACTTCATCGAGATCAACCGCCATTTGCGTGAAAGGAGATCGGCTGGCCGGCACGGCAAGGATCATCCCATCATTTTTTAGGACAGAGTCTGGAGCTTATGCCTCGGCCATGCGTCTAAGGCTGCCGAGCGGAGCCCGCGGTGCGCCGCGCTGAGCCCCAGAACCGAGACCGCCAGACCCAATTGATACAGAGGTAATCGCACATGGACTCCGCAATCTCGTCCAACGCCAGTACGGCCACTGCCCGCAGCGCCTCGCTGCCCGGTGCCATCGACGCCAGCCGCCATGACCTCGAAACCCAGCAGGGAGGGCGTATCCACTATTACGCCGATACTGCGGTCGCAGGCCGACCCATCGTCCTGATTCACAGCATCAACGCGGCCCCCAGCGCCCATGAGATGAAGCCGCTCTTCGAGCACTTCCGCACCAAGCGCCCCGTTTACGCCTTGGACCTGCCCGGCTTCGGGCACTCGGACCGCAGCAAGCGCCGCTACTCCCCCGCGCTCTACGCCGCCACCATCGCAGAATTCCTCGAGACTGTCGTCAAGATGCCCGCAGATCTGGTCGCTTACTCGCTGGGCTGCGAATTTTCCGCGCTGGCGACGCAGGCCAAGCCCGAACTGGTCACCTCCCTGGCCCTGCTCTCTCCGACCGGCTTCAGCCGCCGAGGGCTCCCGACTGGCGCGGCCGCCGAGCGCGCGTACAAGTTCTTGAGCGTACCAGTGATCAACGACGGTCTCTACGGACTGCTGACCACGCGCCCGAGCATCAAGTTCTTCTACAACCAGGCCTTCGTCGGCAAGCCGCCGGCCGAGCTGATCGACTATGCCCACGCCACCACGCATCAGCCCGGCGCCAAGAATGCCCCACTCTATTTCCTCTCGGGCCAGTTGTTCACGCCCCACGCCGGCGACACTGTCTACGGCAAGGTGAGCCAGCCGGTGCTGGTGCTCTACGACAAGGATCCGAACATCGACTTCCATGAGCTGCCGGACTTCCTCAGCCGCCATGCGAACTGGCGTGCCGAGCGCATCACCCCCACGCTCGGGATGCCACAGTGGGAAAAGCCCGCCGAAACGGCCACGGCAATCGAGCGCTTCTGGGACTCCCTCGGTTAGAATCCCAGCCATTGCAGTGAGCCGGCCGCATCGCGACGGCGGCGTCATCCAGTGGCGCCGCCGCGCGGCCTTCGACGCCCCGCCCAAGCCATCCAAACATGCTTCAACAGCTCCAAGCCCTTGAGCAGCTCAAGGCCCGCCTTCGCGAAACCATCAGCAGCCTTGCCTTGGGGCCAGGACCGGGATACGCCTCCCTGGTCCTTGAGCTGCCGCATGGTCTAACGGCGGCTCCCGAGATCGCGGGACCCCGCTTTCAATTCCTGCACGCGCATCGCGGAGATCTTCGCGTGGGCTACGGTGTCGCCGCGGAGTGGCTCGCCGAGGGTCCGCAGCGGCTCGAGATCCTGCGCGGACACGCCCGCGCCGCCGCGGCGCGATGGCAGCAATCCGACCCCGACGAGACGGGCTTTACCGGGTTTGGTCTGCTCGGATTCGCGGCCTCACCAACCCCCAAGCCAGGCAGCGACGCAGGCGACCTCCCGAACGCCGTCTTCTGGCTGCCGGAGCTTGCCCTAACTTCACACGGCGGCCAGGCTGCCCTCATCCTGACGACAGCGACCGACGTCGATCAGCACTGGCTCCTGGGGCACTGGGAGGCTTGGCTCGAGCGTGTCGTGCCGCTGCTCGACGCACCGGCGTCGGACCCACTCACGCCCGCCCACTTGAATCCAGGCGACAGCGAGCCAGACTTGGAGGATTGGCGTGAACTGGTCTTCTCGGCGCTCGATGAGATCGACGCAGAGCGGCTCGAAAAGGTCGTCCTGTGCCGTCGACTACGCCTGCGCGGACACCGCCGCTTCGACCTGACGCGGCTCTCCGCTGCCCTTGGCTACCTCTTCCCCTCGTGTCAGGTGCTGAGCATCCGCAGAGACCAAGACAACTTCGTCGCCGCCACCCCCGAGCGTCTCTTCACCCAGCACCGTGACCGCATCGAGGCGGACGCCATCGCCGGCACGGCGTGCCGGGCCGAGGACTCGGAGGTCGATGCCCAGATCACGGCGGGGCTGCAGACGTGTGAAAAGAACCTGCGCGAGCACCGCGTGGTCGTCGAGGCGGTCAATGAGGCGCTGAGCCATTGCTGCCGCCACCTGGACCCGCCGGATGGCCCGCGCATCCTGCAGCTCAACAACGCGCAGCACTTGTGGAGCCTGGTTCGCGGCGAACTGAAGCCGGGGGTCGATGTCTTCGAACTCGCCGACCGCCTCCATCCGACCCCCGCGACCAACGGCCAGCCGCGACGGGAGGCATGGGCCTGGCTGCGCGCGCATGAGCCCATCGAGCGCGGCTGGTACACGGGCGCGGCCGGTATCGTCGCGCCCGACCTCACCGGCGAACTCTGGGTGCTGCTGCGCTGTGCCCGCATCCAAGACCGCGTCGCCGAACTCTATGCCGGCGCCGGCATCGTCGCGGGCTCAGATCCCTTGAGCGAATGGCAGGAGACGGAGCACAAGCTCGCGGCCATGTCCACCGCCCTGCAGTTTGCCTGACCCCTTGATGTCGTCTCAGCAGAGCCAGGCTTGCATCAACCTGCAATGGTCGCTCGCCCTGATGGACGGGCTGATCGAGGGCGGCATGCGCCGACTGATCGTCTCGCCCGGCTCGCGCTCCACCCCCCTGGTGCTGGCCGGTCAACGACGGCCTGGGCTGGAGCTGACAGCCATCCTCGACGAGCGTAGCGCGGCCTTCTTCGCGCTCGGCCTCGCCCGCGCCTCGGGAAGGCCGGTCGGGATCCTCTGCACCTCGGGCAGCGCCCCAGCGCACTGGCTGCCAGCCGTCATTGAGGCGTCCGAATCGGAGATCCCGCTGATCCTGCTGTCGGCGGACCGCCCGCCCGAACTCAGGGGCTGGGGGGCGAATCAGACCATTGATCAGAGCGCCCTCTTCAGTGGCTATATCCGGGGATTCCACGACCCCGGACCGGCGGAAGACACCCCAGGCGCGCTCAAGATGATTCGCGCACTCGGCCTGCGCGCAGCCACAACCAGTCGAAGCTCACCGCCCGGACCGATACACCTGAACCTGCCCTTCCGCGAGCCCTTGGTTCCAAGTAGCGAATGCTCAGAGCTTATCGCGTCGCCACCAACAACTTCCCCCCTTTTGCAAAGGGGGGCCAGGGGGGATTTCGGGCGGCATCGCTCGCATCAGGAAGCCATTGAGGGACACCTTCTTAGCGCAGCCGGATGCGATACGGCCGCAGAATCAAGGACCCAGTCAGGACCCACAGCAGGCCAAGACTGGCCGATCACTGACAGGGCGCGCGCTCATCTCGATGAGCTACCGCTGAGCACGGGCTGCGGCGTCATCTGCTGCGGACCAGGTGCCTTGTCCAAAGCGGCTGCTGACGCCCTCTGGAAGGCCGCCATGGTCCTCAATGTCCCGGTTCTGTGCGACCCCCTGAGCGGTCTGCGCTTCGGGCCTGCGGGTCCTGGTCGCATCACCCGATACGACAGCTTCTTGCGCAATGCCCCTATCGCCGAGGCGCTGAAGCCAGACTGGGTGCTCAGAATCGGACGCGCGCCGGTCTCCAAGACCCTGCTCGGCTGGCTCGCTGATAGACCGACCATCTTGCTGGACCCGGGCGGGCGGTGGAGCGATCCGAATCATGACGTCCGCTGGAGACTTCGCCTCCAGCCCGAGGCGTTCTTCGAGCTGATCCTATCCGCCGAATGGGAAAGGGATGAGATCAGTCCACGCCAACTCGATTGGCTGCACCACTGGCTCAGCCTCGAAGCCGAGGTCGATCGACGCGCCCGTCAGTATCTCCAGGCGGCGCCATGGTGCGAGGCCCATCTCATCGCCACGCTCTTGGACAAGCTCCCCGGGGGCGAGGGGTTGCTCTGCGCCAACTCCATGCCGATCCGTCAGCTCGACACTTGGTCAGGCAGCCGTGAAGCCTCACTTGAGGTCTTCGGCAATCGGGGGGCGAGCGGCATCGACGGCCAAACCTCGACCCTCGCGGGCCTCGGCGCCGGCGGCATCCCCACCACCGGCCTGCTCGGAGATCTTTCTTTCCTCCATGACCTGAGCGGACTGCTGCTCGGGAGCGCGTTCGACCGGCCCTGCGTTGTCATCAATAATGGAGGGGGCCGGATCTTCGACTATCTGCCGCAGCATGGTCTTCCGGGTTTTGAGCGATTCTGGCGCACGCCCGTTCAGATCGAGCTCGGCAACCTGCTTGCGGGCTTTGGCGTTCGCCATCGTCTCGCGGCTGGACCCGAAGCACTCAGCCAAGCGCTGGACGAAGCGCTGGACGAAGCGCTGCGCGCCGAGTCTCGGCTCGACGTGATCGAGGTCGTCGTGGATGCGGACACCAGCCGTGAGACTCACCTCGAGTTTTGGCGCTCCCTGAGCAGCCTGAACCTGGGCGAATAGAAGCATGCCCGTTGCGCGGAACAAAGCGATGAACACCAGCGTCAGCAAACGAGTCCGCGGACGAAGCGAATCCCTAAGAGGCTGTCTGAATATTGTAATCGCCCGAGCTGTAGATACTCTGTTCTGACGCAAGTCCGATTTGCCTCCTGTCCATCATTTTTTTCTATCGGCATCGTTGTCTCAGCG